>NZ_JACCQC010000012.1:0-218184 GCF_015712225.1 Burkholderia sp. 9775_39 | reverse complement strand
CACAACCTAAATTACTGCTTCTTCCAAGATTGGTTGCGCTGCGAAGCAACGCAACAACCCCCTTTGCCTGATGACCATAGCGAGTCGGTCCCACCCCTTCCCATCCCGAACAGGACCGTGAAACGACTCTACGCCGATGATAGTGCGGATTCCCGTGTGAAAGTAGGTAATCGTCAGGCTCCCTAAGCCAGAAACCCCCGCCCGAAAGGCGGGGGTTTTTGCATTGGCGCGCCAGAAAAGCGTGCGGCGAAGCGCCGTGTGGCACGAGTTGGGTGTCGAAGGCGTTGGCTCAAATCGAAATCGTCTCCTCGAGATTGGCCAAATGCATCTCGCCCGTCGGGATGCCTGTACGCCAGCAACTAATGTTGCTGAAATCACGAACCTTCTATTTTTCGTTTGTGTCGGCGGCCATCAGGGCCGCGGCGAGAAATCGCCTTGGACAACTTCGCCAGAGTAATCTTCCGGCCGGCCTTGTTCGACACAGGCGCCCGCCAGGTCTGGCTACCCCACGTCACCCGATAATCGATCAACGCGCCTTGATCGCCGGTGTATCGAGCGCGTCTTCTGCCTCGGTGCGCTGCGCATATCGCGTGGCAGCGGGTGCGCCCTGCGCTCGCTCTATCTCCCGCGGGTTGGTGGCAAGAACGGGTGGGATGTCCGCGCTTCCGGCTCTCTTGTCGCAAGTGCCAAATGTGCGTGCGTTCCTCGCGAAACCACGCGACCGAGCTGCGTCCCGCCAGGGAGGCGCGGCGTTGCTATTAGGCGACATTTCCGTTCTAACTCGCTATATCTTCGCCTGAAATAGCCCTATCGGGCCGCGATCTACGCTTGAGTCGCGGTCGACGGTCCGCCGAGCCGTGTGCGTATCGCGGGGCCAAAGAAGATCAAAAAGCGGTGCGATTCCTCTCGACGGCCGCCCGTTGACCGTTCCGTAACGCGTAAATTTCGCCGATGAGCGGATAGGTAGCCTCACCTCCGTGGCCTAGGCCTTTTCCCATCGATGTGAAGGATGTGCTGTCGGCGTCGACGCCTAGAGCGCGTTTTGTGCGACCGTATTCGGATCGCCGGGCAGAGAGTCTCCTGCAGATGGAGACTGCGGTGCCGTGTTCCGGTCGTGAGTCCGGGGCAGCTCGAACACTGCCGGGCAGCGCACTTCGGATGTCGACGCTCCTGCGCCATCTATACGCTTTCCACTGTCTTTGGGCGCGTGTGGCGTGACGGCGGCTCATCCGTGGAGCGCGGCGCCGAAATTGGGAGCGCAGCTGGACGTGGCGGGCACCATACGAACAGTTGTGATGTCTCGGTGTACGCCGAAGATTCGCCGCGATGCCGATTCGATGCTGACGCTGAGCGGTTTGCACGACGAGACACAGCGATGCCGGCCGGCGGAACGTTCGACGCGGCGGTAGCAAGGCCAGAGAGAGGCCTGGACCAGGGCGCGCGTCGCCAGCAGTGCCCGCAAGCAGGGCAGCGGGACGTGCAGAACCGTCGCGTTCATCGCTCGAGACGGCATCGAGCCATCGCTTCCCGATTCCGCTGTTGTGCCGCGAGAGAGCCGGCGCGTGCCGACCCACACATCAAGGAATCGAGCGCGGGCTGCAATCGTTGATGCTCCCCAACCGCGGAGCACGGCGCCGGTAACGGCGGTGCAGCCGAGAGTCATGCTGGCTGTCGAATCGTCCTGATCGACCTCGAGCGGCACCAAGAGTCTGCCGAAGCCGCGGCATGTCGCTGCACCACAAAGGAATGCCGTTGCAGAGCAAGCGCGGCATATGAAGGAAGCAGGCTGGCGCGTGGAGATGGGCACCGGAGGGAGGCCGGCGATTCGGGACGATATCGTGCCCCCGGGAAAGTCGTCGAACGCAACAGGGTGATCGAATTCGGCAATGAGGCCGGTTCGCCCCGATTGCGGAAGGGGGCGCGAAAGCATTTGTCCCCATGTTGGCCTGGATCGGGGCGGGCAGCCTGCAGTGCCCGCTGCAAAGCCGCTATTTCCTGCAAGAAGCGCTGACGAACCTCCCGTGAACCCCCGACGCCCTGCTGGCCGAACACGCCCGGCACGAAATTTGCCGAAATTTTGTGTCTACCCGCTTGGCATTGTGCGAAAGAGGCCGTATGATGGCGGTCTTTCGTTTTTAGCGCAGATGCAGATCCGCGCTGAAGGCGGAGTCTGACGAAGATGTGGCGCCGGTCGGCAACATCTCGCGCTTGCCTTAGCCGGGCAAGGGCGGGGATCGGCGGGAAGCAGGAGTCGGGAAGAAAGTGAAAATAATCTTCCGGATATGCTTGACAGGAGTGCGATGCACCCCCATAATCGTCAGTTCTCTACGGAGGGGTGCCCGAGTGGCTAAAGGGGGCAGACTGTAAATCTGTTGGCTTACGCCTACGTTGGTTCGAATCCAACCTCCTCCACCAAGATATCAGCGCAGTGAGCGGCAAGGAATCGTTAGTGGCCCGTGCGGGTGTAGCTCAATGGTAGAGCAGAAGCCTTCCAAGCTTACGACGAGGGTTCGATTCCCTTCACCCGCTCCAGACCGCTAAGTTGAAGCGTAGCGCCCATGTGGCTCAGTGGTAGAGCACTCCCTTGGTAAGGGAGAGGTCGGCAGTTCGATCCTGCCCATGGGCACCAGCAGTAAAAAGTCAGTGTCTTGTTTGCGCGCGGCGCAACCTGTGAAATTCCTTTTGGGAGTTGAAAATGGCCAAGGAAAAGTTTGAGCGGACCAAGCCGCACGTGAACGTTGGTACGATTGGTCACGTTGACCACGGCAAGACGACGCTGACGGCAGCGATCACGACGGTTCTGACGAAGAAGTTCGGCGGCGAAGCGAAGGCATACGACCAGATCGACGCGGCACCGGAAGAAAAGGCGCGCGGCATCACGATCAACACGGCACACGTCGAGTACGAAACGGCTAACCGCCACTACGCACACGTCGACTGCCCGGGCCACGCTGACTATGTGAAGAACATGATCACGGGCGCGGCGCAGATGGACGGCGCGATCCTGGTTTGCTCGGCAGCGGACGGCCCGATGCCGCAAACGCGTGAGCACATCCTGCTGGCGCGTCAGGTTGGCGTTCCGTACATCATCGTGTTCCTGAACAAGTGCGACATGGTGGACGACGCTGAACTGCTCGAGCTGGTCGAGATGGAAGTTCGCGAACTGCTGTCGAAGTACGACTTCCCGGGCGACGACACGCCGATCGTGAAGGGTTCGGCGAAGCTGGCGCTGGAAGGCGACACGGGCGAGCTGGGCGAAGTGGCGATCATGAGCCTGGCCGACGCGCTGGACACGTACATCCCGACGCCGGAGCGTGCAGTTGACGGCGCGTTCCTGATGCCGGTGGAAGACGTGTTCTCGATCTCGGGCCGTGGTACGGTGGTGACGGGTCGTGTCGAGCGCGGCATCGTGAAGGTCGGCGAGGAAATCGAAATCGTCGGTATCAAGCCGACGGTGAAGACGACCTGCACGGGCGTTGAAATGTTCCGCAAGCTGCTGGACCAAGGTCAGGCAGGCGACAACGTGGGTATCCTGCTGCGCGGCACGAAGCGTGAAGACGTGGAGCGTGGCCAGGTTCTGGCGAAGCCGGGTTCGATCACGCCGCACACGCACTTCACGGCTGAAGTGTACGTGCTGAGCAAGGACGAAGGCGGCCGTCACACGCCGTTCTTCAACAACTACCGTCCGCAGTTCTACTTCCGTACGACGGACGTGACGGGCTCGATCGAGCTGCCGAAGGACAAGGAAATGGTGATGCCGGGCGACAACGTGTCGATCACGGTGAAGCTGATCGCTCCGATCGCGATGGAAGAAGGTCTGCGCTTCGCGATCCGCGAAGGCGGCCGTACGGTCGGCGCCGGCGTCGTCGCCAAGATCATCGAGTAAGCCAGTTATTCGTTGATCGACAGTTTTGGGGCTGGCATCAGCCGGCCCCAACATGGTTTAGGGGTATAGCTCAACTGGCAGAGCGTCGGTCTCCAAAACCGAAGGTTGGGGGTTCGATTCCCTCTGCCCCTGCCAAAAATCGCCACGTGTCCCACGTGGCATTTGTTTTAAGGTGTTATGGCGAATCCATCCGTCGAAACTGTAAATACCTCCGGCGATAAGCTGATGCTGGCCCTGGGCGTATTGCTGGTGTTGGCCGGATTCGTGGGCTTCTTCTGGCTGGCCAATCAGCAGTGGTATGTCCGCGGTGCCGCGTTGGCGGTAGGTATCATCGCCGGCGTGGCCGTCGGGCTGATGTCCGCCCCTGGCAAGAGCCTCATCGCGTTTGCCAAGGATTCGTACAAGGAAGTCCGGAAGGTCGTATGGCCCACCCGCAAGGAAGCAACGCAAACCACACTCGTCGTGTTCGGTTTCGTGCTCGTGATGGCGATTTTCCTCTGGTTGAGCGACAAATCGATCGAATGGGTGATTTTCTCGGCGATTCTGGGTTGGAAATGATATGAGCGATACTCCGGCATCCCCGAGCGGAAAGCGTTGGTACGTCGTGCACGCCTACTCCGGTATGGAGAAGAGCGTGCAACGCGCGCTTCAGGAGCGCATCGAACGTGCTGGCATGCAGGACAAATTCGGTCAGATCCTGGTCCCGACCGAAGAAGTGGTCGAAGTCAAAGGCGGCCACAAGGCAGTGACCGAGCGTCGTTTCTTCCCCGGCTACGTGCTCGTGGAAATGGAAATGACGGACGAAACGTGGCACCTCGTGAAGAACACGGCGAAGGTCACCGGTTTCGTCGGCGGTGCGCGTAACCGCCCGACTCCGATTTCCCCGAAGGAAGTCGAGAAGATCATGTCGCAGATGCAGGAAGGCGTCGAAAAGCCGCGCCCGAAGACCCTGTTCGAAGTCGGCGAGATGGTGCGCGTCAAGGAAGGCCCGTTCACGGACTTCAACGGCACCGTCGAAGAAGTCAACTACGAAAAATCGCGTGTGCGTGTGTCGGTCACAATTTTTGGCCGATCCACCCCGGTCGAACTCGAATTCGGCCAGGTCGAAAAAGTTTGATCCCGATTCGGTGGGCAGCCTCGGCTGCCCACCTTCGCGCTTACGGCCCGCGTCATGGCCGTTGAGGAGCGTCAGTAGCCAGCGGCGAAAGCGCGTTATCACTCACCGAACGCCTTCTCCGGCGTTCCAATGAGGTTTCAAATGGCAAAGAAGATTATCGGCTTTATCAAGCTGCAGATCCCTGCAGGTAAAGCCAACCCGTCGCCGCCGGTCGGTCCGGCACTGGGCCAGCGCGGCCTGAACATCATGGAGTTCTGCAAGGCGTTCAACGCGCAGACTCAAGGCATGGAGCCGGGTCTGCCGGTGCCGGTGGTCATCACGGCATTCGCTGACAAGAGCTTCACGTTCGTGATGAAGACGCCGCCGGCGACCGTCCTGATCAAGAAGGCGGCGAAGGTGGACAAGGGCTCGAGCAAGCCGCACACCGACAAGGTCGGTTCGATCACGCGCGCTCAAGCCGAAGAAATCGCGAAGACCAAGATGCCGGACCTTACGGCAGCTGATCTGGACGCAGCCGTTCGCACCATCGCTGGTAGCGCACGCTCGATGGGTATCACTGTGGAGGGCGTGTAAATGGCTAAGATCTCCAAGCGCCGTCAGGCATTTGCCGCCAAGGTCGACCGTCAGAAGCTGTACGCGATCGAAGACGCACTGAGCCTCGTGAAGGAATGCGCGAGCGCGAAGTTCGACGAGTCGATCGACGTCGCAGTCCAGCTCGGCATCGATGCGAAGAAGTCGGACCAGGTCGTTCGTGGTTCGGTCGTTCTGCCGGCAGGTACGGGCAAGTCGGTTCGCGTTGCCGTGTTCGCGCAAGGCGAAAAGGCCGAGCAGGCTCGTGCAGCAGGCGCGGAAATCGTCGGTATGGAAGACCTGGCTGAGCAGATCAAGGCTGGCCAGATGGACTTCGACATCGTGATCGCTTCGCCGGACACGATGCGTATCGTCGGTACGCTCGGCCAGATCCTCGGCCCGCGCGGCCTGATGCCGAACCCGAAGGTCGGTACGGTCACGCCGGACGTCGCCACCGCCGTCAAGAACGCGAAGGCTGGTCAGGTGCAATTCCGTGTCGACAAGGCCGGTATCATCCACGCGACCATCGGCCGTGCATCGTTCGAGCCGACCGCGCTGCGTTCGAACCTGTCGGCGCTGATCGAAGCGCTGCAGAAGGCAAAGCCGGCAACGAGCA
Organism: Burkholderia sp. 9775_39; assembly: GCF_015712225.1. Lineage (NCBI taxonomy): Bacteria > Pseudomonadati > Pseudomonadota > Betaproteobacteria > Burkholderiales > Burkholderiaceae > Burkholderia > Burkholderia sp. 9775_39. The sequence goes on along the minus strand of NZ_JACCQC010000012.1, from coordinate 211,995 downwards.
AGGGCGTGTACCTGCGCAAGATCGCACTGTCGAGCACGATGGGCGTCGGCGTGCGTGTCGACCAGGCTACGCTGGCAGCACAGTAAGCAAGTATTCGGGCCGTTTCGTTCGCGAAGCGGCCCACATGGGCTTTGGGCGGTTGTTCGTGCAGCAGGGCGGACAACCGGTTATCAAAGACCGTTGGTGGGGCGCAGCAGTCGGGTGATCCCCTTAATTCAAGCCAACGCAGATGGCGAACCCGAAAAAGTTTTGCAGTGGTGAAGCCGCAGGCCGCGAAGCGATTCGCGGCGTGAGGTGGAAATACTCCTAACGAGGTCGGACGCCGTTGTTGAACGAGGTACGTGAGGTTTCGGCCATGCCGGCCATGCCGAACGTATCGTTTCTGGAGGCTAACCGTGCCGCTTAATAGAGAAGACAAGCAAGCCGTCGTCGCTGAGGTTTCCGCGCAAGTCGCGAAGGCCCAGACCGTTGTGCTGGCTGAGTATCGTGGAATTGCGGTTGGCGATCTGACCAAGCTGCGCGCGCAAGCGCGTGAGCAAAAGGTTTACCTGCGCGTGTTGAAGAACACGCTGGCGCGTCGCGCCGTCGAAGGTACGCCGTTTGCTCCGCTGGCAGAGCAGATGACTGGTCCGTTGATCTACGGCATCTCGGAAGATGCAATTGCTGCTGCTAAGGTCGTCAACGACTTCAGCAAGAGCAATGACAAGTTGGTCATCAAGGCTGGTTCGTTCGATGGCAAGGTGATGGACAAGGCTGGCGTGCAAGCGCTGGCAAGCATCCCGAGCCGCGAAGAACTGCTCTCGAAGCTGCTGTTCGTTATGCAAGCGCCTGTTTCGGGCTTCGCGCGTGCTCTGGCCGCGCTGGCCGAGAAGAAGCAAGCGGAAGCTGCATAAGCGAACGTGCATCAGCGTTACTGATCGCTGGCTGTATCCGAATTCAATTTAGGAGTATTTCAAATGGCAATCGCAAAAGAAGACATCCTGGCAGCAGTCGAAGGGATGACCGTTCTGGAACTGAACGAACTGGTCAAGGCGTTCGAAGAGAAGTTTGGCGTGTCGGCAGCTGCAGTGGCAGTCGCTGGCCCGGCAGGCGGCGGCGCTGCTGCTGCTGCAGAAGAGAAGACCGAATTCACGGTCGTCCTGGCTGAAGCCGGCGCCAACAAGGTTTCGGTCATCAAGGCCGTTCGCGAACTGACGGGCCTGGGCCTGAAGGAAGCGAAGGACCTGGTTGACGGTGCACCGAAGCCCATCAAGGAAGGCGTCGACAAGGCTGCTGCTGAAGAAGCCAAGAAGAAGCTGGAAGAAGCTGGCGCGAAGGTCGAAGTCAAGTAAGTTTCGGCGCGCTGTGCGAAGGCTGGCGGTATTTTCACCGCCGGCCTTTTTGTGCTTTGTGGGGACGTTATTCTGGCACTCATTCGGGAGCCCGAATAATCGGCCCCAGAAGCCAAAGAAAACCGCCTGATCGTTGTGATGAATCACGCACGATTGGCGGTTCTCTTTGTCTTCTGAAGCGACTGCAGAAGGCAAGTTTGGTCGGGTAGCGGGCAACACAGGCATCCGCTGCCGTCAGCCAGCGGTTGGTAGCGGCCAACCACCAAGCTTCTCGGCTCGTTCAAGCCGTCGAACGGCCATCGGGTCTCAGTCGGTGAACACTCGGGTTTGAAACGTCCAGGTATTCCGCCTCGATAGCACCCGCCGTGATTCGGAGATCGTATGCAATATTCCTTCACCGAGAAGAAGCGCATTCGCAAGAGTTTCGCGAAGCGCCCCATCGTTCACCAAGTTCCGTTCTTGCTGGCTACTCAGCTTGAATCATTCAGCACGTTTCTGCAAGCCGATGTGCCCGCGACGCAACGTAAGCCTGAAGGTTTGCAGGCCGCGTTCACATCGGTATTTCCCATTGTTTCGCACAACGGTTTCGCGCGCCTCGAGTTCGTGAGCTATGCGCTGTCCTCGCCGGCATTCAACATCAAGGAATGCCAGCAGCGAGGCCTGACGTACTGCTCCGCGCTGCGCGCGAAGGTCCGCCTCGTCATCCTCGACAAGGAATCGCCGAACAAGCCGGTCGTCAAGGAAGTGAAGGAGCAGGAAGTGTACATGGGCGAAATTCCGCTCATGACGCCGACGGGCTCGTTCGTCATCAACGGCACCGAGCGTGTCATCGTCTCGCAGCTGCATCGTTCGCCTGGCGTGTTCTTCGAACACGACAAGGGCAAGACGCACAGCTCGGGCAAGCTGCTGTTCTCGGCACGGATCATTCCGTACCGCGGTTCGTGGCTCGACTTCGAATTCGATCCGAAGGACATCCTGTACTTCCGCGTCGACCGTCGCCGCAAGATGCCGGTCACGATCCTGCTGAAGGCCATCGGCCTGACGCCGGAACAGATCCTCGCGAACTTCTTCGTGTTCGACAATTTCACGCTGATGGACGAAGGCGCGCAACTCGAGTTCGTGCCCGAGCGCCTGCGTGGTGAAGTCGCGCGTTTCGACATCACGGATCGTGATGGCAAGGTCATCGTCCAGAAGGACAAGCGGATCAACGCGAAGCACATTCGCGACCTCGAAGCCGCGAAGACCAAGTTCATCTCGGTGCCGGAAGACTATCTGCTCGGCCGCGTGCTGGCGAAGAACGTCGTCGACGGCGACACCGGCGAAGTGATCGCGAGCGCGAACGACGAAGTCACGGAAAGCGTGCTCGAGAAGCTGCGCGAAGCGGGCATCAAGGACATCCAGACGCTCTACACGAACGATCTGGATCAGGGCCCGTACATCTCGTCGACGCTGCGTGTCGACGAAACGACCGACAAGACGGCCGCGCGCATCGCGATCTACCGCATGATGCGTCCGGGCGAGCCGCCGACCGAAGAAGCAGTCGAGGCCCTGTTCAACCGTCTGTTCTACAGCGAAGAAGCGTACGACCTGTCGAAGGTCGGCCGCATGAAGTTCAACCGCCGCGTCGGCCGTGACGAGATCGTCGGCCCGATGACGCTGCAGGACGACGACATCCTCGCGACGATCAAGATCCTCGTCGAGCTGCGCAACGGCAAGGGCGAAGTGGACGACATCGACCACCTCGGCAACCGTCGCGTGCGTTGCGTCGGCGAACTGGCGGAAAACCAGTTCCGCGCCGGTCTCGTGCGTGTCGAGCGCGCGGTCAAGGAACGCCTCGGCCAGGCCGAAAGCGAAAACCTGATGCCGCACGACCTGATCAACTCGAAGCCGATTTCGTCGGCGATTCGCGAGTTCTTCGGCTCGTCGCAGCTGTCGCAGTTCATGGACCAGACCAACCCGCTGTCGGAAATCACGCACAAGCGCCGTGTTTCCGCACTGGGCCCGGGCGGTCTGACGCGCGAGCGCGCAGGCTTCGAAGTCCGCGACGTGCACCCGACCCACTACGGCCGCGTGTGCCCGATCGAAACGCCGGAAGGTCCGAACATCGGCCTGATCAACTCGCTCGCGCTGTACGCGCACCTGAACGAGTACGGCTTCCTCGAGACGCCGTACCGCAAGGTCGTGGACAGCAAGGTGACCGATCAGATCGACTACCTGTCGGCGATCGAGGAAGGCCGCTACATGATCGCTCAGGCGAACGCCGCGATCGACGAAGACGGCCGACTCATCGACGAACTCGTGTCGTCGCGCGAAGCCGGCGAAACGATGATGGTCACGCCGGACCGTATCCAGTACATGGACGTCGCGCCGTCGCAGATCGTGTCGGTGGCCGCATCGCTGATTCCGTTCCTCGAGCACGATGACGCGAACCGTGCACTGATGGGCTCGAACATGCAGCGTCAGGCCGTGCCGTGTCTGCGTCCGGAAAAGCCGGTCGTCGGTACGGGCATCGAGCGCACCTGCGCGGTCGACTCGGGTACGACGGTCCAGGCGTTCCGCGGCGGTGTGGTCGACTACGTCGACGCAGGCCGTATCGTGATTCGCGTGAACGACGACGAAGCAGTCGCGGGTGAAGTCGGTGTCGACATCTACAACCTGATCAAGTACACGCGTTCGAACCAGAACACGAACATCAACCAGCGTCCGATCGTGAAGATGGGCGACAAGGTCTCGCGCGGCGACGTGCTGGCCGACGGCGCCTCGACGGACCTGGGCGAGCTCGCGCTCGGCCAGAACATGCTGATCGCGTTCATGCCGTGGAACGGCTACAACTTCGAGGATTCGATCCTGATCTCGGAGAAGGTGGTCGCGGACGATCGCTACACGTCGATCCACATCGAAGAGCTGAACGTCGTTGCACGCGACACGAAGCTCGGGCCGGAAGAAATCACGCGCGACATCTCGAACCTGGCGGAAGTCCAGCTCGGCCGTCTCGACGAATCGGGCATCGTGTACATCGGTGCTGAAGTCGAAGCAGGCGACGTGCTGGTCGGCAAGGTCACGCCGAAGGGCGAGACCCAGCTGACGCCGGAAGAGAAGCTGCTGCGCGCGATCTTCGGCGAGAAGGCTTCGGACGTGAAGGACACGTCGCTGCGCGTGCCGTCGGGCATGAGCGGCACCGTGATCGACGTCCAGGTGTTCACGCGTGAAGGCATCCAGCGCGACAAGCGTGCGCAACAGATCATCGACGACGAACTGAAGCGCTACCGTCTCGACCTGAACGACCAGCTGCGCATCGTGGAAGGCGACGCGTTCCAGCGTCTCGCCCGCATGCTAGTGGGCAAGGTCGCGAACGGCGGTCCGAAGAAGCTCGCGAAGGGCACGAAGATCGACCAGGCTTACCTGGAAGATCTCGACCACTACCACTGGTTCGACATCCGCCTCGCGGACGACGAAGCAGCGGCATCGCTCGAAGCGATCAAGAACTCGATCGAAGAGAAGCGTCACCAGTTCGATCTCGCGTTCGAAGAAAAGCGCAAGAAGCTCACGCAAGGCGACGAACTGCCGCCGGGCGTGCTGAAGATGGTCAAGGTGTACCTCGCGGTGAAGCGCCGTCTGCAGCCTGGCGACAAGATGGCAGGCCGTCACGGTAACAAGGGTGTCGTGTCGAAGATCGTCCCGATCGAAGACATGCCGTACATGGCCGATGGCCGTCCGGCAGACGTCGTGCTGAACCCGCTCGGCGTGCCGTCGCGGATGAACGTGGGTCAGGTTCTGGAAGTACACCTCGGCTGGGCCGCGAAGGGCCTCGGCTGGCGTATCGGCGAAATGCTGCAGCGTCAGGCGAAGATCGAGGAGCTGCGCACGTTCCTGACGAAGATCTACAACGAGTCGGGCCGCCAGGAAGATCTGGAAAGCTTCACCGACGACGAGATCCTCGAACTCGCGAAGAACCTGCGCGAAGGCGTGCCGTTCGCGACGCCGGTGTTCGACGGTGCGACCGAGGAAGAAATGGGCAAGATGCTCGACCTCGCGTTCCCGGACGACATCGCCGAACAGCTCGGCATGAACCCGTCGAAGAACCAGGTCCGTCTGTACGACGGCCGCACGGGTGAAATGTTCGAACGTCGCGTGACGCTCGGCTACATGCACTACCTGAAGCTGCACCACCTGGTCGACGACAAGATGCACGCGCGTTCGACCGGCCCGTACTCGCTCGTCACGCAGCAGCCGCTGGGTGGTAAGGCGCAGTTCGGTGGCCAGCGTTTCGGTGAAATGGAAGTGTGGGCACTCGAAGCGTACGGCGCGTCCTACGTGCTGCAGGAAATGCTGACGGTGAAGTCGGACGACGTGACCGGCCGGACGAAGGTGTACGAAAACCTCGTCAAGGGCGACCACGTGATCGATGCAGGCATGCCGGAATCCTTCAACGTGCTCGTGAAGGAAATCCGCTCGCTCGGTATCGATATCGATCTCGACCGCAATTAATCGGACTACGGAGAGAAAGCAATGAAAGCTCTGCTCGATCTATTCAAGCAAGTCCAACAGGAAGAAGTTTTCGACGCGATCAAGATCGGTCTGGCCTCGCCCGACAAGATCCGTTCGTGGTCGTTCGGCGAAGTGAAGAAGCCGGAGACCATCAACTACCGTACGTTCAAGCCGGAACGCGATGGTCTGTTCTGCGCGAAGATCTTCGGGCCGATCAAGGACTACGAGTGCCTGTGCGGCAAGTACAAGCGCCTGAAGCACCGCGGCGTGATCTGCGAGAAGTGCGGCGTCGAAGTGACGCTGGCGAAGGTGCGTCGCGAACGGATGGGCCACATCGAGCTGGCCTCGCCGGTCGCGCACATCTGGTTCCTGAAGTCGCTGCCGTCGCGTCTGGGCATGGTGCTCGACATGACGCTGCGCGACATCGAACGCGTGCTGTACTTCGAAGCGTACGTGGTGATCGAACCGGGCATGACGCCGCTGAAGGCGCGGCAGATCATGACCGAGGAGGATTACTACAACAAGGTCGAGGAATACGGCGACGAATTCCGTGCCGAAATGGGCGCGGAAGGCGTGCGTGAACTGCTGCGCGCGATCAACATCGACGAGCAGGTCGAGACGCTGCGCACCGAGCTGAAGAACACGGGCTCGGAAGCGAAGATCAAGAAGTACGCGAAGCGCCTGAAGGTCCTCGAGGCATTCCAGCGTTCGGGCATCAAGCCCGAGTGGATGATCCTCGAAGTGCTGCCGGTGCTGCCGCCGGAACTGCGTCCGCTCGTGCCGCTGGACGGCGGCCGTTTCGCGACGTCGGACCTGAACGACCTGTATCGCCGCGTGATCAACCGTAACAACCGGTTGAAGCGTCTGCTCGAGCTGAAGGCGCCTGAAATCATCGTCCGCAACGAAAAGCGGATGCTGCAGGAAGCCGTCGACTCGCTGCTCGACAACGGTCGTCGCGGCAAGGCGATGACGGGCGCGAACAAGCGTCCGCTGAAGTCGCTCGCCGACATGATCAAGGGCAAGGGCGGTCGTTTCCGTCAGAACCTGCTGGGCAAGCGCGTCGACTACTCGGGCCGTTCGGTCATCGTGGTCGGCCCGACGCTGAAGCTGCACCAGTGCGGCCTGCCGAAGCTGATGGCGCTCGAGCTGTTCAAGCCGTTCATCTTCAACAAGCTGGAAGTGATGGGGGTAGCTACGACCATCAAGGCTGCGAAGAAGGAAGTCGAGAACCAGACGCCGGTGGTGTGGGACATCCTCGAAGAGGTGATCCGCGAGCACCCGGTGATGCTGAACCGTGCGCCGACGCTGCACCGTCTCGGTATCCAGGCGTTCGAGCCGGTGCTGATCGAAGGCAAGGCAATCCAGCTGCACCCGCTCGTCTGCGCGGCGTTCAACGCCGACTTCGACGGTGACCAGATGGCCGTTCACGTGCCGCTGTCGCTCGAAGCGCAGATGGAAGCGCGCACGCTGATGCTCGCGTCGAACAACGTGCTGTTCCCGGCCAACGGCGATCCGTCGATCGTGCCGTCGCAGGATATCGTGCTGGGTCTGTACTACGCGACCCGCGAAGCGATCAACGGCAAGGGCGAAGGCCTGTCGTTCACGGGCGTGTCGGAAGTCATCCGCGCGTACGAGAACAAGGAAGTCGAGCTGGCCTCGCGCGTCAACGTGCGGATCACCGAAATGGTCCGCAACGAGGACACGTCGGAAGGCGCGCCGGAATTCGTGCCGAAGATCACGCTGTACGCGACGACCGTCGGCCGCGCGATCCTGTCGGAGATCCTGCCGCACGGCCTGCCGTTCTCGGTGCTGAACAAGCCGCTGAAGAAGAAGGAAATCTCGCGCCTGATCAACACGGCATTCCGCAAGTGCGGTCTGCGCGCGACGGTGGTGTTCGCCGACCAGCTGATGCAGTCGGGTTTCCGTCTCGCGACGCGTGCCGGCATCTCGATCTGCGTGGACGACATGCTCGTGCCGCCGCAGAAGGAAACGATCGTCGGCGACGCCGCGAAGAAGGTGAAGGAGTACGACCGCCAGTACATGTCGGGTCTCGTCACCGCGCAGGAACGCTACAACAACGTGGTCGACATCTGGTCGGCGACGTCGGAAGCGGTCGGCAAGGCGATGATGGAGCAGCTGTCGACGGAGCCGGTGATCGATCGCGACGGCAACGAGACGCGCCAGGAGTCGTTCAACTCGATCTACATGATGGCCGACTCGGGCGCCCGGGGTTCGGCGGTTCAGATTCGTCAGCTGGCCGGTATGCGAGGCCTGATGGCGAAGCCGGACGGCTCGATTATCGAGACGCCGATTACCGCGAACTTCCGCGAAGGTCTGAACGTGTTGCAGTACTTCATCTCGACCCACGGTGCACGTAAGGGTCTGGCTGATACGGCACTGAAGACCGCGAACTCGGGTTACCTGACGCGTCGTCTCGTCGACGTCACGCAGGATCTGGTCGTGGTGGAAGACGATTGCGGCACGTCGAACGGCGTGGCGATGAAGGCGCTGGTCGAAGGCGGTGAAGTCGTCGAAGCGCTGCGCGACCGTATCCTCGGCCGCGTCGCGGTCGCGGACGTCGTGAATCCGGAAACGCAGGAAACGCTGTACGAATCGGGCACGCTGCTCGACGAAACGGCGGTCGAGGAAATCGAACGCCTCGGCATCGACGAAGTGCGCGTGCGCACGCCGCTGACCTGCGAAACGCGTTACGGCCTGTGCGCAGCCTGCTACGGCCGCGACCTCGGCCGCGGCTCGCTCGTGAACGTCGGCGAAGCAGTCGGCGTGATCGCGGCGCAGTCGATCGGTGAACCGGGCACGCAGCTGACGATGCGTACGTTCCACATCGGTGGTGCGGCATCGCGTGCGGCAGTGGCTTCGTCGGTCGAAGCGAAGAGCAACGGTATCGTCCGCTTCACGGCGACGATGCGCTACGTCACGAACGCGAAGGGCGAGCAGATCGTCATTTCCCGTTCGGGCGAAGCGATGATCACCGACGACTTCGGTCGCGAGCGCGAGCGTCACAAAGTGCCGTACGGCGCGACGCTGCTGCAGCTCGACGGCGCGACCATCAAGGCCGGCACGCAGCTCGCCACGTGGGATCCGCTGACGCGCCCGATCATCACCGAGTACGGTGGTACGGTGAAGTTCGAGAACGTCGAGGAAGGCGTGACCGTCGCGAAGCAGATCGACGACGTGACCGGCCTGTCGACGCTGGTCGTGATCGACGTGAAGCGCCGCGGTTCGCAGGCTTCGAAGAGCGTGCGTCCGCAGGTGAAGCTGCTCGACGCGAACGGCGAGGAAGTGAAGATTCCGGGCACGGAGCACGCAGTGCAGATCGGCTTCCAGGTCGGCGCACTGATCACCGTGAAGGATGGTCAGCAGGTGCAGGTCGGTGAAGTGCTCGCACGTATCCCGACGGAAGCGCAGAAGACGCGTGACATTACCGGCGGTCTGCCGCGGGTGGCGGAACTGTTCGAAGCGCGTTCGCCGAAGGATGCCGGCATTCTCGCGGAAGTCACCGGTACGACGTCGTTCGGCAAGGACACGAAGGGCAAGCAGCGTCTCGTCATCACGGACCTCGAGGGCAACCAGCACGAGTTCCTGATCGCGAAGGAAAAGCAGGTTCTGGTTCACGATGCACAGGTCGTCAACAAGGGCGAAATGATCGTGGACGGTCCGGCCGATCCGCACGACATCCTGCGTCTGCAGGGTATCGAGGCGCTGTCGCGCTACATCGTCGACGAAGTGCAGGACGTGTACCGTCTGCAGGGCGTGAAGATCAACGACAAGCACATCGAGGTGATCGTTCGCCAGATGCTGCGTCGTGTGCAGATCACCGACAACGGTGATACGCGCTTCATCCCGGGCGAACAGGTCGAACGTTCCGACATGCTGGACGAGAACGATCGCATGATCGCCGAGGGCAAGCGCCCGGCTTCGTACGACAACGTGCTGCTCGGTATCACGAAGGCATCGCTGTCGACCGACTCGTTCATCTCCGCGGCATCGTTCCAGGAAACGACCCGCGTGCTGACCGAAGCGGCGATCATGGGCAAGCGCGACGATCTGCGCGGCCTGAAGGAAAACGTGATCGTCGGCCGTCTGATTCCGGCCGGTACGGGTCTCGCGTTCCACAAGGCACGCAAGGCGAAGGAATCGTCGGATCGCGAGCGTTTCGACCAGATCGCAGCGGAAGAGGCATTCGACTTCGGCACGCCGAGCGCGCCGGCGGAAGAGCCGCAACACCCGGCAGCCGAGTAAGCGCGGGGCGGCGCAAGCCGCGTTGCCTTGCTATCATCGCTGTCACCGAAACCGCCCGGTTCTGCCGGGCGGTTTTTTTTCATCCTTCGTTCACGCGCATCACGTGCCTGCGCAGCGCCGCGGCACATGCCCGGCGATCGCGTCCGATCCGGCCGCGGCAGGCCCGTGATGCACGCGAACGAACCCTGACCGAACGGCCAACATCGCGCGATTCGCCACGCGTCGCGCGAGCGGGTTGTTAAAATTGCGGTCATCGCTTAGCCGTCCCAGTTCTCATTCATGTCCCGCGCCCTCGAAATACTCGACGAAGTCTTTGGTTATTCCGCCTTTCGCGGCCAGCAGGGCGAGATCGTCGAGCACGTCGCCGGCGGCGGCGATTGCCTCGTGCTGATGCCGACCGGCGGCGGCAAGTCGCTGTGCTACCAGATTCCCGCGCTGCTGCGCCGCGAGGCCGGGCAGGGCGCCGGCATCGTCGTGTCGCCGCTGATCGCGCTGATGCAGGACCAGGTCGCCGCGTTGAGCGAAGTCGGCGTGCGCGCGGCCTACCTGAATTCGACGCTGTCGGGCGCCGAGGCCGCGGCCACCGAGCGCGCGCTGCGCGAAGGCGAAATCGACCTGCTGTACGTCGCGCCGGAGCGCTTGATGACGGGGCGCTTCCTCGAGCTGCTCGAGCGCGCGAAGATCGGCCTGTTCGCAATCGACGAAGCGCACTGCGTGTCGCAATGGGGGCACGATTTCCGCCCGGAATACATCCAGCTGTCGGTGCTGCACGAGCGCTTCCCGTCCGTGCCGCGCATCGCGCTGACCGCCACGGCCGATGCGATCACGCGCGACGAGATCATCCATCGTCTCGCGCTCGACGACGCGCGCGTGTTCGTGTCGAGCTTCGACCGTCCGAACATCCGTTACCGGATCGTCGAAAAGGACAACGCGCGCGCGCAGCTGCTCGACTTCATCCGCGCCGAGCACACGAATGCCGACGGTACGACCGATGCGGGTGTCGTCTATTGCCTGTCGCGCCGCAAGGTCGAGGAAACGGCTGAATGGCTGAAGGCGCAGGGCGTGCGCGCGCTGCCGTATCACGCGGGGATGGAATTCGAGGTGCGGCAGAAGCACCAGGAAATGTTCCAGCGCGAGGAAGGCATCGTGATGTGCGCGACGATCGCGTTCGGCATGGGCATCGACAAGCCCGACGTGCGCTTCGTCGCGCACCTCGATTTGCCGAAGAGCGTCGAAGGCTATTACCAGGAAACCGGCCGCGCCGGCCGCGACGGGATGCCCGCGAACGCGTGGATGGCGTATGGGCTGGGCGACGTCGTCCAGCAACGCAAGATGATCGACGAGTCCGATGCGGACGACGCACACAAGCGCGTGCAGACGTCGAAGCTCGATGCGCTGCTCGGGTTGTGCGAGACGATCTCGTGCCGCCGCGTGCGGCTGCTGAATTACTTCGGCGAGGCGAGCCAGCCGTGCGGCAACTGCGACACGTGCCTCGAGCCGCCCGCGTCGTGGGATGCGACGCGCGAGGCGCAGATGGCGCTGTCGTGCGTGTTCCGCGCGCAGCGCGCGAGCGGCTTCAATTTCGGTTCGAGCCACCTGATCGAGATCCTGCGCGGCGGGCGTACCGAAAAGGTGTTGCAGCGCGGCCACGACCAGCTCAGCACGTTCGGCATCGGCGCGGCGCTGTCCGAACCCGAGTGGCGCGCGATTTTCCGGCAGCTCGTCGCGTACGGCTACCTGGCGGTCGACCATGGCGGCTTCGGCGCGCTGATGCTGACCGAGGCCGCGAAGCCCGTGCTGAAGAACGAGGAAAAAGTCACGCTGCGCCGCTACGTGAAGCCGCAGCGCACCCGCCAGTCGTCGAGCCGCAGCGGCACGCGCGTCGACCCGACGGCCGGCATGGGCGCCCGCGAGCGTGCGCGGTGGGACGCGCTGCGCGCATGGCGCGCGGAAACCGCGAAGACGGACGGCGTGCCGGCCTACGTGATCTTCCACGACGCGACGCTCGCCGAAATCGCACGCAACGCGCCGGAGACGATCGACGACCTGCGCCACATTCCCGGCATGGGCGTGCGCAAGCTCGAGCGCTTCGGCGACGAGATCATCGACGTCGTCGAATCGGCCTGACACAGCGTTCCGACCCCTCACGTAAACCGCGCGATCGGCCGGCAGATCACGCAAGCCGTTGACTTAGTTGGCATTTCCGGAATATCATGCTGGGTTCCGGTATTCGGTGGGCCGAGTCGCGTTCAATAGTTCGCGCCCGATTCGCCGGTTCGGAAGTCAACTGTGCGTCGATTCTCGCTTTGCCCGAAATCGGCGTGCAGATTTTGTTCAATTTCAGGAATAAACAATGCCAACCATCAACCAACTGGTTCGCAAAGGCCGTCAGTCGGAAACGACGAAGAGCAAGAGCCCGGCCCTGCAGGACTGCCCCCAGCGTCGCGGCGTGTGCACCCGTGTGTACACGACGACGCCGAAGAAGCCGAACTCGGCACTCCGTAAGGTCGCCAAGGTTCGTCTGACGAACGGCTTCGAAGTGATTTCGTACATCGGCGGTGAAGGCCACAACCTGCAGGAACACTCGGTTGTGCTGATCCGCGGCGGCCGTGTGAAGGACTTGCCGGGTGTGCGTTACCACATGGTTCGCGGCTCGCTGGATACCCAGGGCGTCAAGGACCGTAAGCAAGCGCGCTCGAAGTACGGCGCGAAGCGTGCAAAGGCTGCCAAGTAAGCAGTTTTTGATCAGGGATCGCCGCAGGGCGGTCAAGGCGGGAGTGCCGGATTGCCGGTGCTGTCGAGTAAGTGGTCACCCGGCCAAGCTGGTTAGTCGTGAAGATGTGATCGGGTTTGTTGGTGGCCGCGGAGCTGAATCCAGCTCCAACTGAACAAGTAAAGGAAGAATCATGCCGCGTCGTCGCGAAGTCCCCAAGCGGGAAGTGTTGCCGGATCCGAAGTTCGGCAACGTTGATGTTGCCAAGTTCATGAACATGCTGATGCTGTCCGGCAAGAAGTCGGTCGCAGAGCGCATCGTTTATGGCGCATTCGAACAAATCCAGACCAAGGGTGGCAAGGACCCGCTGGAAGTGTTCACGGTTGCGCTCAACAACGTGAAGCCGGTGGTCGAAGTGAAGAGCCGTCGCGTTGGTGGTGCCAACTATCAAGTTCCGGTCGAAGTGCGCCCGTCGCGTCGTATGGCATTGGCGATGCGCTGGCTGCGTGAGGCTGCGAAGAAGCGTAGCGAGAAGTCGATGGCCCTGCGCCTGGCAGGTGAACTCTCCGAAGCGGCCGAAGGCCGTGGCGGCGCGATGAAGAAGCGCGACGAAGTTCACCGCATGGCAGAAGCCAACCGCGCGTTCTCGCATTTCCGTTTCTAAGCGCCTGGCTGGGCTGTTTGCGGAAATAAATTCCGGGCGGGTGCGCTTTTCAGGCGCCTCGCCCGTTTGTGTTGAGGCGTGATGCAGCAGGGCTGCGTCACGTCATCCCAGTAGAGGATCAAAGTGGCTCGCAAGACTCCTATCGAGCGCTACCGCAATATCGGTATTAGCGCTCACATCGACGCCGGCAAAACGACGACGACCGAGCGCATTCTGTTTTACACCGGTGTGAACCACAAGATCGGTGAAGTCCACGACGGCGCAGCCACGATGGACTGGATGGAGCAGGAACAGGAACGTGGCATCACGATCACGTCCGCTGCTACCACGGCCTTCTGGAAGGGCATGGGCGGCAACTATCCGGAACACCGCATCAACATCATCGACACCCCGGGCCACGTCGACTTCACGATCGAAGTGGAGCGTTCGATGCGCGTGCTCGACGGCGCGTGCATGGTGTACTGCGCAGTGGGCGGCGTGCAGCCGCAGTCGGAAACGGTGTGGCGTCAGGCGAACAAGTACAAGGTGCCGCGTCTCGCGTTCGTCAACAAGATGGACCGTACCGGCGCGAACTTCTTCAAGGTCTACGACCAGCTCCGTCTGCGCCTGAAGGCGAACCCGGTTCCGGTCGTGGTGCCGATCGGCGCGGAAGAAAACTTCAAGGGCGTCGTCGACCTGATCAAGATGAAGGCGATCATTTGGGACGAAGCGTCGCAAGGCACGAAGTTCGACTACGTCGACATCCCGGCCGAGCTCGCGGAGACCTGCAAGGAATGGCGCGAAAAGATGGTCGAAGTGGCTGCCGAAGCCAGCGAAGACCTGATGAACAAGTACCTGGAAGAAGGCGATCTGCCGGAAGCCGACATCGTCAAGGCGCTGCGTGATCGTACGATCGCGTGCGAAATCCAGCCGATGCTGTGCGGTACCGCGTTCAAGAACAAGGGCGTGCAGCGTATGCTCGACGCCGTGATCGACTTCCTGCCGTCGCCGGTCGACATCCCGCCGGTCAAGGGCGAACTCGAAAACGGTGAAGAAGCAGAGCGCAAGGCATCGGACGAAGAGAAGTTCTCGTCGCTCGCGTTCAAGATCATGACCGACCCGTTCGTCGGCCAGCTGATCTTCTTCCGTGTGTACTCGGGCGTCGTCAACTCGGGCGACACGCTGCTGAACTCGACCAAGGGCAAGAAGGAACGCCTCGGTCGTATTCTGCAGATGCACGCGAACCAGCGTGAAGAAATCAAGGAAGTCCGCGCAGGCGACATCGCTGCTGCGGTCGGCCTGAAGGAAGCAACCACGGGCGACACGCTGTGCGACCCGGCGAACCCGATCGTTCTCGAACGCATGGTGTTCCCGGAGCCGGTGATTTCGCAGGCGGTCGAGCCGAAGACCAAGGCCGACCAGGAAAAGATGGGCCTCGCCCTGAACCGTCTGGCTCAGGAAGACCCGTCGTTCCGCGTGCAGACCGACGAAGAGTCGGGCCAGACCATCATTTCGGGCATGGGCGAGCTCCACCTCGAAATTCTGGTCGACCGGATGAAGCGTGAATTCGGCGTGGAAGCGACCGTCGGCAAGCCGCAGGTTGCGTACCGCGAAACGATCCGTTCGACGGCGAAGGATGTCGACGGCAAGTTCGTCAAGCAGTCGGGTGGTCGCGGCCAGTACGGTCACGCGGTCATCACGCTCGAGCCGAACGAACAAGGCAAGGGCTACGAGTTCTTCGACGAGATCAAGGGTGGTGTGATTCCGCGTGAATACATCCCGGCGGTCGACAAGGGTATCCAGGACACGCTGAAGTCGGGCGTGCTGGCTGGCTTCCCGGTCGTCGACGTGAAGGTTCACCTGACGTTCGGTTCGTACCACGACGTTGACTCGAACGAAAACGCGTTCCGCATGGCCGGTTCGATGGCGTTCAAGGAAGCGATGCGCAAGGCGAATCCGGTCGTCCTCGAGCCGATGATGGCTGTCGAAGTCGAGACGCCGGAAGACTACATGGGCAACGTGATGGGCGACCTGTCGGGCCGTCGCGGTATCGTCCAGGGCATGGAAGACATGGTTGGCGGCGGCAAGATCGTGCGCGCCGAAGTGCCGCTGTCGGAAATGTTCGGCTACTCGACGTCGCTGCGCTCGCTGACGCAAGGTCGTGCAACGTACACGATGGAGTTCAAGCACTACGCTGAAGCTCCGCGCAACGTTGCCGAAGCGATCATCAGCGCGAAGTCGAAGTAAATCTGTAGCTACCAACTGATTATTTTTTGAAAGAAGAGAATCATGGCAAAAGAAAAGTTTGAGCGGACCAAGCCGCACGTGAACGTTGGTACGATTGGTCACGTTGACCACGGCAAGACGACGCTGACGGCAGCGATCACGACGGTTCTGACGAAGAAGTTCGGCGGCGAAGCGAAGGCATACGACCAGATCGACGCGGCACCGGAAGAAAAGGCGCGCGGCATCACGATCAACACGGCACACGTCGAGTACGAAACGGCTAACCGCCACTACGCACACGTCGACTGCCCGGGCCACGCTGACTATGTGAAGAACATGATCACGGGCGCGGCGCAGATGGACGGCGCGATCCTGGTTTGCTCGGCGGCAGACGGCCCGATGCCGCAAACGCGTGAGCACATCCTGCTGGCGCGTCAGGTTGGCGTTCCGTACATCATCGTGTTCCTGAACAAGTGCGACATGGTGGACGACGCTGAACTGCTCGAGCTGGTCGAGATGGAAGTTCGCGAACTGCTGTCGAAGTACGACTTCCCGGGCGACGACACGCCGATCGTGAAGGGTTCGGCGAAGCTGGCGCTGGAAGGCGACACGGGCGAGCTGGGCGAAGTGGCGATCATGAGCCTGGCCGACGCGCTGGACACGTACATCCCGACGCCGGAGCGTGCAGTTGACGGCGCGTTCCTGATGCCGGTGGAAGACGTGTTCTCGATCTCGGGCCGTGGTACGGTGGTGACGGGTCGTGTCGAGCGCGGCATCGTGAAGGTCGGCGAGGAAATCGAAATCGTCGGTATCAAGCCGACGGTGAAGACGACCTGCACGGGCGTTGAAATGTTCCGCAAGCTGCTGGACCAAGGTCAGGCAGGCGACAACGTGGGTATCCTGCTGCGCGGCACGAAGCGTGAAGACGTGGAGCGTGGCCAGGTTCTGGCGAAGCCGGGTTCGATCACGCCGCACACGCACTTCACGGCTGAAGTGTACGTGCTGAGCAAGGACGAAGGCGGCCGTCACACGCCGTTCTTCAACAACTACCGTCCGCAGTTCTACTTCCGTACGACGGACGTGACGGGCTCGATCGAGCTGCCGAAGGACAAGGAAATGGTGATGCCGGGCGACAACGTGTCGATCACGGTGAAGCTGATCGCTCCGATCGCGATGGAAGAAGGTCTGCGCTTCGCAATCCGCGAAGGCGGCCGTACGGTCGGCGCCGGCGTCGTCGCCAAGATCATCGAGTAATATCGACGATCCGCGGGTCCCGGTGGGGTCCGCGATTCCCGCGGTACGCCGTTGTACCGCCGAAACCGGGTGCTCAGCTTGTGCTGGCGCCCGGTTTTGTTTTTGCGGCCGCGCGTTGCGCGGGCCGAGAAACACGCCACACTGCTCCGGAATTTCGTGTAGAATCGCGGGCTTAGCAGTGGAAGTACCGTCCGGAACCTGATGCTTCGCTCCCCGCTGGTGTCATGTTTCACGTTCTTTTAGTGTCCGGCGATGCAATATCGCCTCGCTCTTTTCAAGGAATTGTCATGCAGCAACAGAAAATCCGCATTCGCCTGAAGGCTTTCGACTATCGTCTGATCGATCAATCGGCTGCCGAAATCGTCGATACCGCGAAGCGGACTGGCGCAATCGTCCGTGGCCCGGTGCCGCTGCCGACGCGCATCCAGCGTTTTGACATCCTGCGTTCGCCGCACGTCAACAAGACGTCGCGCGATCAGCTCGAAATCCGTACCCACCAGCGCCTGATGGACATCGTCGACCCGACGGACAAGACCGTCGACGCGCTGATGAAGCTCGACTTGCCGGCTGGCGTCGACGTGGAAATCAAGCTGCAGTAAGGCTTTCGGCGCCGACCGGCGTGCCGGATGGCGCTAAGTCTTTGTATTGCTTGCGGAAATCGAGAAGTCGGGCTATACTGCTTGGCTTTTCGCGTATTCGCGTAAAAAAGTTGGGCCTTGCGTGCCCGGCATTTTGTAAATCAGCCCCGACCAATCGCAGTCGGGAATGGAGAAAATGATGAGCCTTGGACTCGTAGGTCGCAAGGTTGGCATGACCCGTATCTTCACGGCGGAAGGGGATTCGATTCCCGTCACCGTGCTGGACGTGTCGGACAACCGCGTGACGCAGATCAAGACTGTTGAAACCGACGGCTACACGGCCGTGCAGGTTGCATTCGGCTCCCGCCGCGCATCGCGCGTGACGAAGCCGCTGGCAGGTCATCTCGCCAAAGCCGGTGTCGAAGCCGGTGAAATCCTCAAGGAATTCCGCATTGACGCGGCCAAGGCAGCCGAGCTGTCGAATGGCGCCGTGGTTGGTGCAGATCTTTTCGAAGTGGGCCAGAAGGTCGACGTGCAAGGCGTGTCGATCGGTAAGGGCTACGCCGGTACGATCAAGCGTTACAACTTCTCCTCCGGCCGTGCCACGCACGGTAACTCGCGCTCGCACAACGTGCCGGGCTCGATCGGTATGGCGCAGGATCCGGGTCGTGTTTTCCCGGGTAAACGCATGACGGGTCACATGGGTGACGTGACGGTGACGGTGCAGAACCTCGAAATCGCTCGTATCGACGCAGAGCGCAAGCTGCTGCTCGTGAAGGGTGCGATTCCGGGCGCGAAGGGCGGCAAGGTCTTCGTGACGCCGGCCGTCAAGACCAAGGGGGCGAAATAATGGAACTCAAGCTCCTGAACGAAAATGGTCAGGAAGGTGCAGTGGTCAACGCATCGGACGTCGTGTTCGGTCGTGACTACAACGAAGCGCTGATCCACCAGGTCGTCGTCGCTTACCAGGCGAATGCTCGCCAGGGTAACCGCGCACAGAAGGACCGTGAGCAAGTCAAGCACACGACCAAGAAGCCGTGGCGCCAGAAGGGTACGGGCCGCGCTCGTGCCGGTATGTCGTCGAGCCCGCTGTGGCGTGGCGGTGGTCGTATCTTCCCGAATTCGCCGGAAGAAAACTTCTCGCACAAGGTCAACAAGAAGATGCATCGCGCAGGTCTCTGCTCGATCTTCTCGCAGCTGGCCCGTGAAGGCCGTCTGTCGGTCGTCGAGGACATCATCCTCGAAGCGCCGAAGACCAAGCTGCTGGCCGACAAATTCAAGACCATGGGTCTCGACTCCGTGCTGATCATCACCGACACGGTCGACGAGAACCTGTACCTGGCTTCGCGCAACCTGCCGCACGTGGCGATTGTCGAGCCGCGCTACGCTGACCCGCTGTCGCTGATCTACTTCAAGAAAGTGCTGGTCACGAAGGCTGCGGTCGCCCAGATCGAGGAGTTGCTGTCATGAGCGAGATTCGCAAGAACGATCATCGTTTGATGCAGGTCCTGCTCGCACCGGTGATCTCGGAAAAGGCGACGCTGGTTGCCGACAAGAACGAGCAAGTCGTGTTCGAAGTCGCACCGGATGCCACGAAGCAGGAAGTGAAGGCGGCTGTCGAGCTGCTGTTCAAGGTTGAAGTTGATTCCGTCAACGTGCTGGTTCAGAAGGGCAAGCAAAAGCGCTTTGGCCGTTCGATGGGCCGCCGCAAGGACGTGAAGAAGGCGTACGTCTGCCTGAAGCCCGGCCAGGAAATCAACTTTGAAGCGGAGGCCAAGTAATCATGGCAATCGTTAAAGTTAAGCCGACATCGCCGGGTCGCCGCGCGATGGTCAAGGTGGTCAACAAGAACCTGCACCAGGGCAAGCCGTTCGCGGCACTGCTCGACTCGCAGAGCTCGACCGCCGGCCGTAACAACAACGGTCGTATCACCACGCGTCACAAGGGTGGTGGTCACAAGCAGCACTACCGTATCGTCGATTTCCGTCGCACGAAGGACGGCATCCCGGCAAAGGTCGAACGTCTCGAGTACGACCCGAACCGCAGCGCGAACATCGCGCTGGTGCTCTACGCAGACGGCGAACGTCGCTACATCATCGCCCCGAAGGGCCTGACCGTCGGCCAACAGCTGATGTCGGGTTCGGAAGCGCCGATCCGTGCAGGCAACACGCTGCCGATCCGCAACATTCCGGTCGGTACGACGATCCACTGCATCGAGATGCTGCCGGGCAAGGGCGCGCAAATGGCGCGTTCGGCTGGCACGTCGGCCATGCTGCTGGCACGCGAAGGCGTCTACGCGCAGGTTCGTCTGCGTTCGGGCGAAATCCGCCGCGTGCACATCGAGTGCCGTGCAACGATCGGTGAAGTCGGCAACGAAGAGCACAGCCTGCGCCAGATCGGCAAGGCTGGCGCGAACCGCTGGCGCGGTATCCGCCCGACGGTGCGTGGCGTTGCGATGAACCCGGTTGATCACCCGCACGGTGGTGGTGAGGGCAAGACGGCTGCAGGTCGCGACCCGGTGAGCCCGTGGGGTACGCCGGCTAAGGGTTACCGCACCCGCAGCAACAAGCGCACGACGACGATGATCGTCCAGCGCCGTCACAAGCGTTAAGGAGTAGGCAATGGCACGTTCTGTTAAAAAAGGTCCGTTCTGCGACGCCCATTTGCTGAAGAAAGTTGAGGCGGCTGCAGCTTCGCGCGACAAAAAGCCGATCAAGACCTGGTCGCGTCGCTCGACGATTCTGCCGGATTTCATCGGCCTGACGATCGCTGTTCACAACGGCCGTCAACACGTTCCGGTGTACATCTCGGAAAACATGGTCGGCCACAAGCTTGGCGAGTTCGCACTGACCCGTACGTTCAAGGGTCACGCAGCCGACAAGAAGGCCAAGAAATAAGGGGCAATCAAGATGGAAGTGAAAGCAATTCATCGCGGTGCCCGCATCTCGGCGCAAAAAACGCGCCTTGTGGCTGACCAGATCCGCGGTTTGCCGGTCGACAAGGCGCTGAACGTTCTGACGTTCTCGCCGAAGAAGGCGGCTGGCATCGTGAAGAAGGTTGTGCTGTCGGCAATCGCGAATGCGGAGCACAACGAAGGCGCTGATATCGACGAGCTCAAGATCAAGAGCATCTACGTCGACAAGGCTGCATCGCTCAAGCGTTTCACCGCGCGCGCAAAGGGCCGCGGTAACCGCATCGAGAAGCAATCCTGTCACATCACTGTGACGGTCGGGAATTAAGGAGCCATACGATGGGACAGAAAATTCATCCGACTGGCTTCCGCCTGGCTGTCAGCCGCAATTGGGCTTCGCGTTGGTACGCGAACAACAACAATTTCGCGGCGATGCTGCAGGAAGACATCGGTGTTCGTGAATACCTGAAGAAGAAGCTGAAGAACGCTTCGGTCGGTCGGGTCGTCATCGAGCGTCCGGCGAAGAACGCGCGCATCACGATTTACAGCTCGCGTCCGGGCGTGGTCATCGGCAAGAAGGGCGAGGATATCGAACAGCTGAAGACGGAACTGCAACGCCGCATGGGCGTGCCGGTTCACGTCAACATCGAAGAAATCCGCAAGCCGGAAACCGATGCTCAGCTGATCGCTGACTCGATCACGCAACAGCTCGAGCGCCGGATCATGTTCCGTCGCGCGATGAAGCGTGCGATGCAGAACGCGATGCGTCTGGGTGCCCAAGGCATCAAGATCATGAGCGCAGGCCGTCTGAACGGTATCGAAATCGCTCGTACGGAGTGGTATCGCGAAGGTCGCGTGCCGCTTCACACGCTGCGTGCTGATATCGACTACGCGACTTCGGAAGCGAAGACGACTTACGGGATCATCGGCGTCAAGGTGTGGGTCTACAAGGGCGATACGCTCGGCCGCAACGACGCACCGGTGGTGGAAGAAGTAGCCGAAGACAAGCGTCCGCGTCGCAATGCGCGTCCGGGCGACCGTCGTCCGCGCCGTGACGGCGAAGGCGGCGCTCCGGGTGCTCGTCGTGGCGCACCGCGCCGTGGCGCCGGCAAGCCCGAAGACGGCAAGACTGGAGAATAACGATGCTGCAACCGAAACGCAGAAAGTATCGTAAAGAGCAGAAGGGTCGTAACACCGGCAAGGCGACGCGCGGCAACGCAGTGTCGTTCGGTGAATTCGGCCTGAAGGCGATCGGTCGCGGTCGTTTGACCGCACGTCAGATTGAAGCGGCGCGTCGTGCAATGACGCGTCACATCAAGCGTGGCGGCCGTATCTGGATCCGGATCTTCCCGGACAAGCCGATTTCGCAGAAGCCGGCCGAAGTGCGTATGGGTAACGGTAAGGGTAACCCGGAGTACTACGTCGCCGAGATTCAGCCGGGCAAGATGCTCTATGAAATGGACGGCGTAACCGAAGAACTGGCACGCGAAGCGTTCCGTCTGGCTGCAGCCAAGCTGCCGCTGAAGACGGCATTCATCGTGCGCCAGCTCGGCGCCTAAGGAGAAAACATGAAGGCTTCCGAACTTCTCCAGAAAGACCAGGCCGCGCTCAACAAGGAGCTGGCGGACCTGCTGAAGGCGCAATTCGGCCTGCGCATGCAACTCGCGACCCAGCAGCTCACGAACACGAGCCAGCTGAAGAAGGTTCGTCGCGACATCGCACGTGTGCGGACCGTCATGACTCAGAAGGCGAACCAGAAATGAACGATAGCGTGAAAACCTCGCTGAAGCGGACGCTGGTCGGTCGGGTCGTCAGCAACAAGATGGACAAGACCGTCACCGTGCTGATCGAGCACCGCGTCAAGCACCCGATCTACGGCAAGTATGTCGTGCGTTCGAAGAAGTACCACGCGCACGATGAAGCGAACACTTACAACGAAGGCGATCTCGTCGAAATTCAGGAAACGCGTCCTGTTTCGAAGACGAAGGCCTGGACGGTGTCGCGCCTCGTCGAAGCCGCTCGCGTCATCTAAGCGGGCAGCGCAGTAGGCAGTAACGGGCACTTCTCCACGAAGTGCTTGAAATCGCAAAGTTTTTGCTTGCGTGACCGGGATTATTTGTTATAATCCCGGTCTTCCCTCTTTATGGGAGCCCCGTCGCGGGCGAAGTTGGTGGGGGAAGCGGACTAGCGCCTGTCTGTCCGAAAGATTCACCGAATTGCGATGGCGGGTTTCGTTTGCCGTCGCTGCTGTTCCAACCCAAGCAGCCGATTGGCTGACGGGACCAAGACTGACCGAATGCATCATGGTGGTGCATCCGGATTAAGTTGGGAAAGACAAACCATGATCCAGACCGAATCTCGGCTCGAAGTAGCCGACAACACGGGTGCACGTGAAGTCCTGTGCATCAAGGTGCTCGGCGGCTCGAAGCGTCGTTATGCCGGCATTGGCGACATCATCAAGGTGAGCGTCAAAGAGGCAACGCCGCGCGGGCGCGTGAAGAAAGGCGAAATTTACAACGCCGTGGTGGTCCGCACCGCCAAGGGCGTGCGCCGTCAAGACGGCTCGCTGATCAAGTTCGACGGCAACGCCGCTGTGCTTTTGAATAACAAGCTCGAGCCGATCGGCACCCGTATTTTCGGGCCGGTGACGCGTGAGCTGCGTAGCGAACGATTCATGAAGATCGTTTCGCTGGCGCCGGAAGTGCTGTAAGGAGTCGCGATGAACAAGATTCGCAAAGGTGACGAAGTCATCGTCGTCACTGGCAAGGACAAGGGCAAGCGCGGCGTCGTGCTGGCTGTCGGTGCTGAACATGTGACGGTTGAAGGTATCAACCTCGTCAAGAAGCATGTGAAGCCGAACCCGATGAAGGGTACGACGGGCGGCGTGGAAGCGAAGACGATGCCCCTGCATATTTCGAACGTCGCACTGGTCGACGCGAATGGCAAGGCGTCGCGTGTTGGCATCAAGGTCGAGGAAGGCAAGAAGGTTCGCTTCCTGAAGACGACCGGTGCCGTACTGAGCGCCTGACGCAGCGGAGTAAAAAATGGCTCGTTTTCAAGAGTTTTACAAAGAAAAGGTTGTGCCCGGCCTGATCGAGAAGTTCGGTTACAAGTCGGTCATGGAAGTGCCGCGCATCACCAAGATCACGCTGAACATGGGTCTTGGCGAAGCGATCGCTGACAAGAAGATCATCGAGAACGCCGTTGGCGACCTCACGAAGATCGCCGGCCAGAAGCCGGTCGTCACGAAGGCCCGCAAGGCAATCGCAGGCTTCAAGATCCGCCAGGGTTACCCGATCGGCGCGATGGTGACGCTGCGTGGCCGCGCGATGTACGAATTCCTCGACCGTTTCGTGACGGTTGCCCTGCCCCGCGTGCGTGACTTCCGCGGCGTGTCGGGTCGTGCTTTCGATGGCCGTGGCAACTACAACATCGGTGTGAAAGAGCAGATCATTTTCCCCGAAATCGATTACGACAAGATCGACGCACTGCGTGGGCTGAACATCAGCATCACGACGACTGCGAAGACCGACGACGAAGCAAAGGCTCTGCTCGCCAGCTTCAAGTTCCCGTTCAGAAACTGAGGTTACCGTGGCTAAACTGGCACTGATCGAACGTGAAAAGAAGCGCGCCCGCCTGGTCGCGAAGTTCGCAGCAAAGCGCGAAGCGCTGAAGGCGATCGTCGAAGACCAAAGCAAGTCGGAAGAAGAGCGCTACGAAGCACGCCTGGAGCTGCAGCAACTGCCCCGCAACGCAAACCCGACCCGCCAGCGTAACCGCTGCGCGATCACGGGCCGTCCGCGTGGCACGTTCCGTAAATTCGGCCTCGCGCGTAACAAGATTCGTGAAATCGCATTCCGTGGCGAGATTCCTGGCCTGACCAAGGCGAGCTGGTAATAGGAGAAACGTAAATGAGCATGAGTGATCCTATCGCCGATATGCTGACTCGCATCCGCAACGCGCAGATGGTCGAGAAGGTATCGGTCGCGATGCCCTCGTCGAAGGTCAAGGTTGCAATCGCGCAAGTCCTGAAGGACGAAGGTTATATCGACGATTTCGCCGTGAAGGCGGAAGGTGCGAAGTCCGAACTGAATATCGCGCTGAAGTACTACGCAGGTCGCCCGGTCATCGAACGCCTCGAGCGCGTGTCGAAGCCTGGTCTGCGCGTGTACCGCGGCCGTAACGACATTCCGCAGGTCATGAATGGCCTCGGTGTGGCAATCGTGTCGACGCCGAAGGGCGTGATGACCGACCGCAAGGCGCGCGCTACCGGCGTCGGCGGCGAAGTCATCTGCTACGTCGCTTAAAGCCGAGGAGAGAGAAACATGTCTCGAGTAGGTAAGAGCCCGATCGCGCTGCAAGGCGCGGAAGTCAAGCTGGCCGACGGTGCAATCACCGTCAAGGGCCCGCTGGGCACCATCACGCAAGCGATCAATCCGCTCGTGAACGTGGCGAACAACGACGGCACGCTGAATCTGTCGCCGGTCGACGAAAGCCGCGAAGCAAATGCACTGTCGGGCACGATGCGCGCGATCATCGCGAATGCCGTGCACGGCGTGACCAAGGGTTTCGAGCGCAAGCTGACGCTGGTTGGCGTCGGTTACCGTGCGCAAGCGCAAGGCGACAAGCTGAACCTGTCGCTGGGTTTCTCGCACCCGGTGGTGCACCAGATGCCGGAAGGCGTCAAGGCTGAAACCCCGACGCAAACCGAAATCGTGATCAAGGGGATCAACAAGCAACAAGTCGGTCAAGTGGCTGCGGAAGTCCGCGGTTACCGTCCGCCGGAGCCGTACAAGGGCAAGGGCGTGCGTTATGCCGACGAGGTTGTGATCCTCAAAGAAACGAAGAAGAAGTAAGGGTGCGCAATCATGGATAAGACTCAATCTCGCCTGCGCCGCGCTCGCCAGACGCGTATCAAGATCGCTGAGCTGCAGGTCGCGCGTCTCGCCGTGCATCGCACGAACACGCACATCTACGCTCAAGTGTTCTCGCCCTGCGGCACCAAGGTGCTGGCCAGCGCGTCGACGCTCGAAGCGGAAGTGCGCGCAGAACTGGCCGACAAGTCGGGCAAGGGCGGCAACGTCAATGCCGCGACGCTGATCGGCAAGCGTATTGCCGAAAAGGCAAAGGCTGCCGGCATCGAATCCGTCGCCTTCGACCGCTCGGGCTTCCGCTACCACGGCCGCGTCAAGGCGCTGGCTGAGGCAGCTCGCGAAGCTGGGCTCAAGTTCTAAGGAAGGAATTCGTCATGGCAAAGATGCAAGCGAAAGTTCAGGCTGACGAGCGCGACGACGGCCTTCGCGAAAAGATGATTTCGGTCAATCGCGTGACCAAGGTCGTGAAGGGTGGCCGTATTCTCGGCTTCGCCGCACTGACCGTGGTTGGCGACGGTGATGGCCGCATCGGTATGGGCAAGGGCAAGGCGAAGGAAGTGCCGGTCGCTGTCCAGAAGGCAATGGAACAAGCTCGCCGCAACATGTTCAAGGTGCCGCTCAAGAACGGCACGCTGCAACACGAAGTGCACGGCAAGCACGGCGCATCCGCTGTCCTCCTCGCTCCGGCGAAGGCAGGTACGGGCGTGATCGCCGGCGGCCCGATGCGCGCAGTGTTCGACGTGATGGGCGTTCAGAACGTCGTGGCGAAGAGCCACGGTTCGACGAACCCGTACAACCTCGTTCGCGCCACGCTGGACGGCCTGCGCAAGCAGTCGACCCCGGCAGACATCGCGGCGAAGCGCGGCAAGTCCGTCGAAGAAATTTTGGGCTAAGCCCGGGTGGTCACCATGTCTGAAAAAACTGTCAAGGTTCAGCTCGTCAAGAGCCTGATCGGGACCCGCGAATCGCACCGCGCGACCGTGCGTGGCTTGGGCCTGCGCCGACTCAACTCGGTTAGCGAGCTGCAGGACACGCCGGCGGTCCGCGGCATGATCAACAAGGTCTCGTACCTCGTTAAGGTCATCGCGTAAGCGGCCCTACGGATCAAGGAGTTGATATGGAATTGAATAACCTGAAGCCGGCAGCTGGCGCCAAGCACGCCAAGCGTCGCGTCGGTCGTGGCATCGGTTCGGGCCTCGGCAAGACGGCTGGCCGTGGTCACAAGGGTCAGAAATCGCGTTCGGGCGGCTTCCACAAAGTCGGTTTCGAAGGCGGTCAGATGCCGCTGCAACGTCGTCTGCCGAAGCGCGGCTTCACGTCGCTGACGAAGGAATTCGTCGGTGAAGTGCGCCTGGGCGACCTCGAGAAGCTGCCGGTCGACGAGATCGATCTGCTCGCACTGAAGCAAGCCGGCCTGGTCGGCGAGCTGACGAAGAGCGCAAAGATCATCGCGACGGGCGAACTGAAGCGCAAGATCGTCGTGAAGGGTCTCGGTGCCACCAAGGGTGCGCGCGCTGCGATCGAAGCGGCTGGCGGTTCGTTCGCCGAGTGACACGCGTAGCGCGTCGTCACTTGCATTCATCGGAGAAGGTACTTGGCTAACAGCCCGAGTCTTGCAAAACCCGGTCGAAGCACGGCGAAATTCGGCGATCTGCGCCGGCGAGCGATGTTCCTGCTCCTGGCGCTGATCGTCTATCGCATCGGCGCGCACATTCCCGTGCCGGGCATCGATCCGGATCAACTGGCTAAGCTGTTCCAGAGCCAGGCGGGCGGCATCCTGGGCATGTTCAACATGTTCTCGGGTGGCGCGCTTTCCCGCTTCACGATCTTTGCGCTGGGGATCATGCCGTACATCTCGGCGTCGATCATCATGCAGTTGCTGGCGATCGTTTCGCCGCAGCTCGAGGCGCTGAAGAAGGAAGGGCAGGCAGGGCAACGGAAGATCACGCAGTACACGCGGTATTTCACCGTGGTGCTCGCGACCTTCCAGGCATTCGGTATCGCGGCTGCGCTGGAAAACCAGCCGGGCCTCGTCACCGATCCCGGCATGCTGTTCCGTCTGACGACGGTCGTGACGCTGGTAACGGGCACGATGTTCCTGATGTGGCTCGGTGAGCAGATTACCGAGCGTGGTCTGGGCAACGGTATCTCGATCATCATCTTCGGCGGGATCGCAGCAGGGTTCCCGAATGCCGTGGGTGGGTTGTTCGAGCTGGTGCGTACGGGTTCGATGAGCATCATTTCGGCGATCATCATCGTCGTTCTGATCGCCGCGGTGACTTACCTGGTCGTGTTCATCGAACGCGGTCAGCGCAAGATCCTCGTGAACTACGCGAAGCGTCAGGTCGGCAACAAGATCTACGGTGGGCAGTCGTCGCATCTGCCGCTGAAGCTGAACATGTCGGGCGTGATTCCGCCGATCTTTGCATCGTCGATCATTCTGTTCCCGGCAACGATTCTCGGCTGGTTCAGTACCGGTCAGCCGACAGGAAGCTGGATTTCCAATACGTTGCATAACGTTGCGGAAGCGCTGAAGCCGGGCCAGCCGGTCTATGTGCTGCTGTACACGCTGGCAATCGTGTTTTTCTGCTTCTTCTACACCGCACTGGTGTTCAACAGCAGGGAGACCGCAGACAACCTGAAGAAGAGCGGCGCGTTTGTTCCGGGCATCCGTCCGGGCGATCAGACCGCACGATATATCGACCGCATCCTCACGCGTCTGACGCTGGCCGGTGCGATCTACATCGTCTTCGTGTGTCTGCTGCCGGAATTCCTGGTGCTGCGCTGGAACGTGCCGTTTTATTTTGGTGGAACGTCGCTGCTGATCATTGTCGTCGTCACGATGGACTTTATGGCGCAGGTGCAGTCGTACGTTATGTCGCAACAGTATGAGTCACTGCTCAAGAAGGCTAACTTCAAGGGCGGCAACATCCCGATGCGTTGAAAGGACTATGGCCAAAGACGATGTAATCCAGATGCAGGGTGAGGTGATTGAAAACCTCCCGAATGCGACCTTCCGCGTGAAGCTGGAAAACGGCCATGTCGTGTTGGGGCATATTTCCGGGAAGATGCGGATGCACTACATCCGCATCCTGCCGGGCGACAAGGTGACGGTTGAATTGACGCCTTACGATCTGTCTCGTGCGCGGATCGTGTTCCGGGCGAAGTGATTTGAAAAAAGGGTATTATCATGAAAGTGATGGCATCGGTTAAGCGCATTTGCCGCAATTGCAAGATCATCAAGCGCAAAGGCGTCGTTCGCGTGATCTGCAGCTCGGATCCGCGCCACAAGCAGCGCCAAGGCTGACCGCGCGTTTGTTTGCGCTTTTTGTTTGAGGAAAAACAATGGCTCGTATCGCAGGGGTTAACATCCCGAATCACCAGCATACCGAGATCGGCCTGACGGCTATCTTCGGTATCGGCCGCACCCGTTCGCGCAGCATCTGCGTGGCAGCTGGCGTCGATTTTTCGAAGAAGGTCAAGGATCTGACCGACGCAGACCTGGAAAAGCTGCGTGAAGAAGTAGGCAAGTTTGTCGTCGAAGGCGATCTGCGCCGTGAAGTGACGATGAACATCAAGCGCCTGATGGACCTCGGTTGCTACCGCGGCGTCCGTCATCGCAAGGGCCTGCCGATGCGCGGTCAGCGTACGCGTACGAACGCACGTACCCGCAAGGGTCCGCGTCGTGCAGCGCAAGCGCTGAAGAAGTAAGCGGAACTGACAGTTACAGGAAAACGTAATGGCTAAGGCTTCGAACACCGCGGCGCAACGCGTTCGCAAGAAGGTTAAGAAGAACGTCGCTGAAGGCGTGGTTCACGTTCACGCGTCGTTCAACAACACGATCATCACGATCACCGATCGCCAAGGCAACGCTCTGGCATGGGCGACGTCGGGCGGTCAGGGCTTCAAGGGCTCGCGCAAATCGACGCCGTTCGCTGCTCAGGTCGCAGCCGAGTCGGCTGGCCGCGTCGCGATGGAATACGGCGTGAAGAATCTGGAAGTGCGGATCAAGGGCCCGGGCCCGGGTCGCGAGTCGGCAGTGCGCGCACTGCACGGCCTCGGCATCAAGATCACCGCGATTTCGGACGTCACCCCGATTCCGCACAACGGCTGCCGCCCGCCGAAGCGTCGTCGTATCTAAGGATGTGCTGGCACGTTCGTGCTAGCGCATTGCCTGTCGCCGCTCAGCGTCGACGGGCGTTGCTTTTTTGATTGACTAAGCCCACCGTTCGCCCCAAAGGGAGCGGACTAGCGCGGATTTCGATCCGCGTGACTGATTGATAAAGGAATGCAAAGTGGCACGTTATATCGGCCCCAAAGCCAAGCTGTCCCGCCGTGAAGGCACCGACCTGTTCCTGAAGAGCGCACGCCGCTCGCTCGCCGACAAGTGCAAGCTCGACAGCAAGCCGGGTCAGCACGGCCGTACCTCGGGCGCACGTACGTCCGACTACGGTACGCAGCTGCGCGAAAAGCAGAAGGTCAAGCGTATCTACGGCGTGCTGGAGCGTCAGTTCCGTCGTTACTTCGCCGAAGCCGATCGCCGCAAGGGCAACACGGGTGAAAACCTGCTGCAACTGCTCGAGTCGCGCCTCGACAACGTCGTGTATCGCATGGGCTTCGGCTCGACCCGCGCTGAAGCGCGTCAGCTGGTGAGCCACAAGTCGATCACCGTGAACGGCGTCGTCGCGAACGTCCCGTCGCAGCAAGTGAAGGCGGGTGACGTCGTCGCGATCCGCGAAAAGGCGAAGAAGCAGGCGCGTATCGTCGAAGCGCTGTCGCTGGCCGAGCAAGGCGGCATGCCGAGCTGGGTTGCAGTCGATGCGAAGAAGTTCGAAGGCACGTTCAAGCAAATGCCGGAACGCGCTGAAATCGCAGGCGACATCAACGAAAGCCTGATCGTCGAATTGTATTCGCGTTAATCCGATTGACGGCCGAGGTACCCCGATTGCGTTGCGCAAGGAGGGGCCTCGGCTGTTTATTTTCTGGTTGTTACCGGTCAGCCTTATCGGTGTAACGAGCCGAGGGTATTGAAAAGGAAAGCCCATGCAAACCAGTTTGCTGAAACCCAAGATCATCGCCGTGGAATCGCTGGGCGAGAACCACGCGAGGGTGGTCATGGAACCGTTCGAACGCGGTTACGGCCACACCTTGGGCAATGCGCTTCGCCGCGTGCTGCTGTCGTCGATGGTAGGCTACGCGCCGACCGAAGTCACGATCGCAGGCGTGGTGCACGAGTACTCGACGCTGGATGGCGTGCAGGAAGACGTCGTCAACCTGCTGCTGAACCTGAAGGGCGTGGTGTTCAAGCTGCATAACCGTGACGAAGTGACGGTTACGCTGCGCAAGGAAGGCGAAGGCGTCGTGACGGCCGGCGATATCGAGCTGGCTCATGATTGCGAAGTCATCAACCCGAATCACGTGATTGCGCACCTGTCGAAGGGTGGCAAGCTCGACGTTCAGATCAAGATCGAAAAGGGTCGCGGCTACGTGCCCGGCAACGTCCGTCGCTACGGCGAAGACACGGCCAAGATCATCGGCCGCATCGTCCTCGACGCCTCGTTCTCGCCGGTTCGCCGCGTGAGCTACGCGGTTGAAAGCGCACGTGTCGAGCAGCGTACCGACCTCGACAAGCTCGTGATGAACATCGAGACGAGCGGCGTGATCACGCCGGAAGAAGCGATCCGCCAGTCGGCCCGCATCCTGGTCGACCAGCTGTCCGTGTTCGCGGCGCTGGAAGGCACGGAAACGGCAGCCGAAGCGCCGTCGCGTGCACCGCAGATCGATCCGATCCTGCTGCGTCCGGTGGACGATCTCGAGCTGACGGTTCGTTCGGCGAACTGCCTGAAGGCCGAGAACATCTACTACATCGGCGATCTGATCCAGCGCACGGAAAACGAGCTGCTGAAGACGCCGAACCTCGGTCGCAAGTCGCTCAACGAGATCAAGGAAGTGCTCGCTTCGCGCGGTCTCACGCTGGGCATGAAGCTCGAGAACTGGCCGCCGGCTGGTCTCGACAAGTAAGCCCGGTTGTTGCTGTAGTTGGCAAAGATGCGGATTTTCCTTTAAAATCCGCATCTTGCTTTTTTTCGTTACCGGCCCGTGCACCCTCCGAGGTGCGATAGAAGAGCTGGATCAAAACTTTGAATCAAGGAAACTGAAATGCGCCATCGTCATGGTCTGCGGAAACTGAACCGCACGAGCAGCCACCGTCTGGCTATGCTCCGTAACATGTCCAACTCGCTGATCGAGCACGAAGTCATCAAGACGACGCTGCCGAAGGCGAAGGAACTCCGTAAAGTCGTCGAGCCGCTGATCACGCTCGGCAAGAAGCCGTCGCTGGCAAACCGTCGCCTGGCGTTCAACCGCCTGCGCGATCGTGACTCGGTGGCGAAGCTGTTCGACGTGCTCGGTCCGCGTTTCGCGAACCGTCCGGGCGGCTACCTGCGCGTGCTGAAGTTCGGCTTCCGCGTGGGCGACAACGCACCGATGGCACTGGTCGAACTGCTCGACCGTCCGGAAGTCGACGAAACGGAAAACGTGCAAGAAGCAGAGTAAGCTTCCGGTACGCAGCAGGATCTGAAAAGGGGCCGAGCGAATGCTTGGCCCTTTTTGTTTTGGGATGTCGGCTGCGATCGATTGTCGCAGGCCGGTGCCGGCAGCGTCGCGCGGGCTGCGCTACGATACGGGGCAACCGGTGCGGCCCCTGAACGGGGGTGACCGGCGCCGGCAGGAGCCGGCAGACCAGCGAGGAGGGCGCGGATGATAGTGGTGCTGATGCTGACGACGGTGCCCGATGCGGCGACGGCTGCGGCGCTTGCCGACGGCGCGCTCGACGCGCGGCTGGCCGCATGCGTATCGGAGCTCGGCACGATCAAGTCGCGCTATCACTGGCAGGGCAAGGTCGAAACGGCCGAAGAGATCCAGTTGCTGTTCAAGACGAGCCCCATGCGGGCGCTCGAACTGGAGCGATTTATTGTCGCGCATCATCCTTACGAGACGCCTGAAATCGTCTCGTGGCAAACGACGGCATCGGCCGCGTATGGCCAGTGGGTGACCAACGAAACTCAACGTCTATTTCATGTTTAACGGTATGGCGCTTTCGGTGCGCGTGCGCGCGCTGCGGTTTCTTGCGGTCCTGTTGTCGTTCGTGTTCGTGCTGGGCGGTCTGTCCGTCGCGCGCGCGGCCGACGATTTCCTCGATCCGTCGGTCGCGTTCAAGTTCAGCGCGAGCGAATCGCCGGGACAGGTGGACGTCCGCTTCAAGATCGCCAACGGCTATTACATGTATCGCGAGCGGTTCGCGTTCGCGGTGAAGAGTGGCCAGGCGACGCTCGGCGAGCCGCAGTTCCCGGCCGGCCACGTGAAGTTCGACCAGACGTTCCAGAAGGACGTCGAGACCTATCGCGACGAAGTCGTCGTTCACGTGCCGGTGAAGCAGGCGGCCGGGCCGTTCGAGCTCGCGGTGACGTCGCAAGGCTGCGCGGACGAAGGGATCTGCTATCCGCCGGCCGAGCACGTGATGAAGGTCGATGGCGCCGCGCTCGGCGCCGCATCGTCGTCCGGCGACACGGCTGCCGCGGGTAGCTGGTTCGACAAGGTCACGAGCGCCGATTTCGCGCAGTCGCTGCTCGAAGGCCACGGCTTCTTCACGATCGTCGCGCTCTACTTCGTCGCGGGCGTCGTGCTGAGCCTGCTGCCGTGTTCGTATCCGATGATTCCGATCGTGTCCGCGATCATCATCGGCCAGGGCACGCGCGCGACGCATGCGCGTGGCTTTGCGTTGTCGTTGACCTACGTGGTCGGCATGGCGCTGGTCTACACGGTGCTCGGCATCGCCGCCGCGCTGGTTGGCCAGAGCCTCGGCGCGTGGCTGCAGAATCCGTGGGTGCTTGGCGCGTTCGGCGTGCTGCTGACCGCGTTTGCAGTGTCGCTGATCTCGGGCAAGGACATCGCGTTGCCGGAGCGCTGGCAGAACGGCGCGGCCGAGGCATCGAGCGCGCGCCCGGGCGGCCACTTCGTCGCGGTCGCGGCGATGGGCGCGTTGTCGGCGCTGGTCGTCGGCGCGTGCATGACGGCGCCGCTGTTCGCGGTGCTCGCGTTCATCGCGCATACCGGCAACGCGTTGCTCGGCGGCGCGGCGCTGTTCGCGATGGGGCTCGGCCTCGGCGTGCCGCTGCTGGTGGTCGGCGTCGGGGCCGGGACGGTGCTGCCGCGCGCCGGCGCGTGGATGGACGGCGTGAAGGTGTTCTTCGGCATCGTGCTGCTCGCGGCCGCGCTGTGGATCGTGTGGCCGGTGCTGGCCGGCGGGCTGAAGATGGTGCTCGCGGCGTTGTGGCTGCTGATCGCGGCGGCGGCGCTCGGCCTGTTCACGCCGAACGCCGGCGCCGCGTCGATCTGGCGTCGCCTGGGCCGCGGCGTGGGCGCCGCGCTCGCGATCTGGGCCGCGACGCTGCTCGTGGGCCTGGCTGCGGGCTCGACCGATCCCGTCAAGCCGCTGGCCGTGCTGGCGGCGCGTACGGTGGCGTCCGGCGGTGCGGCGACGGCCAGTGCGGCGGCTGCGGACGGCCCCGCGTTCGCGCCGGTGCGCTCCAGCGGCGAGCTCGACGCGTTGCTGAAGACGTCGGGCCGGCCCGTGATGCTCGACTTCTATGCCGACTGGTGCGTGAGCTGCAAGGAGATGGAGCATCTGACGTTCACCGACGCGCGCGTGCAGGCGCGGCTCGCGCGGCTTCACCTCGTGCGCGCGGACGTCACCGCGAACAACCCGGACGATCAGGCGCTGCTCAAGCGCTTCAACCTGTTCGGGCCGCCGGGCATCATCTTTTTCGATCGCAACGGCAACGAGATCGGCCGGGTGGTCGGCTATCAGGCGGCCGACACGTTCCTGCGCAGCCTCGATCGGGCGGCCGTGCCGACGGTATGACGATGGCTTGCCGGGGCGAACCGGCGAATCGCAGATTCGGGCCGGCTGACAGCTTCGATCGGCGATAAACAAAAAACGGCGGGACACCGAAGTGTCCCGCCGTTTTTGCTGATGCGCGCCGGTGCGCGATCAGCGCTGCGCTTTCAGCAGACGCGCGGCATCGAGCGCGAAGTACGTGAGCACGCCGTCGGCGCCCGCGCGCTTGAACGCGAGCAGCGATTCGAGCACGACCTTGTCGTGGTCGAGCCAGCCGTTCATCGCGGCGGCCTTCAGCATCGCGTATTCACCGCTCACCTGGTACACGTAGGTCGGGAAGCGGAACTCGTCCTTCACGCGGCGCACGATGTCGAGATACGGCATGCCGGGCTTGACCATCACCATGTCGGCGCCTTCGTCGATGTCGAGGCGTACTTCGCGCAGCGCTTCGTCGCTGTTCGCCGGATCCATCTGGTAGGTCATCTTGTTGCCCTTGCCCAGATTGGATGCCGAACCGACCGCGTCGCGGAACGGGCCGTAGAACGCCGATGCGAACTTCGCCGAATAGGCCATGATCCGCGTATGGATATGGCCGTCGCTTTCCAGCATCTCGCGGATCGCGCCGATGCGGCCGTCCATCATGTCCGACGGCGCGACGATGTCGACGCCGGCTTCCGCCTGCGCGCGCGCCTGTTCGATCAGGATCTCGATCGTGTCGTCGTTGATCACGTAGCCGTTCTCGTCGAGCACGCCGTCCTGGCCGTGGCTCGTGTACGGATCGAGCGCGACGTCGGTCAGCACGCCGAGCTCGGGGAAGCGCTTCTTCAGCTCGCGCACGGCGCGCGGAATCAAGCCTTCGGGATTGGCCGCCTCGCGGCCGTCGGGCGTCTTCAGCGACGGCTCGATGGCCGGGAACAGCGACAGCACGGGCACGCCGAGTTCGACGCACTGCTCGGCGACCTGCATCAGCAGGTCGACCGACACGCGCTCGACGCCGGGCATCGACGGGATGGGCTGGCGTTGCTGGGTGCCTTCGACGACGAACACCGGGTAGATCAGGTCGTCGGTGGTCAGGCGGTTTTCGCGCATCAGGCGGCGGGAGAAGTCGTCGCGGCGCATCCGGCGCGGACGATGAAGCGGATGGAAGCTCATGGCGATTTGGCAGAAATCAGGGCAAGAAGACCTTACGGAACCCTTAGGTCATTTTCGAGATCGTTGGTATATGATAGCGATCGAGCGGCACGCGTTGCGTGCAGCTCCCCGCTTCTCCTCCCTGAGCGGGTGCCTGTCGTTTTTCGATTAGGCTGTTTGACCCGCCGTTCAACGGCGGGTTTTTTTATGAGCCGGCCGAATCCGCAGGTGCCGTCAGGTGCGCACAGCCGATCCCAGCCGCGCGTTGCCCGCTCATTGTGCTACAGGCTCGCTTTTTTCGTCGGCGACGGACGGCCGCAGCCAGCTCTCGATCAGTTCATGGGCCTCGTCGAGCCCCGTACGCTTCAGCGCCGAGAACAGCTGGACCGTCAGCTTGCCCTTCACGCCCTGGTCGCGATACGCGTCGAGCCCCTTCTGCGTGTTGCGCAGCGCATTGATGCTTTCCTGGCGCGTCAATTTGTCGCACTTCGTCAGCAGCGTGTGGATCGGCTTGCCGGTCGGCGCGAACCACTCGATCATGCGTCGATCGAGATCGGTCAGCGGACGGCGCGAATCCATCATCAGGATCAGGCCGCAAAGCTGCGAGCGCGTCGCGAGGTAGGACGACAGCAGCATTTCCCAGTGCGCCTTCGCGGCACCGGGCACTTCCGCGTAGCCGTAGCCGGGCAGGTCGACGAGGTTCGCGACGGGCTCGGCGGCGGGGCCGACGGAGAAGTAGTTGATATGCTGCGTGCGGCCGGGCGTCTTGGACGCAAAGGCCAGCCGCTTCTGGTTGCACAGCACGTTGATCGCCGTCGACTTGCCGGCATTCGAGCGGCCCGCGAACGCGATTTCCGGCTGGACCGTCGGCGGCAGGTCGCGCAGATGGTTGACGGTCGTGTAGAAGCGGGCTTGATGGAGCAGAAAGGCCATGGGAACCGGAAGGACGGGCGGCGCGAGCCGCTTGGTGGAGGCGGGGTAGCCCCGATAGGCGCGGGAGCTTTCAGCACGATATTGTACAATACGGCGGTTTTACCGAAGGCCAACGGGCGCCTGCCTCGCGCTTTTATGTGGCTTCTGCGGTAGACTGAACGCCGTCGTTTTTTGCAGAACCTCAAATTCCCACAAGACGAAACAGGGTGTGCGAATGAATCGACTGTGCAAGTCTCTGATGGTGCTTCAGGTTGCAGCAGGGTTCGTAGGTTTCGTAGCGGAGGCAAACGCGGCAGATGCGGCGAAGCCGGATCTGGACCGCGGCAAGGCGATTGCCGGGCAGGTCTGCGCGTCGTGTCACGGCGCCGACGGCAATAGTGCGTCGGGCAGTTTCCCGAAGCTCGCCGGCCAGCATCCCGAATATCTGGTCAAGCAGTTGAACGACTTCAAGACGCAGCCGGGCGCGAAGGGGCCGGTGCGTAACAACGCGGTGATGGTCGGATTCGCAAGCGCGTTGAGCGCGGACGACATGCGCAACGTCGCCGCGTACTACGGGTCGCAGACGACGAAGCTCGGTACCGCACGCAATGCGGCGACCGTGCCGGTCGGCCAGAAGATCTATCGCGGCGGCATCGCGGAAAAGGGCGTACCGGCCTGCGCGAGCTGCCACGGGCCGACGGGGCAGGGGATCCCGGTCCAGTACCCGCGTCTGTCGGGGCAATGGGCCGATTACACGGTCGCGCAGTTGACCGCGTTCCAGCAGGGTGCCGGCGCGCGCAACAACAACGAGGCGATGCATCAGATCGCGTCGCGGCTGTCGGATACCGAGATCAAGGCCGTCGCCGATTACATCGCGGGTCTGCGTTGAGCGGTCAACCGCGCATGGAATGACCGGCTACCCGAAGGGCGGCCGGAGTCAGAACAAGAAAAGGGTGGGGCGCCGCTGTTCGCGGTCGCCTTGCCCTTTTTTGTTGGCACTCGCCGGGCCGTCCCGAGCGTGCCGATCGCCCGTTGGGGCGCAGCGAACATAGTGAGTGTGGGGGCTGTTTCCCCTGAGTCGGAGTTTGAATGAGCGTTACCACGTCGGGGTTGCAGTCGAAGTCGAGTCAGGGTGCGTCGAAACGCGCGGTCGAGCTGCTCAGCTCGATGCGCTTCGCGATCGCGCTGCTGGTGGTGCTGTCGATCGCGAGCATCATCGGCACGGTCCTGACCCAGGACGATCCGTATCCGAACTACGTGAACCAGTTCGGGCCGTTCTGGGCGGACATCTTCCGCTCGCTGGGCCTGTACAACGTGTACAGCGCGTGGTGGTTCATGCTGATCCTGATCTTCCTCGTCGTGTCGATCTCGCTGTGCGTGATCCGCAATGCGCCGAAGATGCTCGCCGATGCGAAGAGCTGGAAGGACAAGGTCCGCGAAGGCAGCCTGCGCGCGTTCCACCACAAGGCCGAGTACACGGCGTCGGGCACGCGCGCGACGGTCGCGGCGACGCTCGCCACGTTCGTCACGAAGGCCGGCTACAAGCACGTCGTGCGTGAAACCGACGGCGCGACGCTGATCTCCGCGAAGCGCGGCGCGATGACCAAGTGGGGCTACATTTCCGCCCACCTCGCGATCGTCGTGATCTGTATCGGCGGCCTGCTCGATAGCAACCTGCCGATCAAATTCCAGATGTGGATGTTCGGCAAGAGCCCGGTCAACACGAGCGCGACGATCAGCGAGATTTCGCCCGACCATCGCCTGTCCGCGTCGAACCCGACGTTCCGCGGCTATGCGTGGGTGCCGGAGGGCCAGTTCGTGTCGACCGCGATCCTGAACCAGCCGAGCGGCTCGTTGATCCAGGATCTGCCGTTCTCGATCCAGCTCGACAAGTTCATCGTCGATTACTACACGACGGGCATGCCGAAGCTGTTCGCGAGCGACATCGTCGTGATCGATCGCGAGACCGGCCGGAAGATCCCGGCGCGGGTCGAGGTCAACAAGCCGTTCACGTACAAGGGCGTGTCGATCTACCAGTCGAGCTTCCAGGACGGCGGCTCGCAAATGCAGATGACGGCCTACCCGATGACGGGCAGCCATGCGGCGACCGTTCCCGTGAAGGGCACGATCGGCAGCTCGGCGCCGCTGCAGGTCCCGGGCGCCGACGGCGACACGATCGAATTCTCCGATTTCCGCGCGATCAACGTCGAAAACATGGCCGACGCGAACGGCAAGCCGGACGTGCGCGGTGTCGCGACGACCAGCTCGCTGAAGGAAGTATTCGACGAGCGGCTCGGCTCGGGCGCGAAGACGTCGAAGCCGACGCAGCTCCACAACATCGGCCCGTCGGTGCAGTACAAGATTCGCGGCAAGGACGGCCAGGCGCGCGAATTCAACAACTACATGCTGCCCGTCGACATGAACGGCGAACGCGTGTTCCTCGCCGGCGTGCGCGCGAGCCCGAACGATCCGTTCCGTTACATGCGGATCCCGGCCGACAGCCAGGATTCGATCGGCGAATGGATGCGCCTGCGCGCCGCGCTCGAGGATCCGGCCGTGCGCACCGAAGCCGCCGCGCGCTTCGCGCAGCGCTCGCTGCCGGGCGACGCGTCGCTGCGCGGCCGCCTGCAGGACAGCGCGTCGAAGGTGCTGACCCTCTTTGCGGCGAGCGACGACAGCGTCGGCCGCGGCGCGGATGGCCAGCCGGTCGGCGGCTTTCAGGCGGTGGCGACCTTCATCGATCGCTCGGTGCCGAAGGGCGAGCAGGAGAAGGCCGCGAGCCTGCTGCTGCGGATGCTCGAGGGCTCGATGTGGGAGGTCTGGCAGATCGCGCGCGAGCGTGCCGGCGAGCCGGCCGCGCAGCAGGGCACCGACACGATCCGCTTCGTGCAGAACGCGATCAATGCGCTATCCGACAGCTTCTTGTATGGATCGCCGGTCTATTTGCAGCTTGATTCCTTCAAGCAGGTGCAAGCTTCGGTATTTCAGCTGACACGCGCACCCGGCAAGAATCTGGTGTATCTTGGCAGCCTGCTGCTGGTCGCCGGCATCTTCTCGATGTTCTACGTGCGCGAGCGGCGACTCTGGTTCTGGCTGAAGGACGCCGGTTCGGGCGTCGATGTGGTGATGGCAATGTCCACGGCCCGCAAGACCTTCGATTTCGAGAAAGAATTCGTGCAGACGCGCGACGCGGCCGGCGCCGCCTTGCGCGCCGCACCTCGCGATGCCGCGCCCGCCGGTGCGGCTTCGACGGCCCGCCCGCCTGTCGGCGGCGGTTCCGATTCCGAGAATTCCACCCGGTAACATCATGGATCTCACGCAAGTTTCCTCTTCCCGTACGGCGTCGGCCCCGGCGCCGGCATCGTCGCCGTTGTTCGACGAGCGTCCGTTCCTCGCGCGCCTGTCGCTGTTCGACTGGCTGTTCGCCCTGGCGCTCGTGGCGGGCGCGGGCTATGCGCTCGTGCACTACAACGCGCACAT
This sequence comes from Burkholderia sp. 9775_39, assembly GCF_015712225.1. Classification (NCBI taxonomy): domain Bacteria; kingdom Pseudomonadati; phylum Pseudomonadota; class Betaproteobacteria; order Burkholderiales; family Burkholderiaceae; genus Burkholderia; species Burkholderia sp. 9775_39. The sequence continues at coordinate 172,292 of NZ_JACCQC010000012.1, read as the reverse complement.
GGATTACTACGACAAGGCAGTGATGATCGGCACCGTGCCGGCGCTCGTCGCGCTCGGCTGGCGCTGGAAGCCTGCGCGGCTGATGATGGCGTCGATCGCCGTGCTGTCGCTGTTGTCGATCCAGATCTACCAGGGCGATCTCGCCCGCGCCGATTCGGCGTTCTTCCTCAAGTACTTCCTGTCGAGCCAGTCGGCGATCCTGTGGATGAGCGCGATGTTCGTGCTCGCGACGATCTTCTACTGGATCGGGCTGCTCGCGCGCGCCGAAACGGGCGCCGCGATCGGCCAGAAGCTCACGTGGGTCGCCGTGCTGATGGGCTTCACGGGGCTGATGGTGCGCTGGTACGAGTCCTACCTGATCGGTGCGGACGTCGGGCACATCCCCGTATCGAACCTCTATGAAGTGTTCGTCCTGTTCAGCCTGATCACGGCGCTGCTTTATCTGTATTACGAAGGCCACTACGGCACGCGTTCGCTCGGCGCGTTCGTGCTGCTGGTCATCAGCGCGGCGGTCGGCTTCCTGATGTGGTACTCGGTCGCGCGCGATGCGCAGCAGATCCAGCCGCTCGTGCCGGCGCTGCAAAGCTGGTGGATGAAGATCCACGTGCCGGCGAACTTCATCGGCTACGGCAGCTTCGCGCTGTCGGCGATGGTGTCGGTCGCGTACCTGATGAAGGAGCGCGGGATCCTCGCGGATCGCCTGCCGACGCTGGAGGTGCTCGACGACGTGATGTACAAGTCGATCGCGGTCGGTTTTGCGTTCTTCACGATCGCGACGATCCTCGGCGCGCTGTGGGCGGCCGAAGCGTGGGGCGGCTACTGGAGCTGGGACCCGAAGGAAACCTGGGCGCTGATCGTGTGGCTGAACTACGCGGCGTGGCTGCACATGCGGCTGATGAAGGGCCTGCGCGGCGCGGTGGCCGCCTGGTGGGCGCTCACCGGCCTGCTGGTCACGACGTTCGCGTTCCTCGGCGTCAACATGTTCCTGTCCGGGCTGCACAGCTACGGCAAGCTGTAAGATTTCCGCCGCTCGTCCGACCATAGACCGCCGGTGCACTGCGTGCCCGGCGGTTTTCTTTTGTAATGAGCGGGCGAACCGGGCGTCGAACGGCGCGCGACGGGCCGGGTCGAACGCTGATGAAGCATGCGCGTCGCGCATGCGGGAGGAACTGCACGATGTGGATCAAACGCCCTTTGCGTAACGTACTGACCGGCGCGGATATCGCGCCGAGCGAGATCACGCCGCGCGCGGTATTCGAGAATCGGCGGCGCGTGTTGCAGGCGGCCGGCCTCGCGGCCGCGGGCGGCCTGTTCGGCACCAGCGGCGCGGCGCTCGCCGCGTATGCGTCACCCGACGCGCGGGCGGCGAAGCTCGCGGCAAAAACCAACCCGACATTCGTCGCCATCGACAAGGTGACGCCGTTCAAGGACATCACGTCCTACAACAACTTCTACGAATTCGGCACCGACAAGAGCGATCCGGCGCAGAACGCGGGCACGTTGCGGCCGCGCCCGTGGCGCGTGAGTGTCGAAGGCGAGGTGCAGCACCCGAAGGTGTTCGATCTCGACGAGTTGCTGAAGCTCGCGCCGCTCGAGGAGCGCGTGTACCGGCTGCGCTGCGTCGAGGGCTGGTCGATGGTGATCCCATGGATCGGCGTGCCGCTGTCCGAGCTGATCAAGCGCGTGCAGCCGACTGGCAACGCGAAATACGTGCAGTTCATCACGCTGGCCGATCCGTCGCAGATGCCGGGCCTGTCGACGCCCGTGCTCGACTGGCCGTATTCGGAAGGGCTGCGCATGGACGAGGCGATGAATCCGCTGACGCTGCTGACGATGGGCGTCTACGGGCAGGTGCTGCCGAACCAGAACGGTGCGCCGGTGCGGATCGTCGTGCCGTGGAAATACGGGTTCAAGAGCGCGAAGTCGCTCGTGAAGATCCGCTTCGTCGACAAGCAGCCGAAGACGAGCTGGAACACGTACGCGGCGAACGAGTACGGCTTTTATTCGAACGTGAACCCGAACGTCGATCATCCGCGCTGGAGCCAGGCGACCGAGCGGCGCATCGGCGAGGACGGCTTCTTCACGCCGAAGCGCAAGACGCTGATGTTCAACGGCTACGGCGACTTGGTCGCATCGATGTATCAGGGCATGGACCTGAAAAAGAATTTCTGAGCGCGACCGTGAGAAACGACATGCATCCTTCGACGCTCACACCCGCGCGCGCCGCGGGCGCCGGGCAGGCTGCCCGCACGGCGCGTGCCGGGGCGAACCGTCCTGCCGCGCCGCGCTGGCTCGCGCCGGCCAAGGTGCTGGTGTTCGCAGCCGGCCTCTACCCGCTCGCACGCATCGTGCTGTTCGGGCTGACCGACCGGCTCGGCGCGAACCCGATCGAATTCATCACGCGTTCGACCGGTTTGTGGACGCTCGTCCTGTTGTGCATCACGCTGGCCGTTACGCCGCTGCGGCGCATCACGGGCTTCGCGCCATTGCTGCGCTTTCGTCGGATGATCGGGCTGTTCGCGTTCTTTTACGCGACGCTGCACTTCACGACCTACCTGTGGTTCGACAAGTGGTTCGACGTCGTCGCGATCCTGAAGGATGTCGGCAAGCGCCCGTTCATCACGGTCGGTTTCGCGGCGTTCGTGCTGTTGATTCCGCTCGCCGCGACGTCGCCGCGCGCGATGGTGCGCCGGCTCGGTCGCCACTGGGCGACGCTGCACAGCGCAATCTACGCGATCGCGCTGTTCGGCGTGCTGCACTTCTGGTGGATGCGGGCGGGCAAGCACGATCTGGCGCAGCCGAAGCTCTACGCGGCGATCGTCGCCGCGCTGCTCGGCTGGCGGCTGGTGACGTGGGGCTGGCGGCGCGTGCGCGCGTGACGGCGCGGCCGCTGAAAAACAAAAGGCGATGACCGGGAAGTCATCGCCTCGTTTCGTGCGCCGCGCGGGCGGCAGTGCGTCGTTACTTCGTCGCGGCCGGGCCCGATGCCGGGGCGGGCATGGTCGATGTGCTCGACAGTTCGGGCGACAGCGTGAGCGGCGAGCCGGACGTGTCGGGCGACTCGTCGGACGACGCGTTTTCGTCGGTCGGTTTCACGTCCGACGGCGGCGTATTCTGCGGCTGGATCGGCTTGGGCATCGGAGGCACGGTGGGCAGATAGAGCGCGCCGCTTTGACCGCAGCCGGCAAGAATCGCCAAAGCCGCTACAATCGCGCTCATCCGGAAAACGACTCGCATGATCGTCCCTGAACAATTTAACCGATAGAGTTTAGCATGTCCGATACTGAATACCTGGCCCGTGCAGAGGCCGTGCTGGCGGCCGTCGAGCGTACCGTGGACGTCGCGAACGACGGCGATCACGACATCGATCTGGAACGCAATGGCAGCGTGCTGACGCTGACGTTCGAGAACGGCTCGAAGATCATCGTCAACCTGCAGCCGCCGATGAAGGAGGTGTGGATCGCCGCGAAGGCCGGCGGATTCCACTACCGTTTCATCGACGGCGAATGGCGCGATACGCGCACGGGCACCGAGTTCTTCTCGGCGCTCACCGACTACGCGACCCAGCAGGCCGGCTTGCCGATCACGTTCAGCGCGTAACGGCGGGAGCGCAGCGCTCCGCGCGTCGTGCCCAAAGAAAAAGCGCCCCGCGGGGCGCTTTTTTCATGGCCGGGCCGCGGGTCAGTGGCCGCGGAACAGGTTCATGATGTCCTGCTTCTCCTGCTCGTCGACGTGCGGCACGGCCTCGTCGACGTTCTGCGCAGCGGGCGCCTGCGGCACGCCGACCGTCGACACGAAGCCGTGGCCCGGCGTGAACTCGGTGAAGTACAACTCGCCGCCGAGCGATTCGACGCCTTCCGGCACCGTCGGCTTGAATTCCGGCACGCCCTTCAGCGCAGCGCCCATGTAGTCGATCCAGACCGGCAGCGACAGGCCGCCGCCGGTTTCGCGATCGCCGAGGCTGCGCGGATTGTCATAGCCGATCCATGCGATCGCGGCGAGCGTGTGCTGGTAGCCGGCGAACCACGCGTCGTGCGAGTCGTTCGTCGTGCCGGTCTTGCCCGCGAGATCGGTGCGCTTCAGCACGTTGGTCCGCGCGCCCGTGCCGCGCTGCGCGACGCTCTGCAGCAGGCTGTTCATCACGTAGGCGTTGCGCGCGTCGATCGCGCGCGGCGCGTTCTGCTCGGCGACGAGCGGCTGCGCGCGCGCGACGACCGCGCCGTTCGGATCGGTGACTTCGGCGATCAGGTACGGATTGACGCGATAGCCGCCGTTCGCGAAGACCGAATACGCGCCGGCCATCTGCAGCGGCGTGACCTGGCCGGCGCCGAGTGCCATCGGCAGGTAGGCCGGATGGCGCTCGGCGTCGAAGCCGAAGCGCGTGATGTATTGCTGCGCGTATTTCGTGCCGATGTGATTCAGGATCCGGATCGACACGAGGTTGCGCGAGCGCTGCAGCGCGGTGCGCATCGACATCGGGCCTTCGAAGCCGCCGCCGTAGTTCTTCGGCTCCCACGGCTGGCCGCCGGTTTCCGCGGCGCTGAAATACAGCGGGCCGTCGTTGATCACGGTGGCGGGCCCGAGGCCCTTGTCGAGCGACGCCGAGTAGATGAACGGCTTGAACGACGAACCGGGCTGCCGCCACGCCTGCGTGACGTGGTTGAACTTGTTCTTGTTGTAGTCGAAGCCGCCGACGAGCGAGCGGATCGCCCCGTCCTGCGGGACGATCGACAGGAACGCGCCTTCGACCTGCGGCAACTGCGTGATCGACCATTTGCCGGCGTCGTTCTTCACGACCCGGACGATCGCGCCGGGGCGGATGCGCCGGTTCGGCTGCGCGTTGGCCGACAGCGCGCCCGACGCGAAGCGCAGGTTGTCGCCCTCGATCGTCGCCGTGCTGCCGTCGATGAACGCCACCGTGATCTGGCGCGGGCTCGCGGCCGTCACGACCGCGGCGATCAGCTCGCCGTTGTCGGGATGCTCGAGCAGCGCGTCGTCGATCGCCTGTTCGCGATCGTCGGCGCCGGCCGGCAGTTCGATGAAGCCTTCCGGCCCGCGATAGCCGTGGCGGCGCTCGTAATCCATGATGCCCTTGCGCAGCGCGGTGTACGCGACCTGCTGGTCCGCGGAGTCGATCGTCGTGACGACGTTGAAGCCGCGCGTGTAGGTTTCCTCGCGATACTGCGCATACATCATCTGTCTGACCATTTCCGCGACGTACTCGGCGTGCACGCTGAAATCGCGGCCCGGACCCTTGACGACGAGCGGCTGCGCGGCGGCTTCGTCGTACTGTTCGCGCGTGATGAAGTTCAGCTCGAGCATCCGCTGCAGGATGTATTCCTGGCGCACCTTCGCGCGCTTCGGATTCACGACCGGGTTATACGCGGACGGCGCCTTCGGCAGCCCCGCGAGCATCGCGGCTTCCGCGAGCGTGATGTCCTTCAGATCCTTGCCGAAATAGACGCGCGCCGCGCTCGCGAAGCCGTACGCACGCTGGCCGAGATAGATCTGATTCATGTAGACCTCGAGAATCTGATCCTTCGTCAGCGCGCGCTCGATCCGGTACGCGAGCAGCATTTCGTAGATCTTGCGCGTGTAGGTCTTCTCGCTCGACAGGAAGAAGTTGCGCGCGACCTGCATCGTGATCGTGCTCGCGCCCTGCGACGCGTGGCCGTTCGTCAGCGCGACGAAGCCGGCGCGGATGATGCCGGTGAGGTCGACGCCGCCGTGATCGTAGAAGCGCGCGTCCTCGATCGCGAGGATCGCCTTCTTCAGCGAGTCGGGCACGTCCTTGAAATGAACGACGTCGCGGCGCTCCTCGCCGAATTCGCCGATCAGCACGTGATCGGACGTATAGATGCGCAGCGGTACCTTCGGCCGATAGTCGGTCAGCGCGTCGAGCGACGGCATGTTCGGCCAGGCCACGACGAGCGCATAGCCGAGCACGAGGCCGCCGGCCACGACGAGGGCCACGCACATCGCGGCGAAGCCGAGCAGGACTTTTTGCCACCAGGGCCGCTTCTTCGGCTCCGGGGCGGGAGGCGGGGACGTAGGAGTCGTGGATTGCATAGGCATACCGGAAAACAGTCCCGCGATTATAGCTGCCCGGTAAGACCGGTCCTGACGCGGGGGCCGCCCGTCGGAGAACCGCGGGTCGGCGTGCCGTCAGCATAGTCCGCGCATGGCCACCGAGAGCGAATGCTGGCCGTTTGGCCGACTGTCGGCCGCATGCGTCGCTTTGCAGAATCAGGTCTCGGAAACGCGGCGTGGGCCGCGACGATCTCGGGAGGCTGGGATGGCAGGACGATGGGTGGCGCGGTTTGCACAGGGCAGGCACCGGTCGACGGGAATCGACGTCGGTGCGCACGAGGTGAGGGTGGCCGTGCTGAGCCGGCGCGGCAGGGACGCGGACGTGCGCGTCGAGGGGCTCGAGCGGGAGCCGGTCGGGTTGGCGGGCGGGCCGGAAGACGCACGCTGGGCGGCGGTCGCGCGATCGCTGGCGGCGGCCGTGTCGCGGCTGTCGGCGGCCGAGGTGCGGTGCGACGCGTGCGGCGTGATGGCGCTGCACGATGACGAGATGCGCACCGCGACGCTCGATCTGGCCGGGCGCGGCGACATTCCGGACGCCGCGCGGCAGGCGGCCGAACGCATCTCGGGGCTGGCGCCGGACAGTCTCGCGTTCGACTGGCGGCACTACGGCGGCGTGCGATCCGGCGAGATCGCGGTGGCGGTGGCGCCGCTGGCGTTGCTCGAGCGGCGCATCGACGTGGCCGCGCAGGCCGGTATCGACCTGACCGTGATCGACGGCGAGTCGGCCGCCGTGCTGCGTGCGCTGCGCTATGCCGCGCAGTTCGAACTCGACGCGCAGGGTGCCTACGCCGCGCTGTGGTTCTGCGACGCGGGCGTGCGCGGCTGGCGAATCGAGGGTTCGTCGGCTATCCCGGTGCTGACGCTGTCCGGCACGTTGCCGGAAGCACTGCCCGATGCGTTGCGGCGGCGCGCGCTCGGGGCCGTGCATTGCGTATTCGTCGCCGGGGACGAGCGATGTATCGCCCGCTTCGACACGTCCGTCGCCGAGATCGGCGACGTGCTCGGCACGGCGGTGGTCCCGTTCGACTGCACGGGCTGGGACGGACAGCCGTGCGCGCGCGCCGGCATGCCGGGCGGCCCGGCGTTTGCCGTCGCATTCGGGCTGGCGTTGCGCGGGGTGTGGGAATGACGGCCGCTCACGTGTCGGCAAGCGAAGGCGCGGCGGCGGCCGAGCAGGCGATACTCGGCGACTTCAACCTGCTGCCGTACCGCGAGCGATTGGCGCAGGCGTTGCGGCGTCGCCGGGTCGCGCAGTGCGGTGTGGCGATGCTGCTCGGCGTGCTCGGTGCGGGGCTGTGGACGGGCGCCGCCGTGTTGTCGCGGTGGCGGGTGGATGCCGAGCGCGCCAGCGTGGAGACGCGGCTGCGGCAGTTGCAGCCCCAGGTGGCGGCTGCGACGCGTGCGGTCGATGCCGCCGCCGCCATCGCGCGACGCGACGCACAGGCGGCTGCGCTGGCCGCGCCTTACCGGCGCATGGCAGGGCTGTTGGCGACCTTGAAGCAGGTGCGTGCCGATCGTATCCGGCTCGACGCGCTGCGCATGACGTCGACCGGCGCGGTGCTCGAAGCGCGCGCCGAGAGTTACCGGGCCGCTGCGCGATGGCTCGCCGCGATGGCGCGCGAGCAGCGCGACTGGCGGATCGATATAGAGACGTTGAAGCCGGCCTCGGATGCGCCGGCTCCCACGGCCGGGATGCCGTTCCGCTTCTCGGTGCAGTTGCGCTGGCACGACCCGACGGCGTCGCGGACGATGTCGGGAGGCGGCGCATGACGACGCTCGTGCATCGGCCGGCGCTGGGTGGCGGCGTCGGGCCAGGCGGCATGCCGCGCGTGTCGCCGGCGGCCGCGCATGCCGCGGGTTGCGTGCTGGCATTCGCGGCCGTGCTGGGCGGCGGCATTCATCTGGCGAATGCGGCCGACTGGAGCGGGCTTGCCCATAGTCGCGCGTTGCTCGCCGCAGCGCAGGCGCGCGCGGCCGACGCGCAACGCGTGCTCGCTTCCACTGGACAACGACGCGACGGGCATCGTGCGTCGACGCGCGACGATCGTTCGCCGCATGCGCCGGAATGGGCCGCGCTGATGCTGGAACTGGCCGATCTCGCCGCGTCGAGCGGGCTGAGCGGCGTATCGGTCGAACCGCAGCGCGCCGATGGCGCGGCACCGGACGGCCGGCGCACCGTGCACATCGCCGCCGATGGTGGTTTTCGCGCGCTGCTGCACATGGTTGGCGGCCTGGCGCGGTTCCCGGTGCTGGCCGTACCGTCGGCGCTGCGTATCGAGCGTGGCACGTCGGCGGCGCGGGTCGACATGTCCGTCGACGTGTTTCCGGCGCTGCCGGCGACCACGACCGCGGACGGCAACACGACGGTTCGCGTCGCTGCGCCCGACGCCGATCCGTTCGGCGACGCCGGCGCGGCCGAAGCGGCGGGTCACGCAGCCCGCTTCGCCGGCACGATTCGCGACGCGCGGGCCGGCCTCGCGTTGTTCGACGACGGCGACGGCGCGTTCACGGCCGTCGCGCCTGGCGACGTACTGGGTGCCGCGCGCGTGGTGCGCATCGATCGCGCGGCCGTGACGCTTGCGACGGCGGACGGCTCGCAGCGGCTCGTCCTGGACGACGGAGGTCGGCCATGACGAAACACCGTTGTTGGGTGCTTGCCCTCTGGGCCGGCGTGACGGCGGCCGGCGCAAGCGCGTCGTTGCCGCCGCTGCCGGCGGTCTGGCCCGCCGGGTCGACGGATGTGTCGGTGCCGGGTCTGCCGCTGCGTGTGGCCGACGGCGTGGATAGTGCGGCAACGGAAGACGCCGGCCCGCCACCGTTCAATCATGCGGCGCGCGCGGCACGGCAGACGGAAACCGCCGCACCGGGCCCCGCGCTGGAGGGACCGCCGATCCCGCTGGCGCCGCCGGCCCGGATGAGCGACGCCGCGGCCCGCCAACCGGGCGATGCGGACGACGCACGGCGGATCTCGCTGAATCTGCAGGGCGTCGGGCTCGCGGCGGCATTCGACGCGATCGCGCGGTTCACCGGGCTCAATATCGTCGTCGGCGAGCAGGTGCGCGGCACGGTCACGTTGCGTCTGAACAATGTTCGCTGGCGCGAGGCGTTCGACACGCTGCTCGACATGCACGGGCTTGCGATGTCCCGGCGCGGCAACGTGATCTGGGTCACGCCGGCAGCCGAGCTGGCTGCGCGCGAACGCGAGCGCTTCGACATGCACGCGCGGGCCGCCGATCTCGAGCCGCTGGCGAGCCGTACCTTCATGCTGCACTATCCGCGCGCGCAGGACGTACAACGGCTGCTGGCCGGCGCGACCGGCCAGCGCCTGCTGTCGAAGCGCGGCGCCGCGGCGGCCGATCCGCGGACCAACCTGCTGTTCGTCACCGATCTCGCACCGCGTATCGTGCAGATCGCCGGCCTGATCGACGCGATCGACCGGCCGTCGCGGCAGGTCCGGATCGAGGCCCGCATCGTCGAAGGCGAGCAGGGTTTCTCGCGCAACCTCGGCGCACGTGTCGCGCTGCGTGCGCAGGGGCGGCCGCCGTCAGCCGAGGGCACGTCGTTCACGGCGGACGCGCGCAACGCGCTCGACCTTGCCGCGCGGCCGCTCGGCGGTTTCGACGCGGCCACCGCCGGCTTCACGCTGTTCGCCGCGCCGCTCAGCCGCGTACTCGACATCGAGCTCAGCGCGCTGGAGGCGCAGGGCCGGGGCCAGATCGTTTCGCGTCCGCGGGTGGTGACGGCCGATCGCGTCAAGGCCATCGTCGAACAGGGTTCCGAGCTGCCGTACCAGGCGAAGGTCGGCAATGGCATGAGCGGCGTGCAGTTCCGCCGCGCGACGCTCAAGCTGGAGGTCGAGCCGCAGATCACGCCGGACGGGCGTGTGGTGCTCGATCTCGACGTGACCAAGGACAGCGTCGGCGAGCCGACCGCGGCCGGCCCCGCCATCCATACGAAGCATGTGCAGACGCGCGTCGAGGTCGAGAATGGCGGGACGGTCGCGATCGGCGGTATCTATGAACAACTGAACCGGAACGATGTGACGCGCGTGCCGCTCTTGGGCAAAATACCCGTTCTGGGCGCGCTTTTCCGGCACCGCGCGCAGCGCGACCAGCGCAACGAACTGGTCGTCTTCATCACGCCGACCGTCGTCGATCCGCGGTGCGGCGCACCCGGCGCGGGCGACGAGGATGCCGAGAAAACGGGGCCGGAAGCCGCCGGCGCAGGCTCGACAAGGCAGCCGCTTTGCCAGTAAGCTGCGCCACACACCAGCAAGATTGAAGCAGAGGAAGCCGTTGCAAGCGCGGGACCCACATGCAAACGTATTTTTCGTCGGCCTTATGGGAGCGGGTAAGACCACCGTGGGCCGTGCGGTCGCGCGTCGTCTCGACAGGACGTTCTTCGACTCCGACCACGAAATCGAGGCCCGTACGGGCGCGCGCATCCCGGTGATCTTCGAGCTGGAGGGCGAGGCCGGGTTTCGCGACCGCGAAACGCAGGTGATCGCCGATCTCACGCAGCGCGAGAACATCGTGCTCGCGACGGGCGGCGGCGCGGTGCTGCGCCCGGAAAATCGCGACAGCCTGAAAACCAACGGCATCGTCGTCTACCTGCGCGCCAATCCGCACGATCTGTGGCTGCGCACGCGCAAGGACAAGAATCGCCCGCTGTTGCAGACGGACGATCCGAAGGGGCGTCTCGAAGCGCTGTACGAAGTGCGCGACCCGCTGTACCGCGAATGCGCGGATTTCGTCATCGAGACCGGCCGTCCGTCGGTCAACGGTCTCGTCAACATGGTGCTGATGCAACTCGAACTGGCCGGCGTCATCGCCAAGCCGCTACAAGCATGATTACTGTCAACGTCGATCTGGGCGACCGCGCCTATCCGATTCATATTGGCGCCGGCCTGATCGGCCGCACCGAGCTGTTCGCGCCCCACATCAAGGGTTCGTCCGTCACGATCGTCACGAACACGACGGTCGATCCGCTCTATGGCGACGCGCTGCGCGCGGCGCTCGCGCCGCTCGGCAAGCGCGTGTCGACGGTCGTGCTGCCGGACGGCGAGGCGTACAAGAACTGGGAAACGCTGAACCTGATCTTCGACGGCCTGCTCACGGACCACGCCGATCGCAAGACGACGCTCGTCGCGCTCGGCGGCGGCGTGGTCGGCGACATGACCGGTTTTGCCGCCGCGTGCTACATGCGCGGCGTGCCGTTCATCCAGGTGCCGACGACGCTGCTGTCGCAGGTCGATTCGTCCGTCGGCGGCAAGACGGGCATCAACCACCCGCTCGGCAAGAACATGATCGGCGCGTTCTACCAGCCGCAGGCGGTGATCGCGGACATCGGCGCGCTGACGACGCTGCCCGATCGCGAGCTGGCGGCCGGCGTCGCCGAAGTCATCAAGACGGGCGCGATCGCCGATGCCGAGTTCTTCGACTGGATCGAGGCGAACGTCGAGGCGCTGAACCGTCGCGAGCCCGCCGCGCTCGCGCATGCAGTGAAGCGTTCGTGCGAGATCAAGGCGAGCGTCGTCGCGGCCGACGAACGCGAAGGCGGCCTGCGCGCGATCCTGAACTTCGGCCACACGTTCGGCCATGCGATCGAGGCCGGGCTCGGCTACGGCGAATGGCTGCACGGCGAAGCGGTCGGCTGCGGGATGGTGATGGCGGGCGACCTGTCGGTGCGGCTCGGCCTCCTCGACGAAGCATCGCGGCAGCGCCTCGATGCGGTGATCGCGGCCGCACATCTGCCGACCCGCGCGCCCGCGCTCGGCGATGCGCGCTACATGGACCTGATGCGCGTCGACAAGAAGGCCGAGGCCGGCGCGATCAAGTTCATCCTGCTGAAGCGATTCGGCGATACGCTGATCACGCAGGCGCCGGACGAAGCGGTATTCGCTACACTGGCGCAGACGACCCGCTAACGGCGGCCCGGATGCGCCGGCGCCCCTGACATGGAGGAGACGTGAGCGAGACATCCAGCAGCACATTGCCCGAAGCCAGCCGCGCATCCGCTGCGCCGGTGGCCGAGCCGCCGACGCTGGCGGCGCTGGAAGCCCATCTTGCTCCGTATGCCGCGCACGCGTCGCAGTCGCGCGGCCGCCGCCATCCTGAAACGCCGCCGGCGGCGCGCACCGAATTCCAGCGTGATCGCGATCGGATCGTCCACTCGACCGCGTTTCGCCGGCTCGAATACAAGACGCAGGTCTTCGTCAATCACGAAGGCGACCTGTTCCGCACCCGCCTCACGCACAGCCTCGAAGTCGCGCAGATCGCGCGCTCGGTCGCGCGCAACCTGCGCCTGAACGAGGATCTCGTCGAAGCGATCTCGCTCGCGCACGACCTCGGCCATACGCCGTTCGGCCATGCCGGGCAGGACGCGCTGAATGCGTGCATGCGCGAGCACGGCGGCTTCGAGCACAACCTGCAGAGCCTCGCCGTGGTCGACGAGCTCGAGGAGCACTACGGCGCGTTCAACGGGTTGAACCTGTGCTTCGAGACGCGCGAAGGCATCCTGAAGCACTGCTCGCGCGAGAATGCGCGCAAGCTCGGCGCGCTCGGCGAGCGCTTCCTGCAGGGCCGCCAGCCGTCGCTCGAAGCGCAGCTCGCGAACATCGCCGATGAAATCGCGTACAACAACCACGACGTCGACGACGGCCTGCGCTCCGGCCTGATCACGATCGAGCAGCTCGCGGAAGTCGAGCTGTGGCAGCGTCACTACGAAGCGGCGCTCGCCGAATTCCCACACCTCGAAGGCCGCCGTCTCGTGCACGAGACGGTGCGCCGCATCATCAACACGCTGATCGTCGACCTGATCGACGAGACGACGCGCAATCTCGCCCGCGTCGCGCCCGCATCGCTCGACGACGTGCGCGCCGCGCCGCCGCTCGTGTCGCACAGCCCGGCAGTCGCCGCGCAGGCCGCCGCGCTCAAGCGCTTCCTCTTCAAGAACCTGTATCGCCATTACAAGGTGATGCGCATGGCGAGCAAGGCGCAACGCGTCGTCACGGGGCTGTTCGACGCGTTCATCGACGATCCGCGCCTGCTGCCGCCGCCGTACCAGTCCGACGACGCGGCGCAGCAGCCGCGTCTCGTCGCGCACTACATCGCCGGCATGACCGACCGCTTCGCGCTGAAGGAATATCAGCGCCTGTTCGTCATCAGCGACAACTGACTGTCATAAACGATCACTAGACTTCGCCGGTTCAATGGCGACGGGAATGTTGCACACGCTGTTGGTAACGTTTTCATAGGAGAGGTCGATGAAGAAGAAGCCTGCGGGGACACTGGTTCGTTCGATCGCGCTCGGCGGCGCGCTGATGTTCGGGGCGCAGCACGTCGCGCTCGCCGCGACGGAAATTCAGTTCTGGCATGCGATGGAGGCTGCGCTCGGCGAGCGGGTCAACGCGATCGCCGACCAGTTCAACGCGTCGCAAAGCGACTACAAGATCGTGCCGGTCTTCAAGGGCACTTACGACCAGGCGCTCGCGGCGGGCATCGCGGCCTATCGCAGCGGCAACGCGCCGGCGATCCTCCAGGTCTACGAAGTCGGCACGGCGACGATGATGCAGGCGAAGAAGGCGGTCGTGCCGGTCTACGACGTGTTCAAGCAGGCGGGCGTGACGCTCGACGAGAAGGCGTTCGTGCCGACCATCGCGAGCTACTACAGCGACGCGAAGACGGGCCACCTCGTGTCGATGCCGTTCAACAGCTCGACGCCGGTGCTGTACTACAACAAGGATGCGTTCAAGAAGGCGGGCCTCGATCCGAACCAGCCGCCGAAGACGTGGGCCGACGTGAAGGCCGATGCCGAGAAGCTGCGCAAGGCGGGGATGGCGTGCGGCTTCACGACCGGCTGGCAGGGCTGGATCCAGCTCGAAAACTACAGCGCGTGGCACGGGCTGCCGTTCGCGAGCAGCAACAACGGCTTCGACGGCACCGACGCCGTGCTCGAGTTCAACAAGCCGCAGCAGATCGCGCACCTCTCGTTCCTCCAGCAGATGGCGAAGGACGGCACGTTCACGTACGCGGGCCGCAAGGACGAAGCGTCGGCGAAGTTCTACAGCGGCGACTGCGGGATCCTGACGACGTCGTCCGGCGCGCTCGCGAACGTGCAGAAGTTCGCGAAGTTCAGCTACGGCACGGGGATGATGCCGTACGACGCGAACGTGAAGGGCGCGCCGCAGAACGCGATCATCGGCGGCGCGAGCCTGTGGGTGCTGGCCGGCAAGGATCCCGCGACCTACAAGGGCGTCGCGAAATTCCTCGCGTACCTGGCTTCGCCCGCCGTCGCCGCGAAGTGGCATCAGGACACCGGCTACCTGCCGGTCACGACCGCCGCGTACGACCTGACGCGCCAGCAGGGCTTCTATGCGAAGAACCCGAGCGCCGAAACCGCGATCAAGCAGATGCTGAACAAGCCGCCGCTGCCGTACACGAAGGGGCTGCGCCTGGGCAACATGCCGCAGATCCGCACGGTCGTCGACGAGGAGTTCGAACAGGTCTGGGCGCAGAAGAAGGCGCCGAAGGACGCGCTCGATTCGGCCGCGTCGCGCGGCGACGAACTGCTGCGCCGCTTCGAGAAGTCGGGCGGCTGAGCGCGCATCGCTGCGTGCCGCCGGCGGTGTCGCGCGTGAGCGCGTGCCGTCCGGCGGTGCGGTTTCCTTTCCGTTTCGCCTGACCGGATATCCGCGATGCAATCCCGTTCCCGTTTCGGTACGAGCCCGGTGCCGTACCTGCTGATCGCGCCGCAGCTCGCGATCACCGCCGTGTTCTTCCTGTGGCCGGCCGGCGTCGCGCTGTGGCAGTCCACGCAGATGCAGGACGCGTTCGGCACGTCGAGCGAATTCGTCGGCTTCGCGAACTTCACGCACCTGTTCGCCGATCCGCTGTATCTCGATTCGTTCCGCACGACCCTCGTGTTCAGTTCGCTCGTCACGGTGAGCGGGCTCGTCGTGTCGCTGCTGCTCGCCGCGTGCGCCGACCGCGTGATCCGCGGCGCGCGCGCGTACCGCACGCTGCTGATCTGGCCGTACGCGGTCGCGCCGACGATCGCCGCCGTGCTGTGGGCGTTCCTGTTCAATCCGAGCATCGGCCTGATCACGTATGCGCTCGCGAAGGGCGGCATCGTGTGGAACCACGCGCTGAACGGCGGGCAGGCGATGTTCCTCGTCGTGCTGGCGTCGGTGTGGAAGCAGGTGAGCTACAACTTCCTGTTCTTCTACGCGGGGCTGCAGGCGATTCCGCGCTCGCTGATCGAGGCGGCGGCGATCGACGGCGCGGGGCCGGTGCGGCGCTTCTTCAACATCGTGCTGCCGCTGCTGTCGCCGACGAGCTTCTTCCTGCTGGTCGTGAACCTCGTCTACGCGTTCTTCGACACGTTCCCGGTGATCGACGCGGCCACCGGCGGCGGCCCGGCGCAGAGCACCAAGACGCTGATCTACAAGATCTTCGCGGAGGGCTTCCAGGGGCTCGACATCGGCAGTTCGGGCGCGCAGTCGGTCGTGCTGATGATCATCGTCGTGGGGCTTACGGTGATCCAGTTCCGCTTCGTCGAACGCAGGGTGCAATACGCATGATCGAGAATCGCAAGGGCTTCGACCTGTTCTGCCACGCGGTGCTGATCGCGGGCGTCGTGCTGATCGTGTTCCCCGTCTACGTCGCGTTCTGCGCGGCGACGATGAACGCGCAGGAAGTGTTCACGGTGCCGCTGTCGCTGGTGCCGAGCACGCACCTGTTCGAGAACATCGCGTACATCTGGGGGCACGGCAGCGGCGGCACGACGGCGCCGTTCGGCCGCCTGCTCGTGAACAGCTTCGCGATGGCGCTCGGCATCGCGGTCGGCAAGATCGCGGTGTCGATCCTGTCCGCGTATGCGATCGTCTACTTCCGCTTCCCGTTTCGCAACACGGCGTTCTGGCTGATCTTCGTCACGCTGATGCTGCCGGTGGAAGTGCGGATCTTCCCGACCGTGCAGGTCGTGTCGACGCTGCACCTGACGAACACCTACGCGGGGCTCACGATGCCGCTGATCGCATCGGCGACCGCGACGTTCCTGTTCCGCCAGTTCTTCATGACGCTGCCCGACGAGTTGATGGACGCGGCGCGCATCGACGGCGCGGGGCCGCTGCGCTTTTTCTGGGACGTGGTGCTGCCGCTGTCGAAGACGAGCATCGCCGCGCTGTTCGTGATCACGTTCATCTACGGCTGGAACCAGTATCTGTGGCCGATCCTGATCACGACGGAGGCGTCGCTGTCGACGGCGGTGGTGGGCATCAAGACGATGATCGCGAGCGGCGACGCCGCGACCGAATGGCAATACGTGATGGCGGCGACGCTGCTGGCGATGCTTCCGCCGCTTGTCGTCGTGCTGGCGATGCAGCGCTGGTTCGTGCGCGGCCTCGTCGATTCCGAGAAATGAACGACCGACGTAACCGGGAGAAGGACCAGGTATGGCTGCGCTGAGCTTGAAGGGCGTCAGGAAATCCTACGACGGCAAGCAGCACGTGCTGCATGGCATCGACGTGGAGATCGCCGACGGCGAATTCATCGTGCTGGTCGGCCCGTCGGGCTGCGGCAAGTCGACGTTGCTGCGGATGATCGCGGGTCTCGAAACCGTGACGGACGGTGAGATCGCGATCGGCGACCGGGTCGTCAACACGCTGGAGCCGAAGGACCGCGACATCGCGATGGTGTTCCAGAACTATGCGCTGTATCCGCACATGACGGTCGCGCAGAACATGGGCTACGGGCTGAAGATCCGCGGGATCGAGCGCGCGACGATCGATGCGCGGGTGGCGGCGGCCGCGAAGATCCTCGAGCTCGAGCCGCTGCTCGCGCGGCGGCCGCGCGAGCTGTCGGGCGGCCAGCGGCAGCGCGTCGCGATGGGGCGCGCGATCGTGCGCGAACCGTCGGTGTTCCTGTTCGACGAGCCGTTGTCGAACCTCGACGCGAAGCTGCGCGTGCAGATGCGGCTCGAGATCCAGCGGCTGCACGCGCGGCTCGCGACGACGAGTGTGTACGTGACGCACGACCAGATCGAGGCGATGACGCTCGCGCAGCGGGTGATCGTGATGAACCGCGGCTACGCGGAGCAGATCGGCGCGCCGGTCGACGTGTACGAGAAGCCGGCGACCGTGTTCGTCGCGGGCTTCATCGGCTCGCCCGCGATGAACCTGATGCACGGCCGGCTGTCGGAAGACGGCGCGACCTTCACGGTCGCGGGCGGCGGCCCCGCGCTGCCGGTCGCCGGCGCACCGGGCATCGGCAGCGAGATCGCTACCGGGCGCGACTGGGTACTCGGCGTGCGTCCCGAACACATGACGCCGCAGCCGGGCGTCGCGCAGGCGACGCTGCCGGTCGATTCGTGCGAGCTGCTCGGCGCGGACAATCTCGCGCACGGCCGCTGGGGCAATCACGACGTCGCGGTGCGCCTGCCGCACGCGGACCGCCCGGCGCGCGGCACGGCGCTGGCGGCGGCGCTGCCAGCGCACCGGCTGCATTTCTTCGATCCCGAAACCGGCAAGCGGGCCGGCTGAAACCGTTTGACTGCGGGAGACCGACGATGACGATCCGTACCGACTGGCCCTATCCGCGCGTCGTCGCCCATCGCGGCGGCGGCACGCTCGCGCCGGAGAACACGCTGGCCGCGCTCGACGAGGGCGCGCGGCGCGGTCACCGGATGGTCGAGTTCGACGCGAAGCTGTCGGCCGACGACGTGACCTTCCTGCTGCACGACGACACGGTCGACCGGACCTCGAACGGTCACGGAGCGGCGGCGGGCATGCGTTATGCGGCGCTGGCCGCGCTCGATGCGGGCGCGTGGCGCGACGCGCGTTTCGCGGGCGAACGGATGCCGACGCTCGAGGCGGCGGCGGCGCGCTGCATCGCGCACGGGCTGGCCGCGAACGTCGAGATCAAGCCGTGCCCGGGGCGCGAGCGCGAAACCGGGCAGCGCGTGGCGGCCGATGCGGCCGCGTACTGGCGCGATGCCGCCGTGGCGCCGCTGCTGTCGTCGTTCTCGTTCGACGCGCTGCGGCAGGCGCGCGCGACGGCGCCGGCACTCCCGCGCGGGATGCTCTACGAAGTCGTGCCGGACGACTGGCATGCGCAGGTCATCGATGCGCTCGACTGCGTATCGTTGCATGCAGACCACACTCGGCTCGACGAATCCCTGGTGCGTGCGATCAAGGCCGCCGGATTGCGCATCCTGGTTTACACGGTGAATGACCTCGAACGGGCGCGCGAACTGGCGCGTTGGGGCGTCGACGCGGTCTGCACGGACCGCATCGACCTGATCGCGCCCGACGCGCTGGACGATATCGACGTCGTCTGACGGCCACGGCCGCGGCGGCGTCCGGTAAAACCCTTGCGCCGAACGTGCCTGACGCGAAAAAACGACGCCCCGACGGGATTTCCGTCGGGGCGTTTTGCATCGTGGAGACGTTACGCCAGGAAAAATCCGCTACAAATTGCAGCAGGATTAACCATTCCCCAAATATTCGACTACGCTTAGAAGCGGTAGCCGACGTTCAGGTACGTCACGATCGGGTTCAGCGAGATGTGGGCCTTCGACGTTTCCGTCAGCGTACCGACCGGGGTCCGGCGCGCCGTCGTGAAGGTCGCGGTGACGCTGACCGGGATGTACGACATCGAGAAGCCGGCGAACCAGTGCTTCGTGAAGTTGTACGTGAAGCCGGCGTTGAACACGGGCGCCCACTGGTTGCTGGTCGTGGCGCTGGTCGGGCCGCCGAGCACGCCGTTCTCGAACGTGCTGTTCGTGATCTTCGCGCCGGTGAACCAGATATACGTCGCGCCGACGCCGACATACGGACGGAACTTCGCGTTGGCGTCGTTGAAGTAGTACTTGAGGAGGAGCGCAGGGCTCCACTGGTACGCGCGGCCAAGCGTACCGAACTTCGAGAACTGGCCCTTGCCGGTGATGTCGAACTTCGGCGGGATGCCGGCGATGAACTCGGTGGCGATATGGTCGGTCACGAAGTAACCGGTCGCCAGCGCGAGCGTGTCGGCATCGCTGATGCCGGCGCCGGTGTTGGGAATCGACTGATTGACGGGCGTGCCGCCTACGCCGTAGACGAACAGCGGGTCGCTGCTGTCCTGCGGCGCAAGGTGCAGCCAGCCGGTGCTGACGTAGAAATCACCTGCGGATTGTGCATGTGCCGTACCGCCCGCGAACGTGAATGCGAGCGCTGCGGCCCCCGTAATGGCCAGTTTTCGTTTCATTGTGTCTCCTCCGATCAAAGGCGTGCTCATTATGACGACTGCGTTTAAAACCAAACAAGCTCGTAAGTTAGAGTTTTCTCCCTAGGATTCGCACGACCGTACGCTTACGCGCGCCGCTGGGGCAGGCATTCTACGCAGGTGCGCATTTTCGGACCTCCGGGTATTTCCTAACGCGTTCAAACGGACATTCAGCATGGCACGGTTAGCACGACTCTACGTTCCCGACCAGCCGCAGCACGTGATACTGCGCGGCCTGGATCAGCAACCCGCGTTCGTCGACGACCAGGACTACGAACTCTTCATCGATTGCCTGAAGGCCGCCGCACGCGATCATCACCTGGCGGTACACGCCTACGTGCTGCTGCCGCGCCAGGTGCAACTCCTCGTGACACCGAGCGACGAGGCGAGCCTGCCGAAGGCGATGCAGGCCGTCGGCCGTCGCTACGTCGCGCATTTCAACCGGCGCTATTCGCGGCGCGGCACGTTGTGGGAAGGCCGCTATCGCGCGACCGTGATCGAAGGCGAGCGCTATTTCCTGCTCGCGAGCCGCGTGGTCGAGATGAGCCCGGTGCGCTCGCAGCTCGTCGCGACGCCCGAGGCCTATCGCTGGTCGAGCTACCGGCATCACGTCGGGCTCACCGTCGACAGCCTGATCACCGACCATCCGCTCTACTGGGCGCTCGGCAACACGCCGTTCGACCGCCAGCGGGCGTACAAGGAGCTGTGCGAACAGCCGCTCGACGAGCGGCAGGCCGATCAGCTGCAGCAGGCCACGCTGAAGGGGTGGGTGCTCGGCGGCGAGAATTACCGCGAGTGGGCGGCGCGCACCGCGAACCGGCGCGTCTCGCCGTTGCCGCGCGGGCGCCCCAGAAAGGTGCGTGAAAACACGCCGCCGATCCAGCAGTAACGCCGGAAAGGCGGGCCAGAAGCGGCGCGGCGGGCGCCGCTTCTTTTTGCACCAAAACGATACGGCCCCAATAAAACAGCACCAGATCGAGGCATTCGTTTAATTGGGGTTCGATCAAGCGGTTTTTGTTGCTATTCCCTTGATTCGTCGCGTATATTCCGAATTCCGGTGGCCCGGGCGAAGCCTGCCCAACCACTGTCGGCCGTGCCGTCTCCTGTCGGGAGCGGGCTCGACGGCAACAAGAAAACGGTTCAACGGCCTCCAGGCCCCCTTTACGACGGTGTCCCCATGAACGACCACCAGCAGCCGCTCGCCGCGGTGCCCGCCGCACAAGGTCTGTACGACCCGCAAAACGAACACGACGCCTGCGGCGTCGGCTTCGTCGCTCACATCAAGGGCAAGAAGAGCCACGAGATCATCCAGCAGGGTCTGAAGATCCTGGAGAACCTCGATCACCGCGGCGCGGTCGGCGCCGATCCGCTGATGGGCGACGGCGCGGGCATCCTGATCCAGATTCCGGACGCGTTCTATCGCGAGGAAATGGCGAAGCAGGGCGTGAACCTGCCGCCGGCCGGCGAATATGGGGTCGGGATGATCTTCCTGCCGAAGGAGAACGCGTCGCGTCTCGCGTGCGAGCAGGAGCTCGAGCGTACGGTGAAGGCCGAAGGCCAGGTCGTGCTCGGCTGGCGCGACGTGCCGGTCGACCATGCGATGCCGATCTCGCCGACGGTCAAGGCGAGCGAGCCGCTGATCCGCCAGATCTTCATCGGTCGCGGCAAGGACATCATGGTGACGGACGCGCTCGAGCGGAAGCTGTACGTGATCCGCAAGACCGCGAGCCACCGCATCCAGGCGCTGAAGCTCAAGCACGGCAAGGAATACTTCGTGCCGTCGATGTCGGCGCGCACCGTCGTCTACAAGGGGCTGCTGCTGGCCGGCCAGGTCGGCGTGTACTACCGCGACCTGCAGGACGAGCGTGTCGTGTCGGCGCTCGCGCTCGTGCACCAGCGCTTCTCGACCAACACGTTCCCGGCGTGGGAACTGGCTCACCCGTACCGGATGATCGCGCACAACGGCGAGATCAACACCGTGAAGGGCAACGTGAACTGGCTGAACGCGCGTACCGGCGCGATCGCGTCGCACGTGCTCGCCGACGATCTGCCGAAGCTGTGGCCGCTGATCTACCCGGGCCAGTCGGATACCGCATCGTTCGACAACTGTCTCGAACTGCTGGTGATGGCAGGCTACCCGCTCGTGCACGCGGTGATGATGATGATCCCGGAAGCGTGGGAACAGCACACGCTGATGGACGAGAACCGCCGCGCGTTCTACGAATACCACGCCGCGATGATGGAGCCGTGGGACGGCCCGGCCGCGATCGCGTTCACCGACGGCCGCCAGATCGGCGCGACGCTCGACCGTAACGGCCTGCGCCCGGCGCGCTACATCGTCACCGACGACGACCTCGTCATCATGGCGTCGGAAGCCGGCACGCTGCCGATCCCCGAATCGAAGATCGTCAAGAAGTGGCGCCTGCAGCCGGGCAAGATGTTCCTGATCGACATGGAACACGGCCGCATCATCGACGACAAGGAACTGAAGGACAACCTCGCGAACGCGAAGCCGTACAAGAGCTGGATCGACGCGGTGCGCATCAAGCTCGACGAGATCGAGCCGAAGGCCGAGGAAGTCGCGGCCGGCCGCACGCAGGGCGCCGCGCTGCTCGACCGCCAGCAGGCGTTCGGCTATACGCAGGAAGACCTGAAGTTCCTGATGGCGCCGATGGCGGCTCAGGGTGAGGAAGCCGTCGGTTCGATGGGCAACGATTCGCCGCTCGCGGTGATGTCGAACAAGAACAAGACGCTCTATCACTACTTCAAGCAGCTGTTCGCGCAGGTCACGAACCCGCCGATCGACCCGATCCGCGAGAACATGGTCATGTCGCTCGTGTCGTTCATCGGCCCGAAGCCGAACCTGCTCGACACCAACAACATCAACCCGCCGATGCGTCTCGAAGTGTCGCAGCCGGTGCTCGACTTCAAGGACATCGCGAAGATCCGCGCGATCGACCAGTACACGGGCGGCAAGTTCAGCGCGTACGAACTGAACATCTGCTATCCGGTCGCGTGGGGCAAGGAAGGCATCGAGGCGCGCCTCGCGTCGCTGTGCGCGGAAGCCGTCGACGCGGTGAAGTCGGGCTACAACATCCTGATCGTGTCGGACCGCAAGACGGACGCCGAGCACGTCGCGATTCCGGCGCTGCTCGCCACGTCGGCGATCCACACGCACCTCGTGCAGCAAGGGCTGCGCACGAGCACGGGCCTCGTCGTCGAGACGGGTTCCGCGCGTGAGACGCACCACTTCGCGCTGCTCGCGGGCTACGGCGCGGAAGCCGTGCACCCGTACCTCGCGATGGAAACGCTCGCGAAGATGGCCGAAGGGCTGCCGGGCGACCTGTCGCCGGAGAAGGCCGTCTACAACTTCACGAAGGCGGTCGGCAAGGGCCTGCAGAAGGTGATGTCGAAGATGGGCATCTCGACGTACATGTCGTACACGGGCGCGCAGATCTTCGAAGCGCTCGGCCTGTCGAGCGACCTCGTCGAGAAGTACTTCAAGGGCACCGCATCGAAGGTCGGCGGCATCGGCCTGTTCGAGGTCGCGGAAGAAGCGATCCGCCTGCACCGCGACGCGTTCGGCGACAACCCGGTCCTGCGCGACATGCTCGACGCGGGCGGCGAGTACGCGTACCGCGTGCGCGGCGAAGACCACATGTGGACGCCGGATTCGATCGCGAAGCTGCAGCACGCGACGCGCAGCAACTCGTACCAGACGTACAAGGAATACGCGCACCTGATCAACGACCAGACCAAGCGTCACATGACGTTCCGCGGCCTGTTCGAGTTCAAGGTCGAGCCGACCAAGGCGATCCCGATCGACGACGTCGAGCCGGCGAAGGAGATCGTCAAGCGCTTCGCGACCGGCGCGATGTCGCTCGGGTCGATCAGCACCGAGGCGCATGCGACGCTCGCGATCGCGATGAACCGGATCGGCGGCAAGTCGAACACCGGCGAAGGCGGCGAGGACGAGAAGCGCTATCGCAACGAACTGCGCGGCATTCCGATCAAGTCGGGCGAGACGCTGAAGTCGGTGATCGGCGACGAGATCGTCAGCGACATCGCGCTGAAGGACGGCGATTCGCTGCGCTCGAAGATCAAGCAGGTCGCGTCGGGGCGCTTCGGCGTCACCGCCGAGTACCTGGCATCGGCCGACCAGATCCAGATCAAGATGGCGCAGGGCGCGAAGCCGGGCGAAGGCGGCCAGCTGCCGGGCCACAAGGTGTCGGAATACATCGGCAAGCTGCGTTACTCGGTGCCGGGCGTCGGCCTGATCTCGCCGCCGCCGCACCACGACATCTACTCGATCGAGGATCTGGCGCAGCTGATCCACGACCTGAAGAACGTGAACCCGAGCGCGAGCATCTCCGTGAAGCTCGTGTCGGAAGTGGGCGTGGGCACGGTCGCGGCCGGTGTCGCGAAGGCGAAGGCCGATCACGTCGTGATCGCCGGCCACGACGGCGGCACGGGCGCGTCGCCGCTGTCGTCGGTCAAGCACGCCGGCACGCCGTGGGAACTCGGCCTCGCCGAAACGCAGCAGACGCTGGTGCTGAACCGCCTGCGCGGCCGTATCCGCGTGCAGGCCGACGGCCAGATGAAGACGGGCCGCGACGTCGTGATCGGCGCGCTGCTCGGCGCGGACGAATTCGGCTTCGCGACGGCGCCGCTCGTCGTCGAGGGCTGCATCATGATGCGCAAGTGCCACCTGAACACGTGCCCGGTCGGCGTCGCGACGCAGGATCCGGTGCTGCGTGCGAAGTTCAAGGGCCAGCCCGAGCACGTCGTGAACTACTTCTTCTTCGTCGCCGAGGAAGTGCGCGAGATCATGGCGCAGCTCGGCGTCGCGAAGTTCGACGACCTGATCGGCCGCGCCGATCTGCTCGATACGCGCAAGGGCATCGAGCACTGGAAGGCGAAGGGCCTCGACTTCTCGCGTGTGTTCTACCAGCCGGAAGAGTGCGAGGACGTCGCGCCGCGTCACGTCGACGTGCAGGATCACGGCCTCGAGCGCGCGCTCGACCACGTGCTGATCGAGAAGGCGAAGGCCGCGATCGAGAACGGCGAGCATGTGTCGTTCATCCAGCCGGTGCGCAACGTGAACCGCACGGTCGGCGCGATGTTGTCGGGCGTGATCGCGAAGAAGCACGGCCACGACGGCCTGGCCGACGACGCGGTGCACATCCAGCTGAAGGGCACGGCCGGCCAGAGCTTCGGCGCGTTCCTCGCGAAGGGCGTGACGCTCGACCTCGTCGGCGACGGCAACGACTACGTCGGCAAGGGCCTGTCGGGCGGCCGGATCATCATCCGCCCGACCAACGACTTCCGCGGCAAGTCCGAGGAAAACATCATCTGCGGCAACACGGTGATGTACGGCGCGATCGAAGGCGAAGCGTTCTTCCGCGGCGTGGCCGGCGAGCGCTTCTGCGTGCGCAACTCGGGCGCGACGGCGGTCGTCGAAGGCACGGGCGACCACGGCTGCGAATACATGACGGGCGGCACGGTCGTCGTGCTCGGCGAGACGGGGCGCAACTTCGCGGCCGGCATGTCGGGCGGCCTCGCGTACATCTACGATCCGGAAGGCACGTTCGCGGCCAAGTGCAACAAGTCGATGGTCGCGCTCGAGCCGGTGCTGCAGCAGGCCGAGCAGGAGCGCACGGTCGACCGCGCGCTCTGGCACGCCGGCACGACGGACGAAGCGCTGCTCAAGGGGCTCGTCGAGCGTCATTTCCAGTTCACGGGTTCGCCGCGCGCGAAGTCGCTGCTGGAAAACTGGGACGCGGCGCGCCGCCAGTTCGTGAAGGTGTTCCCGCACGAATACAAGCGCGCGCTGGGCGAGATCGGTGCGAAGAAGGCGGCGAAGGAAGTGCTGGCCGCCTGAGCGACGAACGACATAGCGAATGCCGCGCGCGCCTGATGGCCGCGCGCGGCTCCCCCACCCGATACACCGAACAGAAGAGCACCTTATGGGCAAGGCAACCGGTTTTCTGGAGTTCGAACGCCGCCACGAGGCGTACGAAGCACCGCTCACGCGCGTGAAGCACTACAAGGAATTCGTCGCGGCGCTGACCGACGCGGACGCGAAGGTCCAGGGCGCGCGCTGCATGGATTGCGGCATCCCGTTCTGCAACAACGGCTGCCCGGTCAACAACATCATCCCGGACTTCAACGATCTCGTTTACCGCCAGGACTGGCAGCAGGCGATCGAAGTCCTGCACTCGACCAACAACTTCCCGGAATTCACGGGCCGTATCTGCCCGGCGCCGTGCGAAGCGGCCTGCACGCTCGGGATCAACAACGATCCGGTCGGCATCAAGTCGATCGAGCACGCGATCATCGACAAGGCCTGGGCGGAAGGCTGGGTGAAGCCGCTGCCGGCCGAACACAAGACGGGCAAGAAGGTCGCGGTCGTCGGTTCGGGCCCCGCGGGCCTCGCCGCCGCGCAGCAGCTCGCGCGTGCGGGCCACGACGTGACGGTGTTCGAGAAGAACGACCGCATCGGCGGCCTGCTGCGTTACGGGATTCCCGACTTCAAGCTCGAGAAGTGGCTGATCGATCGCCGCATGCGCCAGATGGAAGCGGAAGGCGTGACGTTCCGTACCAGCGTGTTCATCGGCAAGGAGCCGCTGCCCGAATCGATCGGCAGCCTCGCGAAGGAAACCATCTCGCCGGACACGCTGAAGGAAGAATTCGACGCGGTCGTGATCGCCGGCGGTTCGGAAACGCCGCGCGACTTGCCGGTGCCGGGCCGCGAGCTCGCGGGCGTCCATTTCGCGATGGATTTCCTGCCGCAGCAGAACCGCGTGAACGCGGGCGACAAGCTCGCCGACCAGTTGCTCGCGAAGGGCAAGCACGTGATCGTGATCGGCGGCGGCGATACGGGTTCGGACTGCGTCGGCACGTCGAACCGTCACGGCGCGAAGCAGGTCACGCAGTTCGAGCTGCTGCCGCAGCCGCCGGAAGAGGAAAACAAGCAGCTCGTGTGGCCGTACTGGCCGATCAAGCTGCGTACGTCGTCGTCGCACGAGGAGGGCTGCGAGCGTGACTGGGCGGTCGCGACGAAGCGTCTCGAAGGCAAGAACGGCAAGGTCGAGAAGCTGATCGCGGTGCGTGTCGAGTGGAAGGACGGCAAGATGCAGGAAGTGCCGGGTTCCGAGTTCGAGATGAAGGCCGATCTCGTGCTGCTCGCGATGGGCTTCACGCAGCCGGCCGCGCCGGTGCTCGACGCGTTCGGCGTCGCGAAGGATGCGCGCGGCAATGCACGCGCGACGACCGAAGGCGACCGTTCGTACTACACGTCGGTCGACAAGGTGTTCGCGGCAGGCGACATGCGTCGCGGCCAGTCGCTCGTGGTGTGGGCGATCCGCGAAGGCCGCCAGTGCGCGCGCTCGGTCGATGCGTACCTGATGGGCCATTCGGAACTGCCGCGCTGAGCTGAATCGCGCGAGCGGGTTTCGACCAAAGCCGGGCGTCCGAGAGGGCGCCCGGTTTTTTTATGGCTGCGCGCGGTTGATGTCGTTGCCGCGGCGTCGGCCACGGATGGTCGGGCGCAAGCATTCGAAGCGCCCTGACGCTCACCGGCGGGGTGCCGGGCGAGCGTGAACCGGTCGGCCGGGCCCGCATCGTCGCCCCGCATTTTCGCGAAGCGTCGTCTAACCTGATGACATTCGGCCTCGATTTTTCGTCATCTCAATTTCTTTCGTTTTGTAATAATCCTTGAAAACTGTCATATCATGTCGCCCCTCGGGCCGCGTTCGCGGTCGCCGCACATGACTGACCCTATTTACAAGGACTCTGGATGGAAGCATTCGTGCATGGGCTGATCGACGCCGTCAATGGCGTGTTGTGGAACTACGTGCTGATCGCGCTGCTGCTCGGCGCCGGTGCGTGGTTCACGTTGCGGTTCCGGATGATCCAGCTGAAGGCGCTGTTCCTCAGCATGAAGCTGGTCGGCAGCAAGGGCGAACCGGGCAGCATCTCGTCGTTCCAGGCGTTCGCGACCGGGCTCGCGAGCCGCGTCGGCACCGGCAACATCGCCGGCGTCGCGGTCGCGCTGACGGTCGGCGGGCCGGGCGCGATCTTCTGGATGTGGATGACCGCGCTGGTCGGGATGTCGTCCGCGTTCGTCGAGGCGACGCTCGCGCAGATCTTCAAGGTATCGCACCCGGACGGCAGCTATCGCGGCGGCCCCGCGTACTACATCCAGACGGGCCTGCGCTCGCGCGGCTTCGGTGTGCTGTTCTCGCTGTCGCTGATCCTCGCGTTCGGCTTCGTGTTCAACGCGGTACAGGCCAATGCGATTGCCGATGCATTCCATACGTCGTTCGGCTGGCGTCGCGAGACGGTCGGCCTCGGTCTCGTGCTGCTGTCCGCGCCGATCATCTTCGGCGGCATCCGCCGCATCGCGACGGTCGCGCAGGTGATCGTGCCGCTGATGGCGATCGGCTACCTCGCGCTCGCGGTCTACGCGGTCGCGACGCACATCACGCTGGTGCCCGGCGTGATCGCGTTGATCGTGAAGAGCGCGTTCGGCCTCGAGCAGGCGGCCGGCGGCCTGACCGGCTACGCGGTCAGCCAGGCGATCGCGATCGGCGTGAAGCGCGGGCTGTTCTCGAACGAGGCGGGGATGGGCAGCGCGCCGAACGCGGCCGCGACCGCGAGCACGCGCCACCCCGTCACGCAGGGGTTGATCCAGATGCTCGGCGTGTTCGTCGACACGATCGTGATCTGCAGCGCGACCGCATTCGTGATCCTGCTGTCGGGCCAGTACGAACTCGGCACCGGGATGGAGGGCGCGGCGCTCACGCAGCGCGCGATCTCGAGCCACGTCGGTGACTGGGGCGGCATCTACATGGCCGTCGCGATCTTCTTCCTCGCGTTCTCGTCGGTGATCGGCAACTACGCGTATGCGGAAGGCAACGTCGAATTCATCACGAAGCGGCGCGGCGTGCTGCCGCTGTTCCGCATCGCCGTGCTCGGCATGGTGATGTTCGGCAGCGTCGGGCAACTGCCGCTCGTGTGGGCGATGGCCGATACGAGCATGGGCTTGATGGCGATCATCAACCTGATCGCGATCCTCGCGCTCGGCAGGTACGCGCACGCCGCATGGGCCGACTATCGCCGCCAGCGCGCGGCCGGCGTCGCCGATCCGGTGTTCACGCGCAACACGATCCCCGAACTCGCGCGCGTGCTGCCGGCCGACGTGTGGGGCGAGCACGGCCCGCTGCCGCAGCGTCCGCCGTCGGCCGACGCGGTGGCCGAAGTGCGCGTGACGGTGCGCGAGTCATGAACGGCGACCGGCTCCGTGCGTTCGTCGCGCTGATGCCCGATGCGGCATCGCGCGACGCGCTGCACGCGTTGCCGGTCACCCGTGGCGCGCGGCGCCCGCCGCCCGCGCAACTGCACATGACGCTCGCGTTCATCGGCGCAATCGAGCGGGAACGGTGCGACGCGCTGGCCGCGCACCTGCCGGCGCTCGCGGCCGCGCATGCGTTGCCGCCGATGCCGGTCGAGCGGATCGCGTGGTGGCCGAGCCTGCCGCGCGCGAGGCTGATCGTCGCGGAACTCGCGGTCGATGCTGCGTGCGTCGCGTTGAATGCGGGACTGGCCGCGCTGCTGCGCGAACTGGGCGTGCCGGCCGACCGCCGGCCGTTCCGGCCGCACGTGACGCTCGCGCGGCTGCCGCACGATGCGGTCGGCCAGCCCGCGCACGGCGGCGCGCCGGGGCGGCCCGTCGACGTGCGTGTCGGAGCGCTGACGCTGTTCGAAAGCCGGCTGTCGCATGAAGGCGTGTCGCACCGGCCGATCGTGTCGGTGCCGATCGCGCGTGCGGACGACAGCGTCGGCGCGTAAGGCGCGTCCGCAAGCCTGTCCCTGGCGCGGCCCTAGCGGTCGTAGCGCGCGAGCGTCAGGCCCGCCAGATCGATCTCCGGCGCGCGCCCGGTGACGAGATCCGCGACCACCTTTCCCGAACCCATCGACATGGCCCAGCCCGTCGAGCCGTGGCCGACGTTGAGCCAGAGGCCGTCGATGCCGCTCGCGCCGAGCAGTGGCGGTCCGTCGGGCGTCATCGGCCGGCGGCCGACCCAGAAACGCGCCGACG
Source organism: Burkholderia sp. 9775_39 (assembly GCF_015712225.1). NCBI lineage: Bacteria > Pseudomonadati > Pseudomonadota > Betaproteobacteria > Burkholderiales > Burkholderiaceae > Burkholderia > Burkholderia sp. 9775_39. The sequence goes on along the minus strand of NZ_JACCQC010000012.1, from coordinate 142,838 downwards.
CGCGATCGGCCGCATGCGGGAACCAGTCGTCGAGCACCTTCATCAGCGTGTCGAGCGCCTGCTGCCGCAGCGCCGCGTGGCGGTTGCCGAGCTCCGCGGTGCCGGCGACGCGCAGCGTCGGGCCGAAGCGCGTGATCGCCGTCTTCAGCGATTCGTCCATCAGCGCGGCGCATGGGGCCTTTTCATCGTCGACGACCGCGAGCGTGGCCGAGTAGCCCTTCACCGGATACAGCGGCACGTCGATGCCGAGCGGTCGCAGCAGGCCCGCGCTGTCGACGCCGAGTGCGACGACGATCGCATCGGCGGCGAGCAGCGCATCGCGTCGGGCGGCGGCGCCCGCGTCGAGCGAGTCGATCCGCACGCCGCGCACCTCACCGCCCGCGACATCGAGCGCTCGAATCGCGGTGCGAAACCGGAACGTCACGCCGTTCGCTTCGCACCGCGCCCGCAGTTCTCGCGTGAAGCGTGCGCAGTCGCCCGCTTCGTCGTCGGGCAGGTAGATGCCGCCGACGGGCGCCTGCCGCGCCCAGCGCAGGCCTGGCTCGATCGCGGTGCAGCCGGCCGCGTCGAGTTCGCGAAACGCGATGCCGGCATCGCGCAGCACCTTCAGCGCGGGCTGCACCATCTCGACGTCGAACGCGCTGCGCAGCAGTTGCAGGTAGCCGCGGCTCGCGCCGTAGTCGAACGGATAACGGTCGCGAAACGCATGCAGGCACGCGCGGCTGTAATACGCGATGCGCTGCATCCGCTGCTTGTTCACGCGGAACCGCTCGAATTCGCATTCGCGCAGCCAGCGCGCGATCCAGCGCCACTGCGCGGCGTCGAGCGTCGGCCGGAAGATCAGCGGCGACGCAGGCTTGAACAGGTACTTGAGAATCTTGCCGGGCATCCCGGGCGCGGCCCACGGCGTCACGTAGCCGGGCGCGATCACGCCCGCGTTGCCGAGGCTCGTCGCTTGCGCGACGTCGGCCTCGCGTTCGATCACGGTGACGTCGCAGCCTGCTTCGCGCAGGTGCCAGGCGGTGGTGACGCCGATCACGCCGGCGCCGAGAACGATCACGTGCATGCGGTGTCCGGAACGGGGCGGTGGCTCACGACGCGATGGCCGGATCGTTGGCGAGCGACTTGCCGCGCGTTTCCGGCAGCACGAGCGCCGCGACGATCACGAGCAGGTAGCCGCCGCCCGCGACGAGGCCGATCGCCTTCACGAGCGACATCGATTGCGACAGCGCGCCGACGAGGATCGGGAAGAACGAGCCGAGCCCGCGGCCGAGGTTGTAGCAGAAGCCCTGGCCCGAGCCGCGGATCGCGCCCGGATACAGCTCCGACAGATACGCGCCGACGCCCGCGAAGATGCCCTGCACGACGATGCCGAGCGGAAAGCCGAGCAGCAGCATCGCGGTATCGGTGATCGGCAGCATCGTGTATGCCATGCCGAGCGAGAACGAGCCGACCGCGAACAGGATGAACGACGTGCGGCGGCCGAGCCGGTCGGACAGGATCGCACCGACCACGTAGCCGACGAACGAGCCGACGATCAGCACGACGAGATAGCCGCTCGTATTGAACACCGACAGGTGGCGCACGGTTTTGAGATAGGTGGGCAGCCACGTCGTGATCGCGTAGTAGCCGCCGAGCATGCCGGTGCACAGCGCGCTGCCGAACAGCGTCGCGCACAGGTGCGGCGGCGAGAAGATCTCGAGGAAGTGGCCCGACACGCGGCCTTCGTCGCGGGCACGGCGCGTGGCCGTATAGATGTCCGGATCGCTGACGTTGCGGCGGATATAGAGAATCCACAGGGCGGGCACGATGCCGATCCAGAAGCACGCGCGCCACGCGACCTGCTCCGGCAGCAGCGCGAAGAACGCCCAGTAGAGGATCGCGGCCGCGCCCCAGCCGAACGACCAGCTGCTCTGCACGGTGCCCACGGCCTTCGCGCGATGCTCGGGCGAGCGGATCGTCTCGGCCATCATGATCGTCACGACCGACCATTCGCCGCCGAAGCCGAAACCCTGCAGCGTGCGCGTCGCAAGGAGCTGCCAGAACGAATGCGTGAAACCGGACAGGCACGTGAACAGCGCGAACGTCGCGATCGTCCACTGCAGCACGCGCACGCGGCCATAGCGGTCGGCGAGGATGCCGGCGACCCAGCCGCCGATCGCCGACGAGATCAGCGAACTGGTCGCGATCATCCCGGCCTCGCTCTTCGTCATGCCCCAGGTGGCGATCAGCGTCGGAATCAGGAACGAATAGATCATGAAGTCGAACGCATCGACCGCATAGCCGCCGAATCCGGCGTACAGCGTCCGGCGCTCGCGCGTCGACAATTCGTTGAACCACTGGAATGCCTGCATGCTTGCCGCCCCCTCTCGTCTTGTCTCGTCCCGCGCTGCCGCGTCGCGGTTATTTTACGGGCGCGATCCGGCATGCCAAAAAGGCGGATGCAGGTTCGTGCTGAAAAACAGGCAGGAGGGAAGACGCGTCAGAGCGTCAGGCCGCCGTCGACGTGGATGACCTGGCCGGTGATTTGCCGTGCCGCGTCCGACAGCAGGAACGCGATCAGCGCGGCGACGTCGTCGGGTTCCGCGATGCGGCCGAGCGGCGTCGCCTGTTCGGCCTGCGCCCACGCGGCGGCGTTGCCGGCGCTCGGCCCGTGGTCCTTGCGCGTGAAGCCCGGCGCGACCGCATTGACGGTGATGCCGTGCGCGGCGAATTCGGCGGCCGCGCTACGCACCAGCGATTCGAGCGCGGCCTTCGCGGCGGCGGTCGCCGTGAACGGCGCATCGGCGCGGTAGCGGTGCGCGACGAACGAACTGACCGCGACGATCCGCGGCGCGGCGGACGTTTCGAGCAGCGGCCGTGCGCGTTCCGCGAGTGCGGAGAACGCACCGGGCATCGCCGCGAAGGCGGACGCGAGCGTGTCCGCGGAGAGCTCGGAAAAGGATTGCCGCGCGGCGAAGCCGGCGTTCGCGACGAGCTGGTCGAGCCCGCCGAAGCGCGTCGCTGTGCTATCGACCAGTGCGGCGGCGATACCCGGTTCGCCGAGATCGCCGGTCAGCGTGATGCACTCGGCGCCGGCCGTCGTGCACGCATGGGCGACGTCGGCGAGCCGCGATCGTGCCGCCTCGTCCGCGCCGCGCGCATGCAGCGCCAGCGCGATGCCGGGCGCCGCGAGCCGCCGCGCGAGCGCCGCGCCGATCCCCGAGCCTGCGCCGGTGATCAGCGCGATGCGTTCGAGGTGCGCGGCGCGTGCGTTCACGCGGCGACCTTGTCGTCGCTGCCCACGCGCTCGACGTTGATCGTGCCGACGTGGAACGCGGCCAGCGACTCGCGGTGCGCGATGCTGACGATCGCAGCCTTCGGCAGCCGCTCGGCGAACAGGTGATAGAGGCGGGCTTCATTGTCCGCGTCGAGCGCGCTGGTCGCTTCGTCGAGGAACAGGAAGTCGGGCTTGTGCAGGAGCACGCGGGCGCCGGCCAGACGCTGCTGCTCGCCCGGCGACAGCACGCGGGTCCAGTGCGCGGTTTCGTCGAGGCGCTCGACGTAATCCTCGAGGCGGCACGCGCGCAGCGCATCGCGGCACGCTTCGTCGCTGAAGGTGTCGGGCGTCGCCGGGTAGGTGAGCGCGGCCTTGAGCGTGCCGATCGGCAAGTAGCTGGTTTGCGGCACGAACATCATCCGCGCGCCGACCGGCGCGTCGATCGCGCCGTCGCCGAACGGCCACAGGCCCGCGAGCGCGCGCATGAACGTGCTCTTGCCGGAACCCGATTTGCCGATCACGAGCCAGCGCGAGCCGGGCTCGATCGTGACGTCGCCGATGTTCGCGAGCGCGTTGCCGTTCGGCAGCGCGAGCTTGAGTGACGACGTCGACAGTTTCGCGGCGTCGATGTAGTGCAGGTTGATGCCGCCGTGCTCGGTCGCGGGCGACAGGCTTTCCTTCAGGTGCGACGTGCCCATCACACGCTTGAATTCGCGCAGACGGTTGACGGTGGCGCGCCATTCGACGAGGGTCGAGTAGCTGTTGATGAACCACGAGAACGAGTCGCTGACGGTGCCGAACGCGGACGAGATCTGCATCAGCACGCCGAACGAGAACGCACCGGCAAAGTAGCGCGGCGCCGCGACGACGAGCGGGAAGATGATCGCGATCTGCCCGTAGAAGCTCAGCACGAACGTGAGCCGCTTCGTGTACTTCATCACGCGCCACCAGTTGTCGCGGATGCGCGTGAAGAGGGTCTGCGCGTTGCCGGCCTCGGTCTTCTCGCCGTCGTAGAACGCGATCTGCTCGGCGTTCTCGCGCACGCGGATCAGCCCGAAGCGGAAATCGGCCTCGACGCGCTGCTGCTGGTAGTTGATCGACACGAGCGGATGGCCGACCTTCTGGATGATCAGCGAGCCGACCACCGCGTACAGCGCGGCCGCCCACACCATGTAGCCGGGAATCGCGATCGGCGTCGCGCCGAGCGTGAACGTCAGCGCGCCGGCGAGCGACCACAGGATCGTGATGAACGACACGAGCGTGACGACCGTCGACAGCAGGTCGAGCGACAGCGCGAGCGTCGTGGTCGCGAACGACTGGAGGTCGTCGGTGATCCGCTGGTCGGGGTTGTCGGCGAGGCGGTCACGTTCGATCCGGTAGAACGCGCGATCGCCGAGCCACTGGCCGAGGAAGCGGTCGGTGAGCCACTGGCGCCAGCGGAAGCCGAGCATCTGCCGCAGGTAGCGGCCGTACACGGCGAGGATGATGAACGCGAAGGCGAGCGCGGAGAACTGCATCAGCAGGTTCGGGAAGTCGTGGACGTCCTTCGACTGCAGCGCGTTGTAGAACTGCGCGTTCCACTTGTTCAGCCGGACGTTGATCCAGACCACGCAGAGGTTGATCGCGATGATCGTGACCAGCAGGCCCCACGCGATTTTCCATTCGGACGATACCCAGTAGGGCTTGATGAGGCTCCATGCGGATACCGGGCGCTCGTCCTGCGGCGCGTCGGAGGCGGAGCGGACGGGATCGATCGATTGGGTCATGTGCTTCCTGATGATGAGCCGGCGCGCGGGCCGGGCGAAACCGGGCGCGCGCCGCGATACGGCATGCCGGGGCGCGGCGCCGACTGACGGCGGGCGTCCGGATGGTCGCCCGTGCGTCTTAAACGGCACTTAAAAACCGGCGGTGACGCGGCAACCGGCCGCTCGCGCGGCCGGCCTGCGGGCATTGTGCCAGAGCGGCGCGGCGCGCCGGCGAATTTGCCGCAAGGGGGACAGTTTGCGGCGCTTTCCGCTTTTATGGTCTAATGGCCGACGACGAAACAGGGGTGCTTCGTGGCGCGGCCGGCAGATGTTCCGGGCAGCGCGGCGAGGCTGAGAAAGACCCTTCGCACCCGATCCGGGTAATACCGGCGAGGGAAGTTTCTGATCCCGCCGGGCCGCGCTGGCCGCCATCCCACATGGTCAGCGCCCGAGTCCCGCCCGGCCGGCCTTTGCTGCCGGTTTCGTCCTTTTGGGTACGCGCATTGCGCGTTACGGAAGGAATGATGACCGCACAATCTTCAGTCTTTTGCATGGTTCCCGGCCCGATGTCGCGTGCGTTCGCATGCGGTGGCGCGTGCACGTCGACGCTCGTCGCGCGTGACCGCGCGGAGGGCGCGCGATGAACGTCCGGGATGCACGACCCGATTTCGCGGTACTCGGCGGCGGCCTCGCCGGCCGCCTGATCGCGTGGCGGCTCGCGGGTGACGGGCATCGCGTCGCGCTCTACGAGCGCGGCGGGCCGGACGGCGAGCAGTCGGCCGCGTGGATCGCGGCCGCGATGCTCGCGCCGCTCGCGGAAGCGGCGAGCGCGGAGCTGCTGATCACCGAGCTCGGCGCCGCGTCGCTCGCGCGCTGGCCGCAGTGGCTCGCGGAACTGCCCGAACCCGTCTTCTTCCAGCATCGCGGCACGCTCGTCGTCTGGCATCACGCGGACCGCGCGGAGGCGCCGCTGTTCGAGCGGCGCGTGCGCGCGAACGCGCCGGCCGAGTTGTTCGACGGCGGTTTCGTGACGCTGGCCGGTGCGCAGGTCGACGCGGCCGAACCCGCGCTCGCGGGCCGCTTCGCGCGCGGGCTGATGCTGCCGCGCGAAGGCCAGCTCGACAACCGCCAGGCGCTGCGCGCGCTCGCCGCGGGCCTCGCCGAACGCGGCGTCGCGCTGCACTGGCACGCGGCGGTCGACGACGCGAACCTGCCCGCCGCGCATGTCACGATCGATTGTCGCGGGCTCGGCGCGAAACCCGCGCTGCCCGCGTTGCGCGGCATCCGCGGCGAAGTCGCGCGCGTGCACGCGCCCGGCATCGGGCTCACGCGGCCCGTGCGGCTGCTGCATCCGCGCTACCCGCTGTACATCGCACCGAAGCAGGACGATCTCTATGTGATCGGCGCGACCGAGGTGGAGGGCGAGGACATGTCGCCCGTGAGCGTGCGTTCCGCGCTCGAACTGCTGAGCGCGGCGTTCTCCGTGCATCCGGCGTTCGGCGAAGCGCGCATCCTCGAACTCAACGCGCAGTGCCGGCCGACGCTGCCCGATCATCGTCCGGCGGTGATCTGGGACGGCGCATCGACGCTCGCCGTCAACGGCCTGTACCGGCACGGCTTCATGATCGCGCCGGAAGTCGCGCAGGCGGCCGTCGCGTGCGCGCAGGCCGCGCTCGGCGGCACGCTCGGCGATCCCGACGCATTTGCCGCATGGCGCGCCACCGCGCGCTGGCCGACGCTTCTCCATCACCGCAACGACGCGCACCAGCCGGCCTGACGCGCGCCGCCGACCGAATTCGACCCAGCCTCATGGATATCCAGATCAATCAACAGACCCTGACGTTGCCCGACGGCGCGACGGTGGCCGACGCGCTCGCCGCGTACGGCGCGCGTCCGCCGTACGCGGTGGCGCTGAACGGCAATTTCGTCGCGCGTACGCAGCATGCGGCGCGCGCGCTCGCGGCGGGCGACCGGCTCGACGTCGTGCACCCCGTCGCGGGCGGCTGAGCGCCGCCGGTTCGTCCCCGCTCTTCCAGGAAAACGACATGACGTCCCCCACCTCCGCCGACACGCTGACGCTGTACGGCGAAACCTTCGCAAGCCGCGTGCTGCTCGGCACGTCGCGCTATCCGTCGCTGCAGTCGCTGTCCGATTCGATCGCCGCGTCGCGCCCCGGGATGGTGACGGTCGCGCTGCGCCGCCAGATGACGGGCGGCACGGCCGAAGCCGGCTTCTTCGACCTGCTCAAGCGCCACGCGGTGCCGCTGCTGCCGAACACGGCCGGCTGCCAGACCGTCGCCGAAGCCGTGACCACCGCGCACATGGCGCGCGAGGTCTTCGGCACCGACTGGATCAAGCTCGAGCTGATCGGCGACGACTACACGCTGCAGCCCGACCCGGTCGGGCTGATCGATGCCGCCGCGCAACTGGTCAAGGACGGGTTCAAGGTGCTGCCGTACTGCACCGAGGATCTCGTGATCGGCCGGCGCCTGCTCGACGTCGGCTGTGAGGCGCTGATGCCGTGGGGCGCGCCGATCGGCACCGGCAAGGGCGTCGTGAATCCGTACGGCCTGCGCGTGCTGCGCGAACGGCTGCCGGACGTGCCGCTGATCGTCGACGCGGGGCTCGGCGTGCCGTCGCACGCGTGCCAGGTGATGGAGTGGGGTTTCGACGGCGTGCTGCTGAATACGGCCGTGTCGCAGGCGACGCACCCGGAGATCATGGCGCGCGCGTTTGCGCAGGGCGTCGAGGCCGGCCGTGCCGCGTATCTCGCCGGCCCGATGGATGCGCGCGAAACCGCGCACGCGAGCACGCCGGTCGTCGGGATGCCGTTCTGGCACCAGGACGGAGGCGGCGCATGAGCGCGCGCTTCGCCGATGCGTTCTGGCCGCCGGCCGACGAGCTGGCCGAAGCGGCCGAGCGGATTCGCGCGCGGCTCGGCGACTGGCCGGACGGCGCGGCGCCGTGGCGGCTCTGCGTGGCGGCGCCCGACGTGCCGGCCGACGGCGACGTGCTGATCGTGTCGGCCGGCGATCGCGCCGCGCAGGCGCGTGCGTCGGCCGTGTCGCGGCCAGCGTCGCCCGATGCGGTGGCGATCGAATTCGACGAGCGCAGCGCCGTGCTGCATGCGGCGGGCGTGCGCTACGCGCTGGACGCCGCGCATCCGCTCGCGGACGACTGGATCGCGGCGCTCGCCGCATTCCTCGATTGCGGCTTCGCACCGGTCGACGCGCTGGTTCTCGCGCTGGCGTGGCGCGACGGCGACGAGACGCACGCCGCCGACGCATGGCCGGTCGATGCCGAGCGATTCCCGTGCGTCGCCGGGCTGCCGCCCGCGCCGGAGCCGGCGTTCCCGCCGTGCCCCGCGCAACTCGGCCTCTATCCGGTCGTGCCGAGCGCCGAATGGGTCGAACGCGTGCTCGATGGCGGCGCGCGAACCGTGCAATTGCGCGTGAAAGATGCGACGCCGGACGCACTCCGTCAAGAAATCGCCCGCGCGGTCGCGGCCGGGCGCCGCTATCCCGATGCGCGCGTGTTCATCAACGATCACTGGCAGATCGCCGCAGAAGAGGGGGCGTACGGGGTACATCTCGGTCAGGAGGACCTCGAAACGGCCGATCTGGCCGCGATCGCGCGCGCGGGCCTGCGGCTCGGACTGTCGAGCCACGGTTATTACGAGATGTTGCGGGCGCTGCACGAACGGCCGAGCTACCTCGCGCTCGGCCCCGTGTACGCGACCGCGACCAAGGCCGTCGCCGCGCCGCCGCAGGGTTTGGCGCGGATTGCCCGCTACGCGCGCTTCGCCGGCGCGCGGGCGCCGCTGGTCGCGATCGGTGGGGTGGGGCTCGACGCGCTGCCGGCCGTGCTGGCGACGGGCGTCGGCAGCGTCGCGGTGGTCAGCGCGGTCACGGGCGCGGCCGACTATCGGACGGCGCTTATTGCACTGCAGCAGTGCTTTGCCGGACAATTTGACAATCGTTGACCGGAGGGCCCGGAACGGCGTCACGACATCATTCCAATGCAGGCCCTATAATTCGGCGTTCTGCGTAAAAGGACTGTCAGCTCCGTGAGCCCCACTCCTACCGAGACCCTGCTGGAACTTCGCGACGTCGACTTTGGCTACGGCGACCGCCTCGTCCTGTCCAACCTGAACCTGCGCTTCGGGCGCGGGCAGGTCGTCGCGGTCATGGGCGGCTCGGGTTGCGGCAAGACCACCGTGCTGCGCCTGATCGGCGGCCTCGTGCGCGCACGCCGCGGCCAGGTGCTGTTCGACGGCGCCGATGTCGGCGCGCAAACGCGCGACGGGCTGTATGCGTTGCGCCGCAAGATGGGCATGCTGTTCCAGTTCGGCGCGTTGTTTACCGACATGTCGGTGTTCGAGAACGTCGCGTTCGCGCTGCGCGAACATACCGATCTGCCCGAAGACCTGATCCGCGACCTCGTGCTGATGAAGCTCAACGCGGTCGGGCTGCGCGGCGCGCGCGACCTGATGCCGTCCGAGGTGTCGGGCGGGATGGCGCGCCGCATCGCGCTGGCACGCGCGATCGCGCTCGATCCGCAGCTCATCATGTACGACGAGCCGTTCGCGGGCCTCGATCCGATCTCGCTCGGCATCACCGCGAACCTGATCCGCACGCTGAACCAGGCGCTCGGCGCGACGTCGATCCTCGTCACGCACGACGTGCCGGAATCGTTCGCGATCGCCGATTACGTGTATTTTCTGGCCAATGGCGGCGTGCTCGCGCAGGGTACGCCCGACGAGCTGCGCGCGTCGACCGATCCGAGCGTGCGGCAATTCATCGACGGCGCGCCGGACGGCCCGTTCAAATTTCATTACACGAGCCCGCCGCTCGCGGCGGATTTCGGGCTCGGCGGAGGGCGCGCATGATCAGCGCGATCGGACGTTACGTCATCGGCGGCCTCGAGCGCGCGGGCTACGGCACGCGCCTGTTCGTGCGCCTCGTGCTGGAATTCTTCCCGCTGCTGCGCCGGCCGCGGCTGGTCACGAAGCAGATCCACTTCCTCGGCAACTATTCGTTCGTGATCATCGCCGTGTCGGGGCTGTTCGTCGGCTTCGTGCTCGGGCTGCAGGGCTATTACACGCTGAACCGCTACGGTTCCGAGCAGGCGCTCGGCCTGCTGGTCGCGCTGTCGCTCGTGCGCGAGCTCGGGCCGGTCGTCACCGCGCTGCTGTTCGCGGGCCGCGCGGGCACGTCGCTCACGGCCGAGATCGGCCTGATGAAGGCCGGCGAGCAGCTCACCGCGCTCGAGATGATGGCGGTCGACCCGATCAAGAACGTGATCGCGCCGCGCATGTGGGCGGGCATCATCGCGATGCCGCTGCTGGCCGCGATCTTCAACGCGGTCGGCGTGCTCGGCGGTTATTTCGTCGGCGTCGTGCTGATCGGCGTCGATCCGGGCGCGTTCTGGTCGCAGATGCAGGGCGGGGTCCAGGTCTGGGCCGACGTCGGCAACGGCGTGATCAAGAGCATCGTGTTCGGCTTCGCCGTGACCTTCATTGCGCTGTACCAGGGGTATGAAGCGAAGCCCACGCCCGAGGGCGTGTCGCGCGCGACCACCAAGACGGTCGTGTTCGCGTCGCTCGCCGTACTCGGCCTCGATTTCCTGCTGACCGCGCTGATGTTCAGCTAAGCCTCAGCCAAGCCAAATTTTGGGATGACGATGAAAAAGACTGCTCTCGACTTCTGGGTCGGCCTGTTCGTGGTGGTGGGCTTCCTTGCGGTGCTGTTCCTGGCGCTGAAGGTCGGCAACATGAGCTCGCTGTCGTTTCAGCCGACCTACTCGGTGAGAATGAAATTCGACAATATCGGCGGACTGAAGCCGCGCGCGGCCGTGAAGAGCGCCGGCGTCGTGGTCGGCCGCGTGAAGTCGATCGGCTTCGACACGAACACGTACCAGGCGCTCGTCACGATCGACGTCGACGGCCAGTACCAATTCCCGAAGGATTCGTCGGCGAAGATCCTGACGTCGGGCCTGCTCGGCGAGCAATATATCGGCCTCGATCCGGGCGGCGACACCGAAATGCTGAAGGCGGGCGATACGATCACGATGACGCAATCGGCGATCGTGCTCGAGAACCTGATCGGCCAGTTCCTGTACAGCAAGGCCGCCGATGCGGGCGGTGCGAAGCCGGCGGCCGGCGCATCGGCCGCGCCTGCGCCTGCGCCGGTGGCGGTGCCGGCGTCGGCGGTGTCCGGTTCAGCCGGCCAATAACCACACGAGAGAAAACAAGAGGGTAATGACCATGCACACGATCCGCATCAGGCACGCCGCGCTGGCGGTAGCGGCAGTCGCCGCGTTGAGCGGCTGCGCGACCGTGCAGACGCCGACCAAGGGCGATCCGCTCGAAGGCTTCAACCGGACGATGTACAAGTTCAACGACACGGTCGACACGTACGCGCTGAAACCGGTCGCGAAGGGCTACCAGTACGTGGTGCCGCAGCCGGTGCGCGACAGCGTGACGAACTTCTTCTCGAACATCGGCGACGTCTACATCGCGGCGAACAACATCGTGCAGCTGCGCATCGCGGACGGCGTCGGCGACATCATGCGCGTCGTGATCAACACGGTGTTCGGCGTCGGCGGTCTGTTCGACGTCGCGACGATCGCGAAGCTGCCGAAGCACACGGCCGACTTCGGGATCACGATGGGCCGCTACGGCATGCCGTCGGGCCCGTATCTCGTGCTGCCGCTGCTCGGCCCGAGCACGCTGCGCGACACGGCCGGCCTCGGCGTCGACTACGTCGGCAACCCGCTTACCTACGTGAAGCCGGATGGCCTGAGCTGGGGCCTGTTCGGCGTGAACCTCGTCAACACGCGTGCGAACCTGCTCGGCGCGGGCGACGTGCTGGACGCCGCGGCGCTCGACAAGTATTCGTTCGTGCGCAACGCGTACCTGCAGCGCCGTCAGGCGCTGATCAGCAACGCCCGCGGCGAGGCCGCCGTAACGTCGAACAACGACGCGCTGCCGAAGTACGACCTGCCGGAAGACGGCGCGGCACCGGCGGCAGCCGGCGCGGCCGGTACCGCGGGTGCGGCGGCGGTGGGCGGTGCGGCGCCGGCGGGCGCATCGGGCGCGGCGGTTGCTGCGCCGGCGTCGGGCACGGCCGAATCGCCGAACCCGGCCAGCGAGACGAACGTGCCGGCGATGCAGGTGGCGCCGCCGTCGCCGGGCGGGTTCCGGTTCCCGAGCATCCGGCTGCACTGACGGACTTACATTCGTTACAGCCGGAAACGATTCAGTCGGTAGCGTACGCGAACTTGCGCGTAAGCTACCTGCTCCAACCTTCGCATCGACTCATTCATGCAGGCCACTATGATGAAAAAACTGTTCCTGATCCCCGTTTTCGCGGCGCTGTTCTCGTTCGGCAGCGCAGCTCACGCGCAAGTCGACCAGTCGAACCCGCAGGCGCTGATCAAGACGGCGACCCAGCAGGTGCTCGACGAAGTCAAGCAGCAGACGATCAAGCAGGGCGACACCAACCGCATCATCTCGATCGTCAACAAGGACATCCTGCCGTACACCGATTTTCGCCGCACCACGCAGCTCGCGATGGGCCGCAACTGGCGCACGGCGACGGCCGAGCAGCAACAGCAGGTTCAGGAGCAGTTCAAGCTGCTGCTGATCCGCACGTATTCGGGCGCGCTCGCGCAGCTGAAGCCGGACCAGCAGATCCAGTACCCGCCGTTCCGCGCGGATCCGGCCGATACCGACGTCGTGGTCAAGACGGTCGCGATGAACAACGGCCAGCCGGTCCAGATCGACTACCGCCTGTACAAGACGGCGAACGGCTGGAAGGTGTATGACCTGAACGTGCTCGGCGCATGGCTGATCCAGACCTACCAGCAGCAGTTCAACGAGAAGATCCAGCAAAGCGGCGTGGAAGGGCTGATCCAGTTCCTGACGCAGCGCAACCAGCAACTTGCCGCCGGCAAGCAAGCGTCGTGAGCGGCTTCGAAGCCGGCTCCTCGCTGACCGTCGCGAGCGCGAAGTCCGCGCTCGCGGCCGGTCTTGCGCGCATCGGTGCGGGCGCAACCGCCGTCGATTGCGCGGCGCTGACGCAGTTCGACTCGTCCGCGCTCGCCGTGCTGCTCGCATGGCAACGTGCCGCCAAAGCGCGCGGCGCGACCCTCGACATCCTCAATCTCCCTCCGAAGCTCGCCAGCCTCGCGCACGCCTACGGCGTCGACGCGCTCATCGAAGGCACCGGGCGACATTGACCCTGTCCGACCGAAGCGTGCCGCGCCAGCCGGCGCGCGCACGCTTCAGGCCGCGCGCCGGCTGGCGCCGGCTCCCCCAGCCGGTTTGCCCTATAATCAAGCGTTTTGCGGGGCAGCCAATCGGCGTCCGGCCCCCATTTTCTTTCGCAGCAAGCACAGAATAGGCGTCGCGGCCCTGGCGTCGCGCACAGTCATGTCAGCCATAGAAATCCGTCACGTCAAGAAGCGCTACAAGTCGCTTCAGGCGCTCAAGGGCGTCAGCCTGTCGGTCGAGGAAGGCGAGTTTTTCGGTCTGCTCGGCCCCAACGGCGCAGGCAAGACCACGCTCATCAGTATCCTCGCCGGGCTCGCCCGGGCCGACGAAGGCAGTATCTCGGTGCGCGGTCACGACGTCGTCCAGGACTTCCGCAATGCGCGCCGCGCGCTCGGCGTCGTGCCGCAGGAACTCGTTTTCGACCCGTTCTTCACCGTCCGCGAGACGCTGCGGATCCAGTCCGGCTACTTCGGGCTGCGCCGCAACGACGACTGGATCGATGAAGTGATGGCCAATCTCGATCTCACCGAGAAAGCCGACGCGAACATGCGCGCGCTGTCGGGCGGGATGAAGCGCCGCGTGCTCGTCGCGCAGGCGCTCGTGCACCGGCCGCCGGTGATCGTGCTCGACGAGCCGACCGCCGGCGTCGACGTCGAATTGCGCCAGACGCTGTGGAAATTCATCTCGCGCCTGAACCGCGAGGGTCACACGATCGTGCTGACCACCCATTACCTCGAGGAAGCCGAGTCGCTGTGCGACCGCATCGCGATGCTGCGCCGGGGCGAAGTCGTCGCGCTCGACCGCACCGACGCGCTGCTGCGCCGGTTCGCGGGCCTGCAACTGTACCTGCGGTTCGCGACCGGTGCGCTGCCGGCCGAGCTGCGCGGGCTGGAGACCGATCCGGCCGCGCGCGCGCCGGGCGAGCACCTGCTGCGTCTCGGGAGCTACGACGAGGTCGAACGCATCCTCGCGCAATGCCGCGCGGCCGGTTGCACGTTCGACGAGATCGAGGTCCGCAAGGCCGACCTCGAGGATGTGTTCGTCCAGGTGATGAACGGGGCCGAGGTGATCGAGGGGCTGGCATGAATCAACACTCCCCACGCGAACTGCGTTCGCTGACGTCCGAGGGGACGGCCCGGCGCGTGCCGGGAAGCGGGTTTCGCACGCTGTTCTACAAGGAACTGCTGCGTTTCTGGAAGGTGTCGTTCCAGACGGTGCTCGCGCCGATCGTCACCGCGCTGCTGTATCTGACGATCTTCGGCCACGCGCTGTCGGGCCGCGTCGAGGTCTATCCGGGCGTCGAGTACGTGAGCTTTCTCGTGCCGGGCCTCGTGATGATGAGCGTGCTGCAGAACGCGTTCGCGAACAGCTCGTCGTCGCTGATCCAGTCGAAGATCACCGGCAACCTCGTGTTCATGCTGCTGCCGCCGCTGTCGTACCGCGACATCTTCGGCGCGTACGTGCTCGCGTCCGTGGTGCGCGGGCTCGCGGTCGGCACCGGCGTGTTCGTCGTGACGATCTGGTTTATCCCGATGCACTTCGCGGCGCCGCTGTTCATCATTGCGTTCGCGCTGCTCGGCTCGGCGATCCTCGGCACGCTCGGCCTGATCGCCGGGATCTGGGCCGAGAAGTTCGACCAGCTCGCCGCGTTCCAGAACTTCCTGATCATGCCGCTGACGTTCCTGTCCGGCGTGTTCTATTCGACGCACTCGCTGCCGCCCGTGTGGCGCGAAGTGTCGCGTCTCAACCCGTTTTTCTACATGATCGACGGCTTCCGTTTCGGGTTCTTCGGCGCGTCCGACATCAACCCGTTCGCGAGCCTCGCGATCGTCACCGGTTTCTTCGTGCTGCTCGCGCTGATCGCGATGCGGCTGCTCGCGACCGGCTACAAACTGCGTCATTGATATCGTCAGGCCGCGGCCGCCCAAGGCGGCGCGCGCCACAGGAGCCTTACACCATGTTGCCGACTCCCGAACAGGTCAAGCAATACATCGCCGGCGGTCTCGCCTGCACGCATCTGGAAGTCGAAGGCGACGGCCAGCATTTCTTCGCGACGATCGTGTCGGCGGCCTTCGAAGGCAAGCGGCCGATCCAGCGGCACCAGCTCGTCTATGCGGCGCTCGGCGATCGCATGAAGCAGGAAATTCACGCGCTCAGCATGAAGACGCTGACGCCCGCCGAATGGCAGAACGCATAAACGGAAATCACTGAGTGCAAGTCACCGTCAACGAGCGCGACGCCGTCCAGAGCGTCGCCACGGCACACCCGGCCGCCAACGGGGAATCGCAGGGACAGGGGATGGACAAACTCGCGATCGAAGGCGGTCGCCGCCTGTCCGGCGAGATCGTCGTGTCGGGCGCGAAGAACGCCGCGCTGCCGATCCTGTGCGCGGGTCTGCTCACCGCCGACCCGGTCGATCTCGACAACGTGCCGAACCTGAAGGACGTGCGCACGACGCTGAAGGTGCTGAACCAGATGGGCGTGAAGAGCGAGACCGACGGCTACCGCGTGCAGCTCGACGCGTCGCGCGTCGACAACCTCGTCGCGCCGTACGAGCTCGTGAAGACGATGCGCGCGTCGATCCTCGTGCTCGGGCCGCTGCTCGCGCGTTTCGGCGAGGCGAAGGTGTCGCTGCCGGGCGGCTGCGCGATCGGCGCGCGACCGGTCGACCAGCACATCAAGGGCCTGCAGGCGATGGGCGCCGAAATCAGCATCGAGCACGGCTTCATCGAGGCGCGCGCGAAGCGCCTGAAGGGCGCGCGCATCGTGACCGACATGATCACGGTGACGGGCACGGAAAACCTGCTGATGGCCGCGACGCTCGCCGACGGCGAGACGGTGATCGAAAACGCCGCGCGCGAGCCGGAAGTGAGCGATCTCGCACACTTGCTGGTCGCGATGGGCGCGAAAATCGACGGCATCGGCACCGATTGCCTCGTGATCCAGGGCGTCGAGCGGCTGCACGGCGCGCGTCATGCGGTGATCCCCGACCGGATCGAGGCCGGCACGTTCCTGTGCGCGGTCGCGGCGGCCGGCGGCGACGTGATGCTGACGGGCGTGCGCCCGCACATCCTCGACGCGGTGATCGACAAGCTGCGCGAAGCCGGCGTGTCGATCGAGGAAGGCGACAGCTGGCTGCGCGTGAAGATGGATCGCCGCCCGTCGGCGGTGACGATCCGCACGTCGGAATACCCGGCGTTCCCGACCGACATGCAGGCGCAGTTCATGGCCCTCAATACGGTCGCGACGGGCACCGCGCAGGTCGTCGAGACCATTTTCGAGAACCGCTTCATGCATGTGCAGGAGCTGAACCGGCTCGGCGCGAACATCACGATCGACGGCAACACGGCGCTCGTGACGGGCGTCGACAAGCTGTCGGGCGCGAACGTGATGGCGACCGACCTGCGTGCGTCGGCGAGCCTCGTGATCGCCGGGCTGCGCGCCGACGGCGAAACGCTCGTCGACCGCATCTATCACCTGGACCGCGGCTACGACCGCATGGAAGCCAAACTGACCGCCGTCGGCGCGAACGTGCGCCGCCTCTCCGGGAGCCAAGCATGACCGCGCCGCTGACCCTCGCCCTGTCGAAGGGCCGGATTTTCGAGGAAACCCTGCCGCTGCTGGCCGCCGCCGGCGTGCAGGTGGCCGAGGACCCGGAAACGTCGCGCAAGCTGATCCTGCCGACGACCGATCCGAACCTGCGCGTGATCATCGTGCGCGCGAGCGACGTGCCGACCTACGTCGAATACGGCGCGGCCGATTTCGGCGTGGCCGGCAAGGACGTGCTGGTCGAGCACGGCGGCTCGGGCCTGTACCAGCCGATCGATCTGAACATTGCGCGCTGCCGGATGTCGGTGGCCGTGCCGGCCGGTTTCGACTACGCGAACGCGGTGCGCCAGGGCGCGCGCCTGCGGGTCGCGACCAAATACGTCGAAACGGCGCGCGAACACTTTGCCGCGAAGGGCGTGCACGTCGACCTGATCAAGCTGTACGGCTCGATGGAGCTCGCGCCGCTGGTCGGGCTGGCCGACGCGATCGTCGACCTCGTCAGCTCGGGCGGCACGCTGAAGGCGAACAATCTGGTCGAGGTCGAGGAGATCATGGCGATCTCGTCGCGCCTCGTCGTGAACCAGGCCGCGCTGAAGCTGAAGCGCGCGGCGCTCAAGCCGATCCTCGACGCGTTCGAACGCGCGTCGCAGAATGGCGGTTGAGCGCATCACCGTAACGGAACTCCCATGTCCATCACCATCCGCAAGCTCGATTCGACGAACGAAGGCTTCGGCGCCGCGCTGCGCGCCGTGCTCGCGTTCGAGGCGAGCGAAGACGAAGCGATCGAGCAATCGGTCGCGAAGATCCTCGCCGACGTGAAGTCGCGCGGCGACGCCGCGGTGCTCGAGTACACGAACCGCTTCGACCGGCTGAGCGCGAACAGCGTCGCCGCGCTCGAATTGCCGCAGGACGCGCTGCAGACGGCGCTCGACGGCCTCGCGCCGAAGGCGCGCGCGGCGCTGGAAGCGGCCGCGGCGCGGGTGCGCGCGTACCACGAGAAGCAGAAGATCGAGTGCGGCACGCATAGCTGGCAGTACACGGAAAGCGACGGCACGGTGCTCGGCCAGAAGGTCACGCCGCTCGACCGCGTCGGCTTGTACGTGCCGGGCGGCAAGGCCGCGTATCCGTCGTCGGTGCTGATGAACGCGATTCCCGCGCGCGTCGCGGGGGTCGGCGAGATCGTGATGGTCGTGCCGACGCCGGACGGCGTGAAGAACGACCTCGTGCTGGCCGCAGCGCTGCTCGGCGGCGTCGATCGCGTGTTCACGATCGGCGGCGCGCAGGCGGTCGGCGCGCTCGCATACGGCACCGAGACGGTGCCGGCCGTCGACAAGATCTGCGGTCCCGGCAACGCGTACGTCGCGTCGGCGAAGCGCCGCGTGTTCGGCACGGTCGGCATCGACATGATCGCCGGGCCGTCGGAAATCCTCGTGCTGTGCGACGGCACGACCGATCCGAACTGGGTCGCGATGGACCTGTTCTCGCAGGCCGAGCACGACGAACTCGCGCAGTCGATCCTGCTGTGCCCGGACGGTGCGTTCCTCGATCGCGTCGAAAAGGCGATCGACGAGCTGCTGCCGACGATGCCGCGCCAGGACGTGATCCGCGCGTCGCTCGAGGGCCGCGGCGCACTGATCAAGGTGCGCGACATGGCCGAGGCGTGCCGGATCGCCAACGACATCGCGCCGGAACACCTCGAAATCTCGGCGCTGGAGCCGCAGCAATGGGGCCAGCAGATCCGCCACGCGGGCGCGATCTTCCTCGGCCGCTACACGAGCGAGAGCCTCGGCGACTACTGCGCGGGCCCGAACCACGTGCTGCCGACGTCGCGCACCGCGCGCTTCTCGTCGCCGCTCGGCGTGTACGACTTCATCAAGCGCTCGAGTCTGATCGAGGTCAGCGCGGAAGGCGCGCAGACGCTCGGCGAGATCGCGTCCGAGCTCGCTTACGGCGAAGGACTGCAGGCGCACGCAAGGAGCGCCGAGTTCCGGATGAAGGGCTGACCGCGCATTTTTGGAGCGGGCAGGAGACGAGTGCAGGGCGGCAGCCGCCGCCCTGCCGACCCTTTGACGCCGGCGCGACGCACGCCGGCTTGAGACCATGACGACGCCACAAGACATCATCCGCCGCGACGTGCTCGCGATGACCAGCTATCCGGTGCCGGACGCGAGCGGGTTCGTGAAGCTCGACGCGATGGAGAACCCGTATCCGCTGCCGGCGCCGCTCGCCGCGGCGCTCGGCGAGCGGCTCGCGCAGGTCGCGCTGAACCGCTACCCGGCGCCGCGCCCGGCCGCGCTGCTCGACAAGCTGCGCCACGCGATGCGCGTGCCGGCCGGCTGCGACGTGCTGCTCGGCAACGGTTCCGACGAAATCATCAGCATGATCTCGGTCGCGTGCGCGCAGCCGGGCGCGAAGGTGCTCGCACCGGTGCCGGGCTTCGTGATGTACGAACTGTCGGCGAAGTTCGCGCAGCTCGAATTCGTCGGCGTGCCGCTGCAGGCCGACCTGACGCTCGACGTCGACGCGATGCTCGCGGCGATCGCCGAGCACCGGCCGGCGATCGTCTATCTCGCGTACCCGAACAACCCGACCGGCACGCTGTACGACGATGCCGACGTCGAGCGGATCGTCGCGGCCGCCCGGCACAGCCTGATCGTGATCGACGAGGCGTACCAGCCGTTCGCCGAGCGTTCGTGGCTGCCGCGCGCCGCCGAGTTCGACAACGTCGTCGTGATGCGCACTGTGTCGAAGCTCGGCCTCGCGGGCATCCGCCTCGGCTACCTCGTCGGCTTGCCGGCGTGGCTGAACGAATTCGACAAGGTGCGCCCGCCGTACAACATCAACGTGCTGACCCAGGCGACCGCCGATTTCCTGCTCGATCACCTCGACGTGCTCGACGCGCAGGCGGCCGAATTGCGCGCGGAACGCACCCGCCTGGCGCAGGCGGTGGCCGCGCTGCCGGGCGCGACGGTGTTCCCGAGCGCCGGCAATTTCCTGCTGGTGCGCGTGCCGGACGCGGCCGCCGTGTTCGATGCGCTGCTCACCGAGCGGGTGCTGGTCAAAAACGTGAGTAAAATGCATCCATTACTGGCCGAATGCGTGCGGCTGACCGTCGGTTCTCCCGACGAAAACGCCCGCCTGCTGGCCGCCTTGAAACTCGCGCTGCCCGGTTGAGCCCAGGGCGCGGCGGCGCGCGACGATCAATCCCCATTTACATCAGACTCGATCAAGGAATTGTCATGCGTGTGGCGGAAGTCGTTCGCAATACCAGCGAAACGCAGATCCGTGTGAAGCTCGATCTCGACGGCACCGGCCGGCAGAAGCTGGCCACCGGCGTGCCGTTTCTCGACCATATGCTCGACCAGATCGCGCGACACGGTCTGGTCGATCTCGAGGTCGAAGCGCACGGCGACACGCATATCGACGACCACCACACGGTCGAGGATGTCGGCATCACGCTCGGTCAGGCCGTCGCGAAGGCGATCGGCGACCGCAAGGGCATCCGCCGCTACGGCCATTCGTACGTGCCGCTCGACGAGGCGCTGTCGCGCGTCGTGATCGATTTCTCCGGCCGGCCCGGCCTCGAATTTCACGTGCCGTTCACGCGCGCGCGGATCGGCACGTTCGACGTCGACCTGTCGATCGAATTCTTCCGCGGGTTCGTGAACCACGCGGGCGTCACGCTGCACATCGACAACCTGCGCGGGATCAACGCGCACCATCAGCTCGAGACGGTGTTCAAGGCCTTCGGCCGGGCGCTGCGCGCGGCGGTGGAACTCGACGAGCGGGCGGCGGGGCAGATTCCGTCGACCAAAGGCAGCCTCTAACTTCCGAACGGACGACGCCAAGGACGACCTCACGGCTTCGGCGCGGCGCGCCGGCGTGCGATGGATCTGCTCAAATCGTTCATTTCGCTGCTCGCGCTGATCAACCCGGTCGGCGCGGTGCCGTTTTTCCTGAGCCTGACGGCGCAGCAGACGGACGACGAGCGGCGTCGCACGATCCGGATCGCATCGGTGTCGGTGTTCTGCGTGATGACGGTGACCGCGCTGCTCGGGCAGCAGATCATCAACTTCTTCGGCATTTCGGTCGGGTCGCTCGAAGTGGGCGGCGGGATCATCATGCTGCTGATGGCGATCAACATGCTGAACGCGCAGATCGGCAACACGCGATCGACGCCGGAGGAACGCCACGAAGCCGAGCTGAAGGACAACATCGCGGTCGTGCCGCTGGCGATTCCGCTGCTCACGGGCCCCGGCTCGATCAGCACGGTGATCATCTATGCGGCGAACGCGCATCACTGGTATGAACGGGCCGGGCTGGTCGCGATCGGCGCGGTCCTGGCTTTTCTGTGTTTCGTCGCGATGCGGCTCGCCGAGCCGATCGCGAACTGGATCGGCCGCACCGGCATCAACATCGCCACGCGGCTGATGGGTCTGATGCTGTCGGCGCTGGCGGTGGAATTCATCGTCAATGGACTGAGGGCGCTACTGCCTGCACTGAGATGAAAACTTCGATTGCGATTGTGGATTATGGGATGGGCAACCTGCGCTCGGTCGCGCAGGCGCTCAAGAAGGCCGAACCGGCCGCCGACGTGGCGATCGTCGACACGCCGGCCGCGATTCGCGCGGCCGACCGCGTCGTGCTGCCCGGCCAGGGTGCGATGCCGGACTGCATGCGCTGCCTCGGCGAATCGGGCCTGCAGGAGGCCGTGATCGAGGCGTCGCGCACGAAGCCGCTGCTCGGCGTATGCGTCGGCGAGCAGATGCTGTTCGACTGGAGCGCGGAAGGCGACACGAAGGGCCTCGGCCTCCTGCCCGGCAAGGTTGTGCGTTTCGAGCTCGACGGCCGCGTGCAGGACGACGGCTCGCGCTTCAAGGTGCCGCAGATGGGCTGGAACCGCGTGCGCCAGGCGCAGCCGCACCCGCTGTGGGACGGCGTGCCCGACGACGCGTATTTCTACTTCGTGCACAGCTATTACGTGACGCCGGACAACCCGGCGCACACGGTCGGCGAAACGGCCTACGGCGCGCCGTTTACGTCCGCGGTCGCGCGGGACAACCTCTTCGCGACCCAATTCCACCCGGAGAAAAGCGCGGAGGTCGGGTTGCGTCTGTATCGCAACTTCGTACACTGGAAACCGTAAACGTGGTGCGCGAGCCACAGTCGCCCTGGCCGAAAGGCCTGTCGCACGGGGCTTGCCCGCCTAAGCGCCGAAAGAGTTGTACTAAACTAGCGAGACGGCGCGGCACCGGTTTGGCCGGTACGCGCCGGATTCTTTTCTTTTTCCACGACGACACCCGATTGCTATGTTGCTGATTCCGGCCATCGACCTCAAAGACGGTCAGTGTGTGCGCCTCAAACAGGGCGATATGGACCAGGCCACGATTTTTTCCGAGGACCCGGCGGCGATGGCCCGCAAGTGGGTCGATCTCGGCGCCCGGCGGCTCCATCTCGTCGACCTGAACGGCGCATTCGCCGGCAAGCCGAAGAATCTCGAGGCGATCGAAGCGATCCTCGACGAAGTCGGCGACGAAATTCCCGTCCAGCTCGGCGGCGGCATCCGCAGCCTCGAGACGATCGAGAAGTATCTCGACGCCGGCCTGTCCTACGTGATCATCGGCACGGCGGCCGTGAAGAACCCGGGCTTCCTGCAGGACGCGTGCACCGCGTTCTCCGGCAGCATCATCGTCGGGCTGGATGCGAAGGACGGCAAGGTCGCGACCGACGGCTGGAGCAAGCTGACCGGTCACGAGGTGATCGATCTCGCGAAGAAGTTCGAGGATTACGGCGTCGAATCGATCGTCTACACGGACATCGGCCGCGACGGGATGCTGCAGGGCATCAACATCGACGCGACCGTGAAGCTCGCGCAGGCGGTCGGCATCCCGGTGATCGCCAGCGGTGGCCTGTCGAACCTCACGGACATCGAGAGCCTGTGCGAAGTGGAAGAGCACGGCGTCGAAGGCGTGATCTGCGGCCGTGCGATCTACTCCGGCGATCTCGATTTCGCGGCCGCGCAAAAGCGCGCGGACGAACTGAACGGCGAACTCGACAACGCGTAACCGCGGTTGTCCCGTTCGCCGGGGCTGCCCGCAGGCGGCCCCGACCGGAAGCCTCGCGCGAGGCTTCCGCAACCGGCCGTCCCAGCGCGGCATTTGGCGCAACATCATGGCTCTAGCTAAACGCATCATCCCCTGCCTGGACGTGACCGCCGGGCGTGTCGTCAAGGGCGTCAATTTCGTCGAGCTGCGCGACGCCGGCGACCCCGTCGAAATCGCCCGCCGCTACGACGACCAGGGTGCCGACGAACTGACCTTCCTCGACATCACCGCGACGTCCGACCAGCGCGACCTGATCCTGCCGATCATCGAAGCCGTTGCGTCGCAGGTGTTCATTCCGCTGACCGTCGGCGGTGGCGTGCGCGCCGTCGAGGACGTGCGGCGCCTGCTGAACGCGGGCGCGGACAAGGTCAGCATGAATTCGTCGGCGGTCGCGAACCCGCAGCTCGTGCGCGACGCGGCCGACAAGTACGGCTCGCAATGCATCGTCGTCGCGATCGATGCGAAGCGCGTGTCGGCCGACGGCGAGGCGCCGCGCTGGGAAGTGTTCACGCACGGCGGCCGCAAGAACACGGGCCTCGACGCGATCGAATGGGCGCGCAAGATGGCCGAACTCGGCGCCGGCGAGATCCTGCTCACGAGCATGGACCGCGACGGCACGAAGTCGGGCTTCGATCTCGCGCTCACGCGCGGCGTGTCGGACGCGGTGCCGGTGCCGGTGATCGCGTCGGGCGGCGTCGGTTCGCTGCAGCACCTGGCCGACGGCATCAAGGACGGCCGCGCCGACGCGGTGCTGGCCGCGAGCATCTTCCACTACGGCGAGCACACGGTCGGCGAGGCGAAGCGCTTCATGTCCGACCAGGGCATCGCGGTGAGGCTGTGATGAATACGGAAACGAAATCCCTGCCCGCGTGGCTCGACAAGGTCCGCTGGGACGACAACGGCCTCGTGCCGGTGATCGCGCAGGAAGCGTCGACCAACGACGTGCTGATGTTCGCGTGGATGAATCGCGAGGCGCTCGCGAAGACGGTCGAGACGCAGCGCGCGGTCTACTATTCGCGTTCGCGCAAGCGCCTGTGGTTCAAGGGCGAGGAGTCGGGCCACGTGCAGCACGTGCACGAAGTGCGGCTCGACTGCGACGAGGACGTCGTGCTGCTGAAGGTCGAGCAGGTGTCGGGCATCGCATGCCACACCGGCCGGCATTCGTGCTTCTTCCAGAAATTCGAAGGCAACGTGGACAGCGGCGACTGGGTCGCGGTCGAACCGGTGCTGAAAGACCCCGAACACATCTACAAATGACGCAATCGACCGAAGACACGCTGCTGCGCCTCGCGGCCGTGATCGATAGCCGCAAGGGCGGCGACCCCGACCAATCGTACGTGTCGCGCCTGTTCCACAAGGGCGACGACGCGGTGCTGAAGAAGATCGGCGAAGAGGCGACGGAAGTCGTGCTGGCCGCGAAGGACGTGCGGCAGGGCGGCGCGCCGACCGCGCTCGTCGGCGAGGTGGCCGACCTGTGGTTCCACTGCCTCGTGATGCTGTCGCATTTCGACCTGAGCCCGGCTGACGTGATCGCCGAACTCGAGCGTCGCGAAGGCTTGTCGGGCATCGAGGA
Source organism: Burkholderia sp. 9775_39 (assembly GCF_015712225.1). Taxonomy (NCBI): domain Bacteria; kingdom Pseudomonadati; phylum Pseudomonadota; class Betaproteobacteria; order Burkholderiales; family Burkholderiaceae; genus Burkholderia; species Burkholderia sp. 9775_39. The sequence goes on along the minus strand of NZ_JACCQC010000012.1, from coordinate 118,333 downwards.
AAAGGCGCTGCGCAAGCGTCGCGAGCGCGAGGAAAACGGCGGGTGACGGGCACGCCCCGCCGCGGTGGCAACAGTGCGGTAAGCTGTAAGAATTGTCATCTAACGGGGGTAGCATCATGAACGATACGTCGAACCAGTTTCCGACGCCCGCGGTGCCGGGAGCCGCGGATGCCGAACGCCTGAACGGGCTGCGCACGCTGACCCACGTGCTGTACGGCCTCTATGCGATTCACTGGCTGACGGGTGGCGTCACGGGCATCATCGCGATCATCATCAACTACGTGAAGCGCGGCGACGTGGCCGGCACGCCGTACGCCGATCACTTCGAGTGGCAGATCCGCACGTTCTGGCGCGCGCTGATCGCGTACGTGATCGGCATCGCGCTGCTGTTCGTGGGGGTGGGATTCGTGATCATGTTTGTCACATGGATTTGGACGCTGTACCGTATCATCAAGGGTTGGCTGTACCTGAACGACAACAAGGCGCTCGATCCGCAGGCATGGTTCTGACCGGCCGCGCGCGGGCGTCTGCAGGAGCAACATGAGTCACGATCCGAATTGCCTGTTCTGCAAGATCGCGGCAGGCGAGATCCCGAGCACGAAGGTGCACGAGGACGACGAATTCGTCGCGTTCCGCGACATCCGCCCGGCGGCCGACACGCACGTGCTCGTGATTCCGCGCCAGCACCTGCCGACGCTGTCGGCGGCGAGCGACGCCGATGCGCCGATGCTCGGCCGGCTGATGCTGCTCGTCGCGCGTCTGGCCGACCAGCTCGGCGTCGCGTATACGGGCGGCGAAACCGGTTTCCGTACGGTGATCAACACGGGCCCGGGCGGCGGGCAGGAGGTCTACCACCTGCACGCGCATATCCTGGCCGGCCCGCGCCCGTGGCAGCGAATGGGTTGACGCAGCGGGGCGTTTCCCCGCATCGATAGTCGAAGCCGGCGTGCCGCCGGCGATTTGCGCCGCGACGCGGCGTGGTTGAGGAGAGGTTTCATCATGGGTGGATTGAGCATTTGGCACTGGCTGATCGTGCTGCTGATCGTCGCGCTGGTTTTCGGTACGAAGAAGCTGCGCAACATCGGCAACGACCTCGGCAGCGCCGTGAAGGGTTTCAAGGACGGCATGAAGGAAGGCGAAACGCCGGCGGATGCGCAGCAACTGCCGCGTTCGGGTGCGGTCGACGTCAACGCGAAGGAAACGACGCGTTCCGATTCGAACAAGGCGTAACGCCGGCACGCTGACAGGCATTCGCGATGCTGGATCTCGGTCTTTCGAAGATGGCGCTGATCGGCGTCGTCGCGCTCGTGGTGCTCGGCCCCGAGCGCCTGCCGCGCGTCGCGCGCACGGCAGGCGCGCTGTTCGGCCGCGCGCAGCGGTACATCAACGACGTGAAGGCCGAGGTCTCGCGCGAAATCGAACTCGACGCGCTGCGGACGATGAAGACCGATTTCGAATCGGCCGCGCGCAATGTCGAGACGACGATTCACGACAACTTGCGCGAGCACGAGAAGGCACTGAACGACACGTGGCATTCCGCGGTCGGCGGTCTTGACGGGGCTGCCGGCGACGCCGGGTCCGTCGGTTCCCCTGGTTCCGATACGCCCGCGGCGCCGTCGTGGCGCGGCAGTTCGGCCGCGCTTGCGCCGAAGCGCCGCAACTGGCGCATCAAGCAGGCGGCGACGCCCGTCTGGTACAAGCGCGCGACGACCCGTCGCACGCACGTGCAGTCGGGCGCCGCGCGTGTCGCGCGTCATCAGCCGGCCAGCCTGCGCCGGCCGACGCGCTTCTTCTGAGTCGAGCGCATGCTCGCTCGTCAATCCTACCGAGGGCCGGTGTGAGCGACCCCCAGCAGAACCCGGGCGACGCCCCGGAAGAAACCTTCATTTCCCATCTCGTCGAGCTTCGCGATCGCATCATTCGCGCGGGCTTGGCCGTGATCGTCGTGTTCCTCGGGCTCGTCTACTGGGCGCCGGACATCTTCAAGCTGCTCGCGCGGCCGCTGATGGACAACCTGCCGAAAGACGGCAAGATGATCGTCACCGACGTCACCGGCTCGTTCTTCGTGCCGATGAAGGTCACGATGCTCGTCGCGCTCGTGATCGCGCTGCCGATCGTGCTGTACCAGATCTGGGCGTTCGTCGCGCCGGGGCTGTACCAGCACGAGAAGAAGCTCGTCGCGCCGCTCGTCGGCAGCAGCTACTTCCTGTTCCTGTGCGGGATGGCGTTCGCGTACTTCCTCGTGTTCCCGACGATCTTCCGCGTGATGGCGCACTACAACGCGCCGCTCGGGGCCGAGATGACGACCGACATCGACAACTACCTGAGCTTCGTGCTCGGGATGTTCATCGCGTTCGGGGTCACGTTCGAGGTGCCGATCGTCGTCGTGCTGCTCGTCCGGATGGGCGTGCTGTCGCTGAAGAAGCTGAAGGAAATGCGGCCGTACGTGATCGTCGGCGCATTCGTGGTCGCGGCGGTCGTCACGCCGCCGGACGTGTTTTCGCAACTGATGCTGGCGCTGCCGCTCGTCGTGCTGTTCGAGATCGGGCTGCTGGCCGCGCGGTTCTTCGTGCCGAAGAAGCCGGCCGAAGAGGGCGAGGCGGGGAACGGCGAAGCCGCGGGTTGACGGCGCGGCGCCGGGCGGCTTTCCGGTCAAGCTGGAGGGGCCGGTACCTGCTGCGGTTGGCTCCGGCCAGCGCGTGCCCACGCCGCCTTCGCGGCACCCGACATCGTTTTGAAGCAAAGCAAAAGGGCAGCCAGCCGGCTGCCCTTTTCCATTTCCGCGGCGCATCACGACGCGTCGCAACCGGCAGGCGGCGCGCCGCCTGCCCAGCCTCATTCGCTATCGCTGTCCTGCTCGTCGAGCGTCTGCTTCGGCGGCGGCGGGCGCTTGCCGATCACGACGTTCACGTCGAACTGCTTGCCCTTGCGTACGACGTGCACCTTGGTCGGTGTGCCCGGCTTGATCTGCGCGACGACGTTCAGCAGCTTCGTGGTGTCGGTGATGTCCTCGCCGTTGACGCTCACCAGGATGTCGCCCGGCTTGATGCCGGCCTTGTCGGCCGGGCCGCCCTGCAGCACGCCCGCGACGATCGCGCCCGATTTCTGCTGGAGCCCGAACGACTCGGCGATCTCCGGCGTGACGTCCTGCGGCTCGACGCCGATCCAGCCGCGCGTGACCGAGCCCGTCGTGATGATGCTTTCGAGCACCGTGCGCGCGGTCGAGACCGGAATCGCGAAACCGATGCCGAGCGAGCCGCCGGAGCGCGAGTAGATCGCCGTGTTGATGCCGAGCAGGTTGCCGTTCACGTCGACCAGCGCGCCGCCGGAGTTGCCGGGGTTGATCGGCGCGTCGGTCTGGATGAAGTTCTCGAACGTGTTGATGCCGAGGTGGTTGCGGCCGAGCGCGCTGATGATCCCCATCGTGACCGTCTGGCCGACGCCGAACGGGTTGCCGATCGCGAGCACGACGTCGCCGACGCGCGACTGGTCGGAGCGGCCGAGCGTGATCGTCGGCAGGTTCGTCATGTTGATCTTGAGCACGGCGAGATCGGTTTCGGGATCGCTGCCGATCACCTTCGCGGTGGCCGTGCGGCCGTCGGCGAGCGCGACTTCGATCTGGTCGGCGCCGTCCACGACGTGCTGGTTCGTTAGAATGTAACCTTCCGGGCTCACGATAACGCCCGAGCCGAGGTTGGCGGCCGGCTCGTCCTGCTGCTTGCGGGCGTTGCGGTCGCCGAAGAAGTAACGGAACAGCGGATCCTTCGCGCGCGGGTCGGGCGGCAGCGAGCCGTCCTTGCTGGAGAACACGTTGACGACGGCCGGCATCGCCTTCTGCGCGGCTTCGGCATACGACGTGGTCGCCGGTGCGCCGCCGATGCCCGGCGCGACTTCCCGCAGCGCGACGATCGGCGTGGCAAGCTGCTTGCCGAGCTGTCCTTGCCGTTGCAGCCATTGCGGCTTGAGCGTCACGACGATGAACATCAGCGCGAGCAGTACGGTCACCGCCTGCGCGAAGAACAGCCAGAAGCGTCTAAGCATCTGAATGGATTAGAGGTTTATATGGATCGGATCGAACTTGAATTGTACTTGAACAATACCCTTGAAACCGCGCGCTTCAAGGACTATTGCCCGAACGGCCTGCAGGTCGAGGGGCGCCGCAAGATCGAGAAGATCGCCACCGGCGTGACGGCGTCGGTCGCCTTCCTCGAAGCCGCGCTCGAATGGGGTGCGGATGCCGTGCTCGTCCATCACGGCTATTTCTGGCGCAACGAGGCGCCGCAGATCACCGGCCGCAAGTATCAGCGCCTGAAGCTGCTGCTCGCGAACGACCTGAACCTGTTCGCGTTCCACCTGCCGCTCGACGCGCATCCCGAATTCGGCAACAACGCGCAGCTTGGCGAAAAGCTCGGCCTGATCGGCGAGCAGCGGTTCGGCGAAGGCGATCTCGGCTGGATGGCGACGCTGCCGATGCCCGTCACGCTCGAGCACTTCGTCGCGAAGGTCGAGAACACGCTGGGCCGCACGCCGCTCGTGCTCGGCGATCCGGACACGCAGTTGCGCCGCATCGCGTGGTGCACGGGCGCCGCGCAGAGCTATTTCGACGCGGCGATCGACGCCGGCGCGGACGTGTTCCTGACCGGCGAGGTGTCCGAGTCGACCACCCACGCGGCGGCGGAGAGCGGCGTCGCGTTCGTTGCGGCGGGGCACCATGCGACCGAGCGCTACGGGATCCAGGCGCTTGGGCGCCACTTGTCCGAAGAATTCGATCTCGAACACCTTTTTATCGATATTCATAATCCGGTCTGAGCGCCGGATTTGCGGCAGTGCATCGAAATTTCACAATGTAGCATCCGCTTAAAAGTGAAATGATTTAATCGCTCCGATAGTGGGGGATAACCCTTAACTATCAATCACTTCGAAGGGATTTTCATCTCCGGGCCTTGTAAATGGCGACTCCATTCGAGCAAACTAGCGGCGGAATGGAAAGTCGTGACGGAAAATCCAACTCAGAAGTGGGGCGTGTGATGCGAGACAAGGAAGAGAAACGCGTCGACAGCGGCCGCCGTACCTGGCTGATTGCGACATCCGTAGCAGGTGGCGTAGGAGGCGTAGCCACCGTCATACCTTTCGCGGCGTCGCTTGCGCCGTCCGCGAAAGCGAAAGCGGCCGGTGCGCCGGTCGAGGTCGACATCAGCGGCCTGAAGCCCGGCGAAATGGTCACCGTGCCGTGGCGCGGCAAGCCGGTCTGGATCCTGAATCGCACCGATTCGATGCTGGCCGACGTGGTCAAGGCCGACAAGGAAGTGGCCGATCCGGCCACGAAATCCCCGTATTCGATGCCGTTGCCCGCGTATTGCGCCAACGAATATCGGTCGCGGGCCGATCGCAAGAACATTCTCGTCGTGATGGCCGTGTGTACGCACCTCGGCTGCACGCCTAGCCAACGCTTCACGCCGGGTCCGCAGCCGAACCTGCCGGACGACTGGCCGGGCGGTTTCCTGTGCCCGTGCCACGGTTCGACCTACGACCTCGCCGGCCGTGTGTTCAAGAACAAGCCGGCGCCTCAGAATCTCGACATCCCGCCCTACATGTTCACGTCGGCGACGACCCTCGTGATCGGCAAGGACGAGAAAGGAGAAGCGTGATGGCCGCCGACAACAAGGAAGTCTCCACCACAGGTTTCACCGGCTGGATCGACCAGCGCTTCCCGCTCACGTCCACCTGGAAGAAGCACGTATCCGAGTATTACGCGCCGAAGAACTTCAACTTCTGGTACTTCTTCGGCTCCCTCGCGCTGCTGGTGCTCGTCAACCAGATCGTCACGGGCATCTTCCTGACGATGAACTACAAGCCCGACTCGATGCTCGCGTTCGCGTCGGTCGAGTACATCATGCGCGAGGTGCCGTGGGGCTGGCTGATCCGCTACATGCACTCGACCGGTGCATCGATGTTCTTCGTGGTCGTCTACCTGCACATGTTCCGCGGGCTGCTGTACGGTTCGTACCGCAAGCCGCGCGAGCTCGTGTGGATCTTCGGCTGCGCGATCTTCCTGTGCCTGATGGCCGAAGCGTTCTTCGGCTACCTGCTGCCGTGGGGCCAGATGTCGTTCTGGGGCGCGCAGGTGATCGTGAACCTGTTCTCGGCGATCCCGTTCGTCGGCCCGGACCTGTCGCTGTGGATTCGCGGCGACTACGTCGTGTCCGACGTCACGCTGAACCGCTTCTTCGCGTTCCACGTGATCGCGATTCCGCTGGTGCTGGTCGGCCTCGTCGTCGCCCACCTGGTCGCGCTGCACGAAGTGGGGTCGAATAACCCCGACGGCATCGAGATCAAGGCGAAAAAGGACGAGAACGGCATTCCGCTCGACGGCATCCCGTTCCACCCGTACTACTCGGTCCACGATTTCCTCGGCGTGTGCGTGTTCCTGATGGTGTTCGCGCTGATCGTGTTCTTCTCGCCGGAGATGGGCGGCTACTTCCTCGAGGCGAACAACTTCGTCCCGGCGAACCCGCTGCAGACGCCGCCCGAGATCGCGCCGGTCTGGTACTTCACCGCGTTCTACGCGATGCTGCGCGCGACCACCGACCCGTTCAAGATCGTGCTGATGATCGTGATCGCGCTGCTCGGCGTGCTCGCGCTGATCCGCGCGCGCGGCAAGTGGAAGGTCGGGCTGCCGGTGCTGGCGGCCGCGATCGTCGTGTTCATGTACCTGACGGAGTCGAAGTTCTGGGGCGTCGTCGTGATGGGCTCGGCGGTGATCTCGCTGTTCTTCCTGCCGTGGCTCGACCGCAGCCCGGTGAAGTCGATCCGCTACCGGCCGCTGTTCCACAAGGTGTTCCTCGGGATCTTCGTCGCGGCGTTCCTGACCCTCGCGTTCCTCGGCACGCGGCCGCCCTCGCCGGCGGCGACGCTGATCGCGCAGTTCTGCGCGTTGATCTACTTCGCGTTCTTCCTCGGCATGCCCGTCTGGACGCCGCTTGGCACGTTCAAGCAGCCGCCGGAGCGGGTGCGCTTCAAGCCCCATTAACGTGAGCGAGGAGAGAACGACATGAAGAAACTGCTTTCGACACTCGCGCTGATCGGGGCGACCGCCTGTGCGCTGCTGGCGGCGCCGGCCGTGCGGGCGGAAGGTAATTTTCCGCTCGACCGGGCGCCCGATAACACGGAAAATCTCGTTTCGCTTCAGCACGGCGCGCAATTGTTTGTAAACTATTGCCTGAACTGCCACAGCGCGAACCTGATGCGCTACAACCGTCTGACGGATCTGGGCATATCCCAGAAGGAGATCGAAACGAATCTCCTGTTCACGACCGACAAGGTCGGGAACACGATGTCCGTTGCGATGCGGCCCGACGACGCGAAGAACTGGCTCGGCACCACGCCGCCCGACCTGTCGGTCGAGGAGCGCGCGCGCGGCCGCGACTGGCTGTACACGTATCTGCGGAGCTTCTACCGCGACGATACGCGGCCGACCGGCTGGAACAACGCGGTGTTCGAGAACGTCGGCATGCCCCATGTGTTGTGGCAGCTGCAGGGGCAGCGCGTTGCCAAATTCGAAGACAAGACGGACGAGGAGACGGGCGAGAAGGCCCACGTGCTCGTCGGCTTCCAGCAGGTCACGCCGGGCACGCTCTCGTCGCCCGACTACGATGCTGCGGTCGCCGACCTGGTGGCCTATATGACATGGATGTCCGAGCCGGCCCAGCAGACCCGCAAGCGCCTCGGCGTCTGGGTGCTGATCTTTCTCGGTGTCCTGACTTTCCTGGCCTGGCGGCTGAATGCCGCGTACTGGAAAGATATCAAGTAAACACGCCTGACCGGCGTGGGGCCGGCGCAAGGCGGAACCCGTGAAAGGGGTTGCGCCGCGTGCCGGCCCTCGGCTTTTTTGAGGAAACGCAAATATGATGGTTCTGTATTCCGGCACAACTTGCCCGTTCTCCCAGCGTTGCCGGCTGGTGCTGTTCGAGAAGGGCATGGACTTCGAAATCCGCGACGTCGACCTGTTCAACAAGCCGGAAGACATTTCGGTGATGAACCCGTACGGTCAGGTGCCGATCCTGGTCGAGCGCGACCTGATCCTGTACGAATCGAACATCATCAACGAGTACATCGACGAGCGCTTCCCGCATCCGCAACTGATGCCGGCCGACCCGGTGCAGCGCGCCCGTGCGCGCCTGTTCCTGCTCAACTTCGAGAAGGAACTGTTCGTCCACGTCAGCACGCTCGAGAACGAGAAGGGCAAGGCGGCGGAGAAGAATCACGAGAAGGCCCGCCTCGCGATCCGCGATCGCCTGACGCAACTCGCGCCGATCTTCGTGAAGAACAAGTACATGCTCGGCGAAGAGTTCTCGATGCTCGACGTCGCGATCGCACCGCTGCTGTGGCGCCTGGATCACTACGGCATCGAGTTGTCGAAGAACGCCGCGCCGCTGATGAAGTACGCCGAACGGATCTTCAGCCGTCCGGCCTACATCGAAGCACTGACGCCGTCCGAAAAGGTCATGCGTCGTTAATGTTGCAATGAAGGCATGACGGAGCGGGTGGCGCGGCGTGCCGCGCGCCCGCTCCGGGTTCGAGGATTGTGATGCAAGAGATTTCAACGAAGCCTTATCTGCTGCGCGCGTTGTACGAGTGGTGCACCGATAACGGTTACACGCCGCATATCGCGGTGAGGGTCGACAACTCGACGCGCGTGCCGCGTCAGTTCGTGCGTGACGGCGAGATCGTGCTCAACATCAGCTTCGAGGCGACGAGCCAGTTGCAGATGGGCAACGAGTGGATCGAGTTCACGGCCCGGTTCTCCGGGAAGGCGCACAAGATCGAGATTCCGGTGGCCAACGTGCTCGCGATCTATGCGCGCGAGAACGGGCAGGGCATGGCGTTCCAGGTCGATGCGGTCGCGGGCGAAGGTGAGGATTCGGGCGCGTTCGACGATGAGCAAGCCGATGACGCGCAGCGTGACGAGTCCGTCTCGCCGTTGGCGCCGGTCGCCGATAGCGGTGCGAACGAGGAGCCGTCCGAAGGGGCCGACGAACCGCCGAAAACCGACGGCGACGGCTCGAAAGGCGGCAGCAGACCTCGCCTCAAGATCGTGAAATGAGGTAGAATCTCGCGCTACGCCGGCTTAGCTCATCTGGTAGAGCAGTTGATTTGTAATCATCAGGTGGCGGGTTCGAGTCCTGCAGCCGGCACCAAACACTAGTATCAAGTAGTACCGGGAAGTCCCAAAACCCGCGTCCAGCCTAGCGCTGACGCGGGTTTTTTGTTTCTGGAAGTGCCGAGTAGAACCGGGGCATCCCGGAAATTTGGGGGTAAGATTCGGGGTATGACTTCTCGGATTTGGGGGTATGCCGTACCCCCGGCGAACAATGAAGACCAAACCTCTTACCGACGCCAAGTGCCGCAACGCTAGATTCGATGAGGCCGGGGGAAACAAACTCTTCGACGGCGGCGGCCTGTATCTCGATCTGCGCTCCAGTGGTTCGAAGAAATGGCGGCTCAAATATCGGTTCAATGGCAAAGAAAACCTGCTGACGTTCGGCGACTATCCCGCGACGTCGCTCGCTGATGCTCGGTCGAGGCGTGACGAAGCGAAGCGGCTGTTAGCGGAAGGGAAGAACCCTGCGTTCGAGCGTGACGTTGAGAAGCAGACTCGCGCTATTGCCGCACAGAACACCTTCGAGGCCGTCGCGCTGGAGTGGTACGAAGCGCAGCAAGCGACATGGAGCGCTTCGCACGCGAACCGAGTCAAGAAACAGCTCGATCGCGAGGTGTTTCCCCTGATCGGCCAGCGTCCGATTTCTTCGATCAGCGCACCGGATTTGCTCGCGGTCATTCGACGAATCGAAGGTCGAGAGGCGTTCGAGACGGCGCGCAAGACGTTGCAGACGTGCGGCCAAGTCTTTCGCTATGCCGTTGCAACGAGCCGTGCCGAGCGAGATCCGTCACCGGACCTGCGAGGCGCATTGAAGGCGGTTCCCGTCAAGCATATGGCGCGAGTCGGGGAAAGCGAGCTACCGGAGCTGCTTCGCTCGATCGCTGCCTACGAGGGAGAGCCGGAGACTCGGCTCGCTCTGCGGTTCTTGGCATTGACCTTCGTTCGCACTATCGAGCTGCGGCAGGCGGAGTGGACTGAGATCGACTTGGAGCGCCGAGAGTGGCGCATTCCGGCCGAGAAGATGAAGATGCGTCGTGTGCATATCGTGCCGCTCTCCGAGCAGACGATCGCGCTGCTTGCCGAGCTGCGCGCGCTGACGGGCCATCGTCGCTGGCTCTTCCCGAACAGCCGTAGACCGTTGCAGCAGATGAGCGAGAACACGATCCTGTACGCGCTCTACCGCATGGGCTATCGCAGTCGCATGACCGGACACGGGTTCCGGGGTCTCGCTTCAACGATCTTGAACGAGAAGGGATTCAATTCCGACTGGATCGAGCGTCAGCTCGCCCACTCGGAACAGGATGGTGTGCGGGCGGCATACAACCATGCCGAGTATCTTTCTGAGCGCCATCGCATGATGCAATGGTGGGCGGACTATCTCGACAAACAGATTGGGGCGAAGGTCATCCCGATCGCGGCGGCAAGATAGACCGCTGCGCGTATGAGTCAGCGTCGCGTCCGAGGTCGCTTGGCCGCCACTTCATCAGGGGCGGCGATCGACGCTGAGCGGAAGTTGGTGCCGGCAGAAAATTGCCCGCTTTACATCGGATCGCTGCCAATGACCGAATTGTCGATAACTTCACGAGGTGACGGAAGAACCCGTTGAATGGATGAAAAGAGAGCGCTGATAAGCTGTCTATTCTTTATGCTTCGGCAGTCTTGAACAGTAGTTCCCGCGCCGCGTAGTCAATGCGAAATGCATGCGGCCCTCCGAGCGCCCGTTCCAGAGCTTCACCCGTTGCTGGCCCCCCGTTGAGCTTCACGCTCCAGAAATACGGATCGAAATATTTCAATTCGACACCGTCCTGCTCTGAGTCGTCGCGCTCAAGTATCACGTCGCCAGTCGGTCGATATATGAAAGTCGTCTTGTAGGCTACCTCGCCCGTTCTCTTGAAGCGCATGGCGAGCGTGTCCGAGGCATCATGGATGTGTTCCTCGCCTATAGCAAGCGCAGGTGGGTTGGCCGTTAGTTCGGAAACATCTGGTTCCGAAGTTGGTTGTGCCGGCGACGGCTTATGAGCTGCAAACAGTTCATGAACGTTATCCCTCGTCGCAACGAGGAGCGTAGCCGCCATGCTTAAGCAAAGCGCAGAATAACTCTCCTCCGAAGGGCTCGGCAGTCCGCGCCCCCGGTCGTCTCCAGTGTGCCCGATGCGATAGAACGACATGGGCAGCGCGTGGACATGACTCGAAAACAGCACATAGATCCAACGGAAGGTTCTTAGGTCGATACCTGCACGCTCAGCAATAACTTCCATCGGCAAGAGATACGCGTTCTGACCGTGGAGCAGACGCTTGTGGTGCTTTTTGTCGATGGTGGTTAAGAATGGATTCTCGAGTAAGCGTGATCGAAGATCTTCGGCAGTTGCGCGCAGGGCTTCTACCTGATCTGCGTTTTCGAGAGCCTCGAACATGCGGATTCGAGACGTGCAATCATGAAGGTTGAACAAATTCCAGCGAAATTTCCATTCATCCTCGGAGCATTGGTCCACACACAGATAGTAGAACGCGACGCGCAGCTCGATGAGTGTGCGAGCAATGCCAGTCATCGAGCTGTAGTCCCAATGCTCAATTTTCTTCTCAGCCCAAGGCGTGTGCGGCGCCAGCATCAGAAGGCTAACGCTCTTGGTAATCATGAGGGTGAATAGAACTGACGCATAAAAATGTTGGCTCGTGGGTGAAGGAATGCCTCCATAGGAACGAGAAACAAACATGCACTCACGGGCAATCTCATCGAGCATCCGCAGACGCTCGAGATAGGATTCTGACGGCTCGGGACCGAGCGCGCCCAAGTCGACAATCTCCTCTAGATTGGACGTGCTAACTTCGTCGGGCGTCTGATTATCCGGTTGCTGATGCATATCGTGGTTCATTCTGTCATTCCCAATATTGGCCGCGTCATCCGTTCGGCTGAGCTCGCCAGCTGAATGATAGGGGTATTAGCCCGAGCTAGCGGAGCCGGCATGTAGATCGATCGTTGAAAGCAATTCGTCAACGACTCAAGCCCAAGCCGCCTGTCCGCTAATCGCCCTTTATATGACCCCCTTGCCGCGCACCTCCCACCGATTTTTCAGAGTTGGCACCGCACTGCCGGCTCCTTGCATTTCGGTATGAATATGACCCCCTTAGGCGCGCCGGGAGTAGGAAAAACACGCGGGTGTGAGCCCCCGCGTCTTTGCCCTAGACGCAGGGTCCCCCGCTTTCTGGCCGCCATGACACTTACAGTCGGCGCAACAATGCCCGATCGGGGCGCATCGTGGACACCCCCCCTCAAAAACACGTTGTCGACGGACCTCGAATCCCGGAGAACCGCGCCCCGTCTAGCTTCGCGGTCGCTACGGTCGGTCGACACCTGTCCGCTCAGTGCAAAACGAGTTGGAGATTTGGAGATAAACGCCTGAATCGGCCGCAAAGCCTTATGAGGTAAGGCTTCGCGTGTCTCCAAACGATTTGGAGAACGCTGGAGATACTGGAGATAAACCGGGCCGAATTGTTACGGTTACGGCAAGATTCACGGCCATTGCCGGCCCGGTTCCGTCTGGCGCGGATCGCTCAAAGTAACTTTGACGCGCGGGCCAAAAATGCCGCGCAAAGGAATGCCCGCCACCGCCCTCCCGGACGGCGGCGGTGCATTTCACAGTTCGAGTGTGAAGATCGACGGCAGCACGCGGTAGACCATGAATTTCCCGTGACCGGGGATGTACTCCTGCCGGTACGGATAGCCGTCGCTACGCGGCATCAGCACGCCCCGCTTCATCAGTGCCTTGGCGACGATCTTGTGATCGAAGCCGGCGCACACGTCCTTGCGAAACACGGCCGCCTCGATCAGGTATTCCGTCTCGACGCTTTCCGCATCGTCGGCGCTCATCTTGCCGCCGAACTCGGCGTAATACTCGCGATCGGACGCGATGGGCGTGCGCCGCTCGTCGCGCTTCACGTGCTGCTTAAAACCCGCTCGATGCGGCACGTTCGGCCGATGGTCGTCCTGCGCCCGGTTCATCCACACGAAACGGTTGTCGCCGTGCGCGGCGAGGAAATGCTGTACCTGCCGCACGGCTTCCGCCTCGTCCGAGTTGCCGGTGCCGCCGCGCAGTTCGAGCCAGCCTTCGAAGCAGCGACGCGCAGCCTCAACCGCTTCGCCCTGCGGCCAGCCGGTCAGCCCGTGCGCCGTCGCCAGCTCGCCCGCCACCGCAACGAGGCAGAACCGCTTTGCGACACGCGCGACCTGCGAATGCGAACCGTCCGGCACCCATTGCCCGACCAGCTCATCGACGCGGATGCGCAGATGCTCGGCCAGCTCGCCGGCCTGCGACGACGCCCACTCAATGAAAGCGGGGCCGGCCGTGCCGTAGTGAATGCCGGCGTGCCGCTCAAGATGCTCGATCAGCGCGGCCGGCGTCGGGAAACCGTGCAGCTTTTCCACGACGCCCATTTCGCCGACCTCGGCCGGGATCGCGGGCAAGCGCACCTCGATACCGCCTTTCATCGGCTTGTTGCCCTCGGCCATCAGCGCGGACACGCTCTTTTCGCCGTTCGACAGGAACAGCAGCCGCCACGTGAGAACCGGCTTTGCCGAACCGCTGCGCGACGCGCGGGCCTTGCCCGACTCGTTCGCGAGCATGTAGATCACATCGCCGACCAAGCGCGGCTCGACCTGCCCGATTTCATCGAGGATCAGCAGCGCGTCGCTATGCTGCGTGGCGACCGCTTCGAGGGCGTTGTCGGTCGCCTTCCAGCTCCGCACGTAGTCCGGCGAGCCGAACACGGACGCGGCGATAACGCCGCCCGTCGACTTGCCTTTCGACGTCGTGCCGAGCAGGTGAAAGCCGCCCGACTGAAGCCCGGAGAAGTGCAGCAGCGGACCAGCGAAGGCGGTAGCGACGCAGAACAGCAGCCGGCTATTGCCGACACAGTAGGCCGCGACCTCGCGTTGCCAGTCGTCGAGCGTACCGCGCTCCTTGAATTGGCTCTGAATGGGCGTGTCGGCCTGATAGATCAGCGCCTCTTTGCCGGTGCCGATGACGCGATCGGGCAGCACGAACGCGCCGTGATGCCAGCCGACGCGCGGCACGCAGCGCACGCGCTCGTCCGGCTGCGCCATCTGCACATAGTTCGCGATCTGCGTGCGGGCGATCTGCGTCACGCCGAGCTTCACGCCCATATCGAGCAGCATGCGACGCAGCTCCGTGCCATCGCCGGCAAAGAGGCCGGCCGGCACCGCCCACCGTTTCAGGATGCCGTCGCGATCGGTGAATTCGAGCAGGTAGCCCCACTCGCTGTTCATCTCGTTGCGCGTCTCCGCGATCACGTCGATACGCGTGCTGACCCAATGCGGCGGCAGCGGATCGCCCTGATTGTTGAAGCCGTGAAACCACACGCCCTTGTCGTCGACGACGAACCGCGACTTGCCGTCCTGCGCGCGGGCCGTTTTCGGGCGCTTGGCGGGCTTCGCGGCCGCTGGAGCGGCCTTGCCCTTGCCGGCGTCAGTCGAGCCGGCCGGCGCGAGCGCAGCGCGCACGGCGGCGGCGACCGCATCCGGGCCGACGTGCGCAGCCAGGTCGTTGAAGTCGGTCCCGTTCGCCGGGCGGTTCGGACCGAAGTCGGGCACGGCGACGATGCCGGCGACGGCCTCGGCCGCCGCGCGGGCCTTCGTCACGCCCGGATTGCCCTTTGTCGTGTGGTCGTCGTCCGCGCACACGACGATGCGGGCGTCCGGATACTGGCCGCGCAACGCCGTCGCGACCGCATGCAGGTTGCCGGCGTCGAACGCGACGGCGGCCGGATAGCCGGTCGCGGCCGCAAGCGTCGCGCACGTAGCGTAACCCTCGCCAATCAGCAGCGTGGACGGCGCGGAAGATAGCGGGCCGCCGATCAACGAGAAGCAGCCCGCCTTGCGGCCGTTCGGCAGATAACGTTTCTGGCCGTCCGTCAGGATGAATTCCAGCGTCCACAGCTTGCCGTCCGCGTCGTGGGCCGGGATGACGAGTGCGCCGTCGCATGCGGCCGTGCCGATGCACAAGCCGCCGCGATAGACGCGCAGCGCGTCGACCGGGACGCGCTTGCGAACGAGATACGGGTGATCGGCCGGCGCGGGCTCGGCCGCCGACCAGATCGACTCAGCGAGCGCCGACGCGGCTTGCTGTTTCTCGGTCAGTTCGGCCAGCTCGACCGCTTCGCGGGCCGCGCGCTCGGCTTTCTGCCGCTCGCGCTCCGCTGGATCGACTGGCTTTGCTCGATGCGCACGCGGATCGAAGCCGCTTTGTTTGGCAAGGTGAAACAGCGTGTTGATGGTGATCTTGCCGCCCTTGAACGACTTCCAGACATCCCGCGCGTCCTTGCCGTTGTAGTTCTGCGCGCCTTGGCTCCATTCGTTCCAGAGGGCGAAGCCCTCCTCGCCAAACTCGGCCTTGAGCGCCATTCCCACCTGACGCCACGTGTCGCGGTCGTCGGGCGGGACATAGCCGAGCGCGACTCTCGCCCGCTCGAATTCGGACATGGGTGCGTTACTCATAGGTTCCCACTGGACGCGCGTCGGCAGGGTTCCGATTAGTAGTCCATATCGGATAGGCAGCTACCCGACGCGCGAAGAATTGAATGATTCGATGATGCCTAGCGCCGCAGCGTCAGCCGGCCGCGCGAGGCACCGACAGAACCGCACCGCCGGCCGTGACGTCGTTGCTGTAGACGTAGCGGCCGAGCCGCGACTCGCCGAGTGCGTCGTTGGCCGCCTCCAGCGCCGCGCCGATCGACGGCAGGGACGCGCGGAACAGGCTCAGCACAAGCCAGTAGTCGTCATCGGACATTGCCTTCTCGGCCGCCCAATGCAGGCTGTCCAGCAGCTCCATGGCGTCACTGATCCGCGTGCCGATGCGGTTGCGGTCGGGGCGATTCACCTCGGCCACGAAGTGCGACGCGAGCGGTTGCACGGCATTCTTGTTCGTCTTTGCCATGACCGCCCCTCAATGCGTCGTGCGCGGTTCGCGCGTGACGAGGCCGAGCGCCGCGAACAGGTGCTGTTGCACGCGCCCCATCAAGCCGGCCGCGAACGCTTGGCGGCTGATCGTCACGCGGTGCGCGTCGACGTCGCCCGCGTCCTGCATGGAGGCTTCCATGCCGCGCGCGAACGCAGCGGCTTGATGCGCCGCGTAGTCGTGCAGCCGCACATCGCCTTTCAGGTCGAGCCACGCGTCGGCGCAGATCGCGCCCAAGTCGACGGCGAATTGCAGCTCGATCGGTGCGCCCGTATCGAGCGGCGGGGCGTTGTCGAATCCGTCGACAACCGCGGTTCGGATGCGCTGGTCAGTCATGGCACACCTCCGGCTGCGCGGTGCGGCGCATTTCGGCGGAGTACCGGCTCGCAACGCTTTGCCCCATGTCGACGAGCGCGCGCTCGTAGGTACCCTCAGCAAGATGCGAACGGACAGCATCGAACAGGGCTTCGAGCTGGGCGAACTGATGGGCCGCACACATGGCGATCATCGCGACTTCGTTCGGCAGGCGGTATTTAGACATGGCGCACCTCCAGAATCGATGCGAGGAGGTGCCGGACGTCGACCGTGCAATCCAGCTCCGCTTCGCCGCGAATCGGCGTGAGGTTCCAGTCATAGACGGCCGCGTGCGCGAAATCGCCCGACCGGCGACCGCAGACGCTACGCCCCGAGACCGGGCCGCCCAAGATCCGCACGCGCCAATCGTGATCGGGCGTCGGGCGAGCCGATGCCACCTCGACGAGCATGCCGATGCGTGAGCGTGCATCGCACTTCGTAACGATCGCCAGATCGCCGATCTTGCAGCGCAGGTCAGCCATGGCGAACCTCCGCACGGACGAGCGCCGCGATCGCGGCCAATGCCGCACCGGTTGCGTCGAGCGCGTCTTGATACGTGCTGGCGGTTGCTGCGTCGCGCAGTGCTGCGCGGACGATGGATTGAATGAGGTGGGATTGCTGCCCGGTATGGGCGTGCGTGGACTGGCGCATTGAATGCGACCTCCTTGGACGGGTTGAACCCGCTCCCCACTGCAAATTGGGGTGGGCGGGCAGACGGCAGGGTTTGCAGACCGGCGTCCAAGGGAACCGGCAGGCCGAAGCCTCCCCACCGTCGCCCACCCATTGATCGTAGAGGCGCGCGAAGGCACACGGACGTAAAAAAACCGCACTGCGGCGGTCGTCCGCCTTGGAACTGTCGGGCTGCAAATCCCGGTCGCTGTTGTCTCAGCGACGCGCACAGGATACCGCGCGATGCTGGACGACGCAAATCGCGACGCCCACACCGTATATTGCCTAGTGCAAAGCGACTTTGGGCGAGCATCAGGCGGCCTCCCCCTTGAGCACGGCGGTCGCCAGCTTGAGCTGTTCGATATCCAGTCGCGAGCTGCCCTGCGCCAGTGATTGGCCGAGCGCGACCCCCTGCAGCAGGGCACTAACTTGCAAGCGGCGCGTTCTGTCCGTGCACTGCGCATCGATGTCGTTGTAAAGCGCACGATAGGCTTTCCGCAGCTGTCGGTACTGTTGACGACGATAGTTCGCCGAATTCTGTTCAGCAGCGGCGATCGCCTGGACGAACTTCTCGCAGGCGGTGCCAAGTTGCTTTGTCGTCAGATGCGGGGCTTCGAGCGCGAGCGTCGAGGCGAGGGTGACGGCGATCGCTACGAGCTTCCCGATGTCGTCGCCACGATTCCAGAAGCAACCCTCGATGTCATCGAGGATTCCGGCGAGCTTGCGGAGGCGGGCGTCGCAGCAATGCACGAACGCGGCGTCGCGCGCCGTGACGGCCGCGCCCATCGCGCGACCATACGGGCCGCCGCGATCGATCATAAGGGAGGGCGCGCTCATGCTTGCTCCCGCGTCGATTGGCGGGATTCGACCCAGTTCTGGACGTCTTGCGCGCGCCAGCCGACGCTCCTGGCCCCTAACTGGACCGGCGCTGGAAACTTGCCTTCACGAATCCAGCGATACAGCGTCGTTTTCTTGACGCCGACACAATCCAGCACACCAATAAGTCGAAGAATCTTAAGAGCCATTTTCTGTTCAGAAATGGCCTGTTCCGCAAAAAAGAGGAAAGCGGCAGCAATAAACCGCGCCGTACTATCAAAGTACGGGCGCAATGAGGTTTGCAGAAGACGCACAAAGTAACTTTGCAAAGTTACTTTGCACGGCGCGCCGCGCGCGGTATCATTCGTCCTAACAAGAGCTATGCGTTTCCTAGGCGCGGTGGCTCTTGTGGTTCCTCCAATTATGGAACAGGCAGCCAAGCCAAAAAATCGCCGGTGGGATGTGTTGGTAGCACACCCCCGGCACCCTCTCGTCGGCGCGACGAAATATGCTTAACGACTGAGCATTCCCCGCCTTTTTCCTTGCATCGCCCACAGATTCCTAGAGCCGTGTTCGATTAGGTGCCAACAAGTACCGCAATTATATCGAAAGGTCTGCCCCCATAAAAGATTTGTCTCGGATTATCTAAGACTGCAATACATGGTGTTACTGTTCGGCCAGAAGGCTACATTCGCCTCCCTATGTTTATGTGCTCACCATGGGCAGCGGTTGTGATCTGCCCTTCGTTCAATCGGGGCCTGACGGTACCGCTTAACTCAAACGTTAGATGCTATGAAGACCATCGCCGCATGCCCAGATTGCATTCAAGAAGCGTCAAAGGATGGGAGGCAACCCAAGTTCAATCCGATAGCCGGCGAACTTGATGACAATGGCATAATTCACGTCGCCTGCGATCGAGGACACAGCGGAGTCGTCCTATACAACGCCCGCAGATACGAAGTACTTGTACGTTCAGCCGCTCGTGCAGCGCTCGACGGATATACAAACGAAGTCGTAGCTGTTATGTCCTCGGCACTAGAACGCATATACGAGTTCTACATCCGGGTCTCGTCCCGGGCAAAGGGTACCCCGCAAGAAACGGTTGAGGCGGCTTGGAAAAATGTCGCTGCACAGTCAGAACGCCAATTTGGCGCATTTCAGTTCCTCTATATGCTTGACCAGAGCCACCCGTTCAAGCTTGAGCCACGCATTACCGAGACGCGTAACAAAGTGGTCCACCGAGGTAAAATTGTGCGGGAGGCGGAGGCCCTCGAATTTGCCGAAAGTGTCTACAGCGTAATCCAACACCTTCAGACAGAGCTTCAATCGAAGTTTCCCCAATTCGTAGCCGAAGAGGTCGAGCGCGAGATGAAAGTCCAGCTGTCGCAAGTTCCAGAGGGCGTTAACCACATCACATTGTCCACCACCACCGTGAACGTGGACGAGTCTAAGAACGAGGTCACCGGAGTCGTGACTAAGTTCATTGAGCATGTTGCAGCCATACATCAGTCGCGCGAGCGTGGTTTTCCTTCATAGCATCAAAAATTCGTCCGAGTCGACCGCTACTTCGTGATGGCGGTTTTGCTTAAGCATTAGTTGAACGTCTGCAGTGGGTTGGCATTCGTCCAGGCGCTCGCATGGACATCCGTATGTCGCTCCTGCCCTGACAACGGACTTTCCTAGCGAACGCTGAACTGCTCGGCTCCCTGGACCGAGCGGTCCAGCAGCCGACTATCCTTTCAATTCGACAGACACTTGAATTGCTCCCAGATCTCGTCGTGTGCTAACCGGTGGAGAGTTCAGCGTGAGTCATATAGGGCGCCCGCTAATCACGAACTTTACGAAGTCGTCAAAACTATCACGGACTTGCCCGTTTTTCTCGCGTAATCTCGCATAGTCATCGATACGTTCAAGGGCGCGAATAAGGACAAGACGGACGAAGGCCTCGCTCAACTGCCGCATCTCGAAGTAATCAGATTTCAATACCGTTTTTCCGCCATGTATCAGCTGAGATCTTCCGTCTGAATAAACCAATTCAACCATTTTCTTCAAAGTGATTTTTGAACCATATACGAACTCATCTTCCTTCATTTTTAGTAGGCCAGAACAGAATCGGAGCATTTGAGATACTTTTCCCGAACTTCGCCCAAAAATATCCAGCGAAGCGCCAAGTGCGATTATGGCCGCCGCGTCCAGTTCTTCGCGGAGCGACTTGCCGAACCAGAATAGTGCGGTAAGCCATCTTTCGCTAATGTTCGGACACTGGGCATCTGTACCAGATGAAGTTACAGCAAAAATTCGCGCTCCGGCATTGGCAAAAAAAGTCGATTTGGTTTGCACAAGCCGGCTAAAGCCGTTCACCCCCTCTACACCAACTTCTGAAAATACCTGCTTTTTTTGAAGTCTGTCAGTTCCCTCAAAATGCGACAGCCGCTGATTCATAGGTGCAGGGCGTCGTTCCCACTTGTGACGGACGACTCTCAATGAGTTGTGGTCGAAAACAAGCTGCAAGCAATAGATAGCAAGTTCCACATTCACCAGCGTATTCTCTCGAGACCTCTCATAATCAGTGTCGACGTCTCTGCTCCAGGCGACCCAATTCGACCCGGCGAGGGCCGAGCGCAAAGTCGCCCAACCCTCGCCTATTGCCCCTCCGTCAGGCTTGTCGGTCCTTGCAAGAGCGGACCACGGCATCGCATCCTCATCCATTAGAGGGCCGCTTTCAAACAGCGCGCGGGGAACAAATGAGATCGGACCGATCTTAAATGGACTTTCCGTCTCGCCATCGTCGCAAAGTAGGCATGGGACGTAATGTATTAACGCGACCGATGCGGCTTGAGTTCGACCGAACACGTACAGCTCCACCATCCCCGTGATTGTTTCAATGGTATTGCCTTCAACAACGCCTTGTGAGATGAGCTCACCGCAAGCCTTGCACACTGCCGCCCCAACTTTTGATCGGTCAATTTCCTCAGAAAAGGAGGACTTGTCCATGAAGTCATCGACAAGGGCGTCGAGTGCTGCTTGGCCTGCGAGGGTAGTGTGAAGCGTCCCACGTCTGTGCGTTGGCAAGCGCGGAACAATAAGTCCGTCTTCACCTGCCGCCAACCAAGCGTCCTTTTCATTTGCCGGCATCGAAGCAACCTTGGTCGCCTCTTCTAAAATTCGCAAAACCAAGGATTCTCGATAGTTCAACACCTTCTCCAAAAAATTAGGAACATTTGAATCGAACTGGATTCGAGCTCATGTCTTACGTTCAAGACAACCCGTTTCAGGAGGATTGAAAAGAGCGGCAAGCATTCAAGGAACATGATATAGGAATGACCGTTGTCAACCTGTGATCCGTCGTTAGATGTCACGGAGTCGAGTGTCACCAGTGGGTCGGTTGTTATCCTTTGAATAGTGGCGCCTTCCTGTCTGTCCCAGCGACCGACCAGAAGGTGGGCGGTCTCCAATCAAATGCGCCTGTCCAAAATCGATCCCTTACGGACACGGCTGCACCGGTATGTCCAAAAATAAGGGTTTCATACTTCTGGACATGATGTATGATTCGGACATCCTTTTCGAACATATTGAGTGAGTGCGGCATGTCCCGGACCTTCGCATACGCCCGCGTCAGCACGACGGACCAGACGGCAACTAATCAAATTCGTGAGATCGAAGCGGCCGGTTTCTCCGTCGACAAGCGTCGGGTTATTACGGAAAGCATTTCCGGTAGTGTCAGCGCGGACCAGCGACCGGGGTTTGCAGAACTGCTTCTCAAAATGGAAGAAGGTGACGTGCTGATCGTTACGAAGCTCGACCGACTTGGTCGGAACGCGATGGACGTGCGCGCAACCGTCGAAGCTTTGGCCCGTCGCGGTATCCGAATTCATTGCCTTGCGCTTGGCGGTGTCGACCTGACCAGTGCAGCTGGCCGGATGACGATGCAGGTCTTGAATGCTGTTGCCGAGTTTGAGCGCGACTTGTTGATCGAGCGGACGCAGGCTGGCATCGCGCGAGCAAGAGCGGAAGGGAAAGCGATGGGCCGTCCGTCTGCACTGACCAAGCAACAGCAGAACGAGGTGCGACAGCAACTAAACGAAGGGGCGAGCGTGGCTAGTCTCGCCAAGCGCTACAGCACAAGCCGTCAGACGATCATGCGGGTACGAGACGCGGCGTAAATGCCAAATCGCTGAAAGTCACTTTTCGGTAACCGCGACAATCTGAGGTCGCAATTTGCATCAGATCGACGCCGCCGTTCACGACCAGCCATGGTCGTTCAGCGAACCAATTCGGCGGTCGAAGAGCACGGCGCCGCTGTGAGCCGTTCGTAGAGCGCCCAGACAGCTTCCGGCATAGGCCGGCGGCCGGCGCGCGGGTGGCCGTCCGCGAACGGCTCGTCGTTGTCTAGGCAGATCACGACCTGTTTGCCGCGCAGGAACGCGAAGTCGATGCCGTCGACGTTCGCTAGGCCGCGAAGCGTCAATGCGGCGGTGCCAAGGGATGGCGCAGGTGTCGATCGACAGCGCGTTGATCGCGCTTTCGCCGATGAACACGCGCTTCGCCTTCTCGAGCCGGCGAGGATCGGCGGTCCAACCGTAGCCCGCTTTGTCGCCCTGGGTCTGCGTTTTGACGCCGCCGTTGAGCGCGGGATCGACATAGCACATGTCGACAACGACGACGCGAGCGTCTCCCGGTGCGCGCACGATGAACGCAGCGGCCGGGCCGGCGTGGCAGACTTCGCCGACGGCGATCTTCGAGCTGGACCACGTGTTGAAGCCGAGCGAGCGCGCGGTTATTGCCGCGTCAATCGCGCCGGCGAGAGCCCGCGGCACTGGGGCGCGACACAGCGGCGGGAGAGCGCCGAGCGGTTTCCTGGCACTGGAAATAAAAAAGCCCCCGAACTTGGGGGCTTTTGTTACCGAACGTTAAATAGCTGTGACGGTACTGAACTCGTTGCAGGAAGCGGCGTGCTCTTCGTCAGTCGGACAAATTCGCGGAGGGCTTTGCTGTCAGCTTCACTGCGATCGCGCTCGCGTCCCGTGCGAGACAGGTCCACAGGAGCTTCGTGGGCGCGATCCTTAGCAATCATTGAGGTCGCAATCTTTAAGAGAACCGTGGCGTTGGTCATATGTCCCTCATCGATAGATTTGTTGTTGGCGGAGCATGAACCGAGGATTCTTCGCGGAATCAAAGAACTGCTTACGCTTCACCCAAACAAGCCCTTCTTCGCGGGCAATAACAGCGATATCAACCGGTCCCCCGACCGACTGGCTCGGCGAGGTGACCTTTTCCTTCAGGGATTCTAGCACGATCATTGTCTCGGCAAGATGGACCATTTCGTCAATAGGTAGTGTGCCGATCGTGCCCTGAATTTTGGCGAAATTTTCTTGATGTAAGCGTTGCGTCCACTCTTGATGGAAGGCGTCTCGTGCTTGTTGGAAGAGTGTTTGGGCGTTCTGCGGAAGGCCCACACCGGCGGCAGCGCAAATGTCGGCGGGAATCTTACTGAATGTCGCGTCAATGGCATCATCGACCGCCAGGAACATGCCAAAGCCATATCCCTTCGTGAACACGTCGACCATCGACGTCGTCGCGAATTGCGAAATGTGCGACGGTTGGTCGCGGGTCACTGTCAGGGTGTTGCCCAGACTCCACACGACGGACTGGCCTGTGAAGGTCGAAACCTTTCGTTCAGCCAACTGAGGGAAAAATTGCGATTTTCCATATCCGGCAAACACCAGTCCGCTCACCTGCGGATAGCTGCCGAATTCCTTTGCGGATTGGAGGACCGTGATGCGGATCCACTCATTGATGTCGACAAAGTCGCTGACATAGGCTTGCGAATCAGCTGCCAAAGCTGCAACAGCAGTCGACGCGTCGTTAGCTAGGCTGCCACTGAGGGCGAGTTGTCGCCGCGCATCCAGTTCAGCATCGTCAAACCCGTTCAGGTAGGGCAATGAATTACATCGCGTTTCGACTGCCCCGAAATAGGCATTCCAAGCAGCAGCTCGGTCCGTGCTCGAAGCGTTCGAGTCTCTCAGAATCGGATTCTGATATACCGCGTGCGACAACAGCATCATCATCGCACGCCCGATCACGGATACGTAGTTGGCATCTCGCTCGGCGTCAGGGAAGAAAAGCTTGTTGTTCGAAATAAAGCTGACGAAGTGGTCGGCATACTCTTCAATCGTGTCGAACGAAGCTGTACCGAGGTCCTTCCGGTACTCTTTGATGATGATCTCCCACGGCACGCCGAGAAGCGAACCGCTGTCGTAGATCATGATTCCCACGGGTTGGTGATGCGACAGCTGGAAAATTTTGTTTCCGCCCTTCGAATAGCGCACCTCTGTAGTGGCGCCATTCGTATAGGTCACCGCGCTATCAGCGGCGATGACAGCAGCGTATTGATTAAGCACTGCGACTTCACATGTCATGAGTGGTCCCTCTCGTTATTGTTTCTTGGCCCCGTTTTTCTACGATCCGTTTACAAGCAGCAAATTGGGTACATTGCGATCGTGGCCGAATCTCAATCGCGTCCAACTATAAGGCAAAAAACATCGGCCGGCAGCAACACGGGCGCTAGGACGACTTCGAATACGAGTCAGCAGGAGCAGGGCTGGACATTTTGCGAGCGTGCCGATGTCCTGATTCGCGTGTGAAGAAGCAATCGCTCAAAATGTGCTTTTAATTGTTCCGACGAGAGTAGCGTGATGACCCACGAGCGAAGGAGACCAGACGAGATGGAGAGCCGGTTCGAGGCGCCCGAGGACGTGCTTACGCACTTCAAGAGGAGAAAGAAGAAGGCCCAAGAGCGGCTGGCGGCATTGGAGGGGACACCAGAGCTTTGTTTCGCCCTGTCGGGCCTTGTGTTGCACGGCGGTCCGTATGAATTTCCCGGAGTCGCAACGCTACGGGCGGTGCAGCAGCCTCCCGGGGAAATTGAACTTGCGGGCGCACTGAAGAATAAGGGACTCATGAGCGCGATTGCCCGTCACATGCCGGCGGTCACACACGAGTTGGCGGTACTGCAGAGCGCATTGAATGACCCTCAGGAGCGGCTCAACATGGGCTGGTGGATCATTTCGGCCCTTCGCTGCCGCTCTCTCGCTGATCTCCTCGTTCCCGCAGTGGCCAATGTGTCATGGGACGCTATCCCAGCAGTCGACAGTGATTCCTGTGAAGCGCAGTTGTTGGAAGACGTACCCGCTGCCCGCCGGCTCGGTCAGGTTGTCGTGGTTTCGCGAGATGCGCTTGATTGGGTTCACAAGCACCTGACGGCATGGATTGGGATTCTGGAGCGGCCCGCTTTCCGGTTGGCGGTGGATTCTGTGACGACGCACCATCAACAAGCCAATCTGAGAATGTCGGCGGCTGCGCTGTGGGCCGGGTTCGAGAGCTTATTTGGTATCAGCTCGGAATTGCGGTTTCGCCTCGCTGCGCTGTCTGCATCCTTTCTTGAGGATCGGGGGCCGGCGCGATTGGCGCTCTATCGTCGCATCAAGGCGCTATATGACTATCGATCCAAAGCAGTGCATGGCGCGGCCACGACGGATGCTCTACTGGCAGCACACATTATCGAAGTACGGGGGCTGCTCTCGCGCTTGATGTGCCGCATGACGGAAGCAGGAACACTCCCCTCGATTGACGACTTTGAGGAACGGTTGTTCAACTGAGAATCGCCCCGCGAAAACATGGCGTGCAAACGGTCAGCGCCGCGCATGTTGCACGCCAGTCGGTACGCTGAAATTACGGCTACGCATCCTCATGGAGTTTGGGCGTTTTGTGCAGCTCCACCCAGTAGGCATTGAGCTGGTCATTCGACACATCAAAGCGGCGCAGCCATCCTTCGGTCGCGACGACCGTATTGAGCAGCGGCGCAGTGCTATCGAGCGTCCCGTCCTGCAGGGTATCGACCGAATCCGCAATGATCGGCTTCAGCGCGCGATTCAGAATGACGTACGCGGCCGGCGGCGAGACGGGAATTCCCGGTCCGTTGGACACGCCGGACTCCGGCGCGACGCCGGCCTTGATCAGTAGGCCGCCGTCACCGAATGATTGGCGGGAGAACCAGTCAGGCGGAAGCATGAGCGACGATGCGCCGCCAGCCGCGCGAACTAGATCTCCGTCGAGCGCGTTCAGCCAGTCGACGGTCTTGATCTTCGTGTAGAGCTTGCGGACAGTCGATCGCATCGGATCGCCGACGTCGATGCCAGGCCCGAAACGGCGCGCGTAGAAATACTCGCTGGCTTCGTTCGGCCGCCGACCCATCGGTGGCACGTTCACGGCCAGGCCGCCGTGCCCGTGGACGGTCGGTAGACCCTTGGCGAACGCATTGAACAGCGTTTCGAATACGCCCGGCCGTTGGACGAGAAACGCGCGCGGCACCGTGAAGGCCAGGCCGTCGAGACCGCGCTTGCGCGCTGCTTTCCCTTCGCTCAGTGCGAACACGGTAAATTCGTAGAACCCGGTGGCGAGCTTGTGCTCGGCGCTCGTCATCGCGACCGCGAGCGTTTCGTCGGCGGGCACGCGCGCCGCAATGCTCTCGAATCCAGGGGCTTTGTCGTATTGGGCCGGCTCTTCGCCCTCGGCGTACAGCCAGCGCAGCGGCCCGGATTTCGAGGGCTGCTCGCCGGCTGCTACCTCGAGCGCGTGGTGATATTCCTCGATCGCCGCGTTGTATTGCGTGAAGCAGCGCACCAGGGCTTGGCGGACGGCGGGTGTGAAGCCGTCGCGAAAGTAGAGCACGCCCCGCACAACCAAGGCGGCACCGGTGATGCCCTTCTGGTGCGCGGGCTCGTACAGGCCGAAGGGCATCGTGTCCGCTCGGCGCGGATCCTTGGCCCAGGCAGCGATTTCGTCGTTTGTCATGGCGTCAGCTTACAAAGCAGGGAGCGGCTGGACCTGCGGCGGCGGGAGCGGCGGGGCTCCGGGCGCGCTGGGGCTGGTCCCGTACAGTTCGTCCAGGTCAGATTGTGAGGCGGTTTGCCTCGAGCGCGAAGTCTTCTTCTGCCCGTCGTCGTCGCCGCATCCGCAGTCGGCCGCGCCGAGGTGCACGAACTTCGACGGGCCACCGGCGATCTCGATATAGTCGTCTTCCTGGTCGGGGCCGTACGTGTCCCCCGGGAACTTCATCTCCACGACGGTCTTGATGTTCGACTGCACGGGCGGCTGTGCCGGGTCGTTCACGATGACGACGTCGGGGCGACGCACGTCGCCCTTCTCGTACTTCTTGCCCTTGCTCGGCCACTTGTCCTTGATCCACTGCCGAATCCCGGTATTGGGCTCGAGAGGGTCGTCATAGTCCATGATCGGCTCAGGCGGATCCGTCGTCATATCGTACGGCTGTTCCGGGCGGTATTCGGTTGGAACGCCCGTCTGCATCTTCGACACTTCGTTCGGCAGCCCGAGTCGCATCTCAACGCACCGCTGCCGCTGGATGGTCCCGGCTTTCGTCGCGACGCCGATGCGTCGGCACTCGCAGAACGTGTGACACAGAACCTTGCGGTCTTTCGGTGAGAGCTTGGCGGCACTTACCCCGACCTGCGTTGTTTGACCGTCCGAGCTCATGCCCCCAGGTGACGAGCCCGGGGAGTAGCCGCCGCTCATTCACTGCTCCCGGGCTGCTGGAACGATAGTGACGACGCCTGGTGGCTACTGAGCCAATCCGTGTGGCCGCTCGCGTCGGTCGTGCCTTGGACCGTCTTGCCGTCCGCCGACGTCACCGTGTAAGGGTGGTTCGCGATCGGTTCGCGCGTCCTGTCGTCGACGAGTTGGAAGCGTCCGCGATACGCACCATCGTCCTGCGCGACGTTCTGTGCCAGAACGCTTCTACCCGCACCGATCGAGCCGCCCGCGCCGGACGTCGGTTCTACCGTCGCCTGGCCTTGCGATGCGATCAGCGTTGCGCCGCACGCCGTCTTGTCCCCATCGGTCGCCACGGCCCGCCCACCGAACGTCATGCTGCGCACCCGGACGCCAATGATCGGGTAGACGCCGCCGCACTTCGGGCACGACACCATGTCACCTTCGAGCGCCAGCGGCTTCCCGAATACGATGTTGGTCGACGTGCAGGCGAGCACCCGGCCACCGTGCGACGTCGTATCGCCTTCCCGAATGAACGCAGAACTCATGCCGAATCCTCTGTTGAAATTTTGCGAGGACTGTAGCACGCACCGAATAAGGGTAACTACCCTGTCAAAGTTGCCGGGAGGCTTCACAGGTGAATGGCGCGGTGCAATTTTTGACCGTCCAAAGTCACTTTTCATCGAACACTAGGCCAGCTTTTGCCGTTGCATCGGGGAGGGCTGCGGCACGGGAGCTTCTTTGCGCGCAGCGTTCCAGACCGCAGGGTGCTTCTCGACACGGCTGGCGTCATGCGACGTATTTGCCGGCTATCTCCAACTTTGTCTCCAAGTAAATGAGTGTTTTGGAGATACACTTGGAGATAGTCGGACCCTTGACCAGTAAGGCTTCCGGGGTGAATTGAGCATATATCTCCAAATCTCCAGAAGTTTTCTGTTCCGGCGGCCGAGGATCGGCGACTTACGCCACAATTTTTCGCTCGATGGCCTCATCCGCACGGGCTCAGCCGGTTGGGGGTATGTTTGGGGGTTCGTGTTCTAACCGTCGATTCCATTTTCGTTTCGAATCAATAGATTGGATATGGATTGTTGATCCTGCAGCCGCACCATATTGAACGAAGGGCCGGGAGATTTTGTCTCCCGGCCCTTCGTCTTTTCTGCGGCGATTTTTTCGGGTTGGGGGCGTTCGTTCGGTGCCACGACGTGTTCATCCGTCGTTTCGACGTCGATCTGTCGGGCCCATTTGCTCGATTCCTTGTCGATACCATCAACGCAACACGCCGTGTTCGTTTCGACCGACTGGCGAAAGCGCGCGCGATCCTCGCAAAGCCCCACGATGTGAATCGGAGCAGCGGCTGTGTGACGCGAGTCGTTACTGACTTCACGAGCGTCAACAGCACCCGAAAGTCACACTTCGAAACAAAGGGCTGCGCGATGTTCGCGTAGCTCTTTGTCTTATACAAATTCTCTTTGCTTGGGGAGAAGGTCTGGAAATGGGCCGAAACGCAATTCGTCGTTGTCGCTGATAGACCGCCTCTGGTGGCGGAATCGATTTAGGACGTAGCGTGATCTGTTTTGTACGTTAGAGCCAGTGCTCTGTGGAATATTATCAATTTCGCAGGGCAGCAAACTTGCCTTTATGGCAATTTGATAAAATCGCGCAAAAGAGCGCGAAGCGCACCCGTAGTCGGTGCGTCATAACGAATCAAACTGAGAGACCGTCTTGAATATCCGAGAAGCGTTTCGCAATTTCGTATCGGGGATTGATACGAATCGGCGCCCCGTGACACTGAGTTGGGGAACGGCACAAAAAGATCTGGGCGCGCAGCTTGCCCTGCAGCATGT
This sequence comes from Burkholderia sp. 9775_39, assembly GCF_015712225.1. Taxonomy (NCBI): domain Bacteria; kingdom Pseudomonadati; phylum Pseudomonadota; class Betaproteobacteria; order Burkholderiales; family Burkholderiaceae; genus Burkholderia; species Burkholderia sp. 9775_39. Next base: position 88,952 of record NZ_JACCQC010000012.1, on the reverse strand, counting down.
GAGTATTCGCGAAAGCATGATGACCGGCATCGATGGCCGTCTGACTTGCGTTTCGCAAAACGGCAATCTCTCGCCCAAGCTTTTTATCGGAACGCCCGTATCAGTCGGGATGGTTACCGACCGTGGCGGCAAACATGCAATCAACGCGATCATCAGCGCGGTTCAGGTCGGACGATCCGACGGTGAGCTCACGATTTATCAGTTCACCGTGACCGACGCGGTGAACCTGCTTCACAAACGCACCAATTCCCGTATTTTCCGCAATGTCAATGTGATCGACGTGATCAACGTCGTGCTCAACGAATGGCGGCAACGTAGCCAGACGCTTGCCCGTGCCTTCGAGTTCGATCTGTCGGGACTGAATTCCTCCCGGTATCCGAAGCGCTCGTATATGCGTCAGGTCAACGAGTCGGACGCGCGCTTCGTGTCGCGACTCTTGCGTCGCGATGGCATCACGATGTTTGTTCGCCCCGGTCGCGCGAGCGGCCAGCCGAAAGACGGTGAGCCGCCGGTGCACACGATGGTGTTTTGCGACGACCCGCACAAACTGCCCGAAGGGCCGTCTGGGACGGTGCGGCTGCACCCGCGCGATGCCGGTACCGAAGAGCGCGACACGATCACGGTGCTGAGCATGCGTCAGGAATTGGTCTCGGGCGAAGCAAGCCGGCCGACCTGGGATTACCGCAAGGCGAACGTGGACCAATCGAGCCGGCCGGCCGGCCTCGACCAGGGCGAGGCCGGCAACGATCTGGCGCAGCTACTGACCGATATCGTGATCGAGAGCCCGCATGTGGCGGACTCGTGGGCGGATCTCGACCGAATCGCCGAAGACCGGATTCTGGCGCACGAAGCGCACGCGGTCCGCTACGACGGCAAGAGCGGCATCCGCGATCTCCAGATCGGCACGTGGGTAACGATCACCGGGGATTCGGGCTGGAATGCGCGGCCCGCCGAGCAGCGGCAGTTCGTGATCACGTCGCTGCATCACAACGTATGGAACAACTTGCCGAAGGAACTGAGCGAGCGGGCGCAAACATTGTTCTCGACGAGCTACTCACTTGAGCAGCCGCCCGCGCAGGGCAGCCAGCAACCAGGCGATCAGGATACGCGTTACGAGAACCAGTTTACCTGTGTGCCGCGAGGTACGCCGCTGACACCGATCTATGACGCGAAGATCGATCTGCCGCTCACGCCGTTGATCACGGGGCGCGTGGTCGGCAGCGGGTCGGACGAGGTGACTTGCGACGAGACCGGTTGCGTCTATGTGATGATTTTGGGCCAGGACGCAGCGGACCACACCCACGCCCAAGGGGCGGGAACGAACGGGAATCTCGGAGACAGCGCGCCGATTCGTGTTGCATCGAGCCTCGCGGGGCCGAACTTCGGCCAGACCATCCTGCCGCGCGTCAATACGGAAGTGCTGCTGGGTTGTCTGAGCGGCGATCCGGATCGCCTGATCATCCTCGGGGTCTTGCCGAACGGCGCCAACATGCCGGCGGCGTTCAGCCATGCCGGCGGCTTGCCCGGCAACCGCTACTTGACCGGAATCAAGACCAAGGAAATCAGCGGGCAACGGTACAACCAGCTTCGACTCGACGACACGCCGAAGCAGATCAGTGCGCAACTGGCGTCCGAACATGCGCATTCCCAACTGAATCTCGGGTACCTGACACAGCCGCGCGACAACGGTCACGGTGCCGACCGCGGTCAGGGCGCGGAACTCCGGACCGATGCCGCCGCAGCATTGCGTGCCGCGCGGGGGATGTTGTTGACGACCTACGCACGCACCCAGGCGAGCGGCGGCCAGCTCGATCGCGATGAGTTGATCCAGTTGCTTCAGCAGTGCACCGACTTGTTCAAATCACTGGGTGACTATGCGGGGCAGCACGGCGGGCAAACGACTGATGCGGCCGGGCAGTCGACGCTGTCGGCCGCGTTCAAGGCGTGGGAGCCGGGAGCCGGCGGCAACGACGCTTCGCAGGCGTTGATGGCATTTGGCGCGCAGGCAGGATTGCTGAACATCACGCCGAAAACGCACGTGACCTATGCGGGCGAGAACATCGATCAGATCGCTGCCAACCATCTGCAATTCACGAGCGGCCAGAAGCTGAACATGCAGGCCGGCAACGGGCTGTGGCTGTTCGCGCAGAGTGCGGGCATCACGACGATCGCTAATCAGGGCAAGTTGCTGATGCAGAGCCAGAACGACGATACGCAGATCGATTCCGCGAAGAATTTCCAGGTGACGGCGGCGGGTGGCAAGGCATCAGTGCTGGGCAAAGACCAGGTGGTGCTGATGACGTCCGGCGGAGCTTACCTGAAGCTGGACGGCGCGAATATCGAACTCGGTTGCCCGGGCACGTTTACGGTGAAGTCGGCCGGTCACTCGTGGCAGGGGCCCGCCAGCATGAGCGGCGAATTACCGACGTTCAGTCACTCTCCGCTCGGGCGTGTGCCGAAGCTGGTTCGGGCAACGGACGGGCAGCCTGTACCGGGATTCGACGCCGAGGTCAGGAAGATGTCTGGCGACCTGCTGGATCAGAAAACCGACGCATCAGGCAAGCTGCCGCCGATCAACGGCAACCAGTTCGAGCAACTGACGGTGCAGTTCTTCAAGAAAAATATCTGAGTATTCCGGGGAACAACGCATGACAGATTCTTTTTTGAATCCGCAGGGCCCGGCGTCGCCCGATGCAACAGTGGCCGCGGATGGCAATGCCGCTGCAAATGCGCGTGAGCCGCAGGGCATCATGGTCGGTGAAAGTCAGGGGCCAATGCTATTCGATATGCAAAACGAACTGATTTGCGTGAAGCAGCCGCCGCTGCCCGGCGTGATCATTTTCGTGCACGGTGTTAATTCGGAGGGTGAATGGTACGAGGGGGCCGAGAAAGGGTTGTGCAAGGGCCTGAACCGGCGACTCGCCCGGCTCGATGATCAGTTGGACCATAAGGGCGTGATATGCGGTCAGATGAGCCCCGTCGCATATACGGAGAGTTTGACGCCGGACGGGTTCCTGAATCCCAAGTTATGGGCGGGAAATTACATCAAGCCTGATCCTTCGTTTTCCCCCGTCATTCACTTCCGTTGGGGGTACAAGGCCAACAAGGAAGAGCTGAAGGAGTACGGGGACAAGATTTTTCTGAACGAGAAGAACTACTGGGGCGGCGGCCCGTTCGCGAACGGCTGCTCGAGTTTGCCGGATCTGTGGCATGAGGGGCTGGACGACCGGATCTTCGGATGGATCTCGGTCCAGGCAATGAATCCGACCACGCGCCCGCTGTATCGAACGCCGCCTCGTACCTACGGGGTGCTCGCCGCGTTGCGGCTGGCCAAATTGGTGGAGTCGATTCGCAGGAAGCAGGCGAACGTGCCGATTACGATCGTGTGCCACAGTCAGGGGAACATGGTCGGTCTGACGGCGGCATTCTTCGGCGATCAGTTGACGGAAGTGACCGACCCGTGGGGCAACAAGGGGCGCTGCGTCGCCGACGCTTATGTGCTGGCGAATCCTCCCTATAGCGTCGCCAACACCAACACCGGAATGGATACCTGGTCCCAGCGGGATATCAAGGACCACAAAAACGGGCGCGGCCGCGAGACCTATGAGGCCCGCACAAAGACACTGCGCGCATTTCTCGACATCATTCGCGCCCGCTCGGCATTCGAGCCGCCCGCGGACAAGGTCGACAGGGAAATGGGCAATTGCCGGACGGCCGAGCAGGGCAAGCCGTATTCGGCCGACGCCGATCGAAATACGCACGGTCTGAACGGGCACACCTATGGCCGGGTGACGCTGTATTGCTGCCCCCATGACCAAGTGATTTCCGCCGTGACGGTTCAGGGTATCGGGTGGCGCGGGCTGGGGCGCATCAAGGACGCAACGAAAGAGGACGGGCCATCGAAAGAGCTCATCGATATCGGTGCCGACGGCGTGCTGACGCAGCGGGTGTTTGCGACGCACTGGGAAGTGGGCAAGGTTGGCGACTACTCGTATTGGACCAATGACTGGCGGTACGGCAAGAAGGGCACGACACCCGGCTTCTGGTTTCCACCTTCCCCGCCGGCAAAATTTGGACTGGTCCGCGCATGGAGCGGAAACGAGAATCCAATCGCCAAGCTATTTACGACAGCCTCCGCACCGGTTCTCTACCTGGTGACGATGGTCACGTCGGGTTTCAAGTTGTTTCCGGTCAATGCCGACCCTCCAGAGTTCTGGACGGTGAACGCAGACGCGCCGGCGCTCGACGAACCGTTCACGCCGAAGACGTACCGAAGCAATGATCCGGAACATCTCAATCCGATCAAGATACGGGATGGCGAAGCGGAGAGCGATTTCAACGACGGTTACGATACACCGGCATCGGCCCGGAACGCCGCGAAGACGGACAAGCAATCCGACGATCCGTACGACACCTATCAGTCGCAATCGCCTGACGATCTACCCAATGGCGATGTCGGTAGCGAAGCGTCGCAACGTTACGAGGACCGTGCGATTCTGCGGATGCGCGCGCGTCGTGACGGCCGCAAGGCGTGGGTGGACGACGAAGGTAACGTGATGGGGGAGGATGGGAAGAGCGATGTGCCGGAAGGCTACCAGCAATGGCACAACGAGCAGGTGGTGGAGATCCTCGATGCCGGTAAGCTGAACAACCCGACCAATCACTCGACCACGATGACGAACCCGGAACATGCGCAGAAGGCATTGGCGTATGACGTTGCAGTCGGATTGTGCTATCTGTCGCCGCAGGATTTTGCCGAGTTGCGAATCGAGGCGGATTGGCGGTTTGGAAGTGCGTTGCCGGATATTCATCCGAGCAAGGGTTATGCACAATATTTCGAAAGCGGAGTAATGGGGAAGGACGGCGCACCGGTGCATGAGTGGGTCAAGATTGCAGAAGAGGCCAAGCGGCCCGAAAAAATCGTCGATGAGCGTGAAAACGAGCTCTATCTGAAAATCGGAGGGGCGGTATGAGTAAGATTATTTCGACCCAGTCCCGTAGATTGGTTGTTGCCATCGTGGTCTTGATTGTCGCAATGGGTATCATGTACAGCTTGAGTGTTTTCGCCGGGCCTAAGCTTCGGGGCGAATTGAGTACGGGAGATTGGATGAAGCGATTGTTGATGGTGCCATCCTTGGTGGCGATTCTGACATTTGTGGTATCGACCGTCGTGACAGCGACGCCAGCGCAAGCGGCTACGCAGAAAGATGTCGCCATTCCAAATGCCGGTGAAAGTGCTGCACCGTTCGTGGCGCAGGTCGTCGGATTAGAGTGGCTGAATCCACTACATCGGCGTGACTATCCAACTGAATGGCAGGTTTTGTGGACCATGGGGCTCACTAAACCCAATAAAAACGATGACATGGTCCGTACGGATCCGCAATCGTTCACGAAAATTCAGTCCGTCGCAGGGGTGGCGTACGGTAACCAAGGTACTGAAACGTTCAAAGGCTTCTATCACAAATACGTCAGTAAGCTGCTGGGGATTTTTGGCGATCGCTATGTGATGAACGCCAAGTATTTCTACACGGTCAAATCCAAGAACAAGGGTGACTGGCGCGAACTGGCTGGCATCCGTGTGGAGTTTGCCGTACCGGAGAGACTGGACGCCGGCGAGGCACAGGCTTATCTTCGAGAGAGCATTACTCGCGAGTTCAACATCGGGAACAAATATTTCCTGGATCTCTGGAGCAAAAACACCCCTCCCGACGTCCACGTCAACCAGGGCGGCGCAAACGCGGGCTTCACGTCGCTGAACCGCGCGCTGGATTACCTGCAGGCGAACCCGGACAAGAGCGCGTGGGTCATGAACTGGGACGCGCCGAGTTTTCCACCGAAGGACGCGCAGATCAACGAGAACATGGTGGTGCTGTTTCTCGTCGGACCGAACTTCAAGACGGAGCGCGAACCGCTGGCATGGATCGGACGCGCGGCGACGGGCAACGTCAAGGACTACGAGGCGAAGGCCGGTACGACGCGTGCGGTACAGGCGTGGAAGGCCACGATCGATAGTGCAGCGCGCAATGCGGGCGTAACGGTGCCGTCGCTGAACTTCGTGGTGCATGACGCGGGTCGCGGCGGCGAAGCGGCGTCGGAGCGGATCGGCGCGTTGTCGCAGACGCTGACGGAAGTGCTGCCTGACTACAACTTCAGCAAGCAGACGTTCAATACGCCGGCGCTGCTGGGTCCGATGGGGGCCGGTACGGCGTTGACGGACGTGGTGCTGGCGATCGGTCGGGCGAATCACCTTGGGGAGAAGGTGCTGGTCGCGGGGACGACGGACGGGCAGCACCCGACGGCGGTGGTGGTGGTGCCGCCGTCCAAAGTCACGCCGATCGATCCGGACAAGGACTGGTTCCGTGCGCGGGGCGAGAACAATGCGTATTTGCCGTGGTGGGGCCGTCGGCACGATACGGACTACGGCATGCAGGGCTATTCCTATTGAGCGGGGAGCCGGCGATGCGAGGAATCATCCGAATGGGCGACGTCCATAGTCACGGCGGCTACGTCGAGACGGGCGCATCGAACAGCGATGTCATGGGGCGTGCGCCTGCACGCGTCGGCGATCGCTGCACGTGTCCGTTACATGGGCCGTGCGTTGTCGTCGAGGGCGACGGGCAATTCGACATCGAGGGCGCGCATGCGGCTTTCGACGGTCACAAGACCTCCTGCGGCGCCGTGCTGATTTCATCGTTGCCGACGTCGGGACGCTCATAATCCGAACACGCCGGAAAGTCGCGTTGAGATGACAAGGTGATAGAGCGGGCAGGGTTGTTGCCCGCCATGCGGATGTGACCGGTAATGCGCGTCGTTTCGCCCCCGTTTCACTGTCACGCCCGCGTCACGGTGCACCCCTAACGTTGCACGTTCCCATCTTGGCGACATCGCCGGATCGGGGCCGCGCGCACCCTGCCGGCGACGACGTGCCCGCCTCGCGCGCAGACACAACCGGGATCTCGCTCCCGGCGCCGCGGCGGTATATATCGCCCCATTTCATTCGAAAACACGATCGACGTCGGTTCGAACCGGATCGCGGACGATCAGGAGACAGGGACCATGCTGAGCCCGCATGAATTCTCGATGCTGCTGCGCATTGCACGTGCGCCGGACAGCGTCGATCAATCGAATCCCGCCTTCGCCGTGCTGGTCGAGAAGCGGCTGGTGGACGCGACGCAAGTGCGCCTGAATGCGGTGGCCGTGCGCCCGGCGCTGACGCCGATCGGCCAGATGCTGCTCGCGCGCTTCGACGAAGCGGCTTGAGGAAACGCGTCACGCCTTCATCGACACGGAAGACGTGACGCATCGAACGCGCGCCCAACCGCTTACTGCGCGACCGGCACCGTCACGTCGCTGCCGAACCAGTGCGTCGAGATTTTCTTCAGCGTGCCGTCCTTGCGCAGCGAATCGAGCGCGTCGTTGATTGCCTTCTCGAACTTCGGATTGCCCTTGCGGAACGGGATCGCCATTTCCTGCTTGCCGCCGTTCAGCACCGCCCCCGCGCGCAGCGGCAGGTTCGACGTCTTGATCATGTACGGCAGCATCAGGCGGTCGTCGAGCGTCGCCTCGATCCGGCCCGCGGCGAGGTCGCGCAATTTCTCCGGTGCGCCCGGGTACGTCTGCACCTCGATGCCGGGCACGGTGCGCGCCATCTGGTCGTAGTTGGTGCCGAGCGTCACGCCGAGCTTCTTGCCCTTGAAATCATCGAGCGACTTGAAGTTGCGCGTGTCGTCCTTGCGCTGAATCAGTTGCGCGGCCGAGTACGTGTACGGCTCGCTGAAGTCGAGCGCTTCCTTGCGCTGCGGCGTGATCGTGACCTGGTTGACGATCACGTCGAACTTGCCGGCCTGCAGCCCGGCGATGATGCCGCTCCATTCGGTCGGGATGAACTGCGTCTTCACGCCGAGCTTGCCGGCAACGGCGTTCGCGACGTCGACGTCGAAGCCCTCGAGCTGGCCGGACGTGCCGCGGGAGTTGAACGGCGGATACGTGCCTTCGAGGCCGACGCGCAGCACGCCGGCTTTCTTCACGGAATCGAGCAGGTCGTCCGCGTGCGCGGCGACGGCCGTGAAGCCGAGGGCCGACGCGAGCAGGAGGCCCGACAGCAGGAACTTCGAACGTTTCATCGCAGATCTCCAGGGTTCAGTATCGTGGGGTGGGCGCCGGGTATCGGTCGGACCCGGGGCCGGCCGGAATGCGGGCACGTAGACACTACTCGCAACCGCGCCGCGCCGGAAGTCGAATTGGCCCTGATTGCAATCGATTTCACCGCGAACGAGTGACGCGATGCGTCATCTGACGCGCGCCGGGAGGCGGGCGGGCGAGGAATTGGCATAATCACGGCCTGCCGCGGGTGGCTCGCGGCCGATGCAACGCAATCATCAATCCGGATCCCACCGCAATACTCATGTCGACCGACTCCCCGACCGCAGCGTCGCTCCACCATATTCTCGAACGTCCCGGCGATTTCTCCGGGTGGCTTTACCTGCCGCCGATGCCGTGGACGCTCGACACCGAGGGGGCGTTCCTCGAAGACGCCGATGACGCGGAAGCCGACGTTGCGCCCGCCATCGCGGCTCAACCCGGCTGGAAAGCCACGCTCGACAGCGCGACGATCGAGGACATCGTGATCAACGCACACGATCAGGTCGACGAGCCGAGCGTCGCACAATTGCTGGACGCGTTTGTCTTCTACGTCGAGAACGACGCGTTTATCCTGTTCTGATGCTGCGACGCCGGCACGGCGCCGATCCACGGTTATGCTGGCAACCTGGCTGACTCGCTGCACGGCAGAAAGGAAATGAACATGGCCGACGATCCGGCAGCATTGCGCACGCAACAGGAAACGCTTTGCGCACGCTACGGCCTGCAGGCCGTCGAACCCGAAGAGATGGTTGCCGTCGCGATGTCGACGCTCCGACGGATGCCCGTTTATGGCACGCGTATCGCGCTGTCCGAAGGCGACAACGTCAGCTGGTTCTTCCACTGCGGCGAATACTCGGACGCCGACGATTTCTATCAGCCGCTGCATGCGGCGCACCTGTCGACCTATTTGCCGTCGGTTCTGCCTTATCTGCGGCTGCCGCCCGGCGCACGCTTCATCATCGACGACGCCGGCTATGAAGACATCTGGATGGCGTGACGCGTTGGCACGCCATCGATCTTTTTCAGTTGTCCGGAGGAAGCGCGCAAAAGCAGAAAAGGACCGCCAGGCGGTCCTTTTCTCATGAAGCGGCGATCGGAAATCGCGTGCCGGTTACGGCAACGAGATCGTCAGGTTGGCCGACTCCGGCCCGACCTTGATCACCTGCGAATACGGCGCGAGCGCCTGCAGCGTCTTGTCCTTCAGGTACGTGTTGAGTCCGAGGTACCCGAGCAGCGCCACCAGCGCGAACACGGTCCCGATCGCCCACACCGGCACCTCGCGCTTCAAGCGGTGCGCGATCTGGTCCGGCAGCGGCCAGTGCGGCGCGAACGGCGCGCGCTTGCCCTTCATGTGCGCGATCTCGTCGCCCAGCCGCGCGGTCAGGTACGCGAGCTTTTCCGGCCCTTCGAGCAGGTACTTGCCCTGGAACCCAAGCAGCAGGCACATATGGAACACCTCGAGCGACTGCAGCCGTGCCGCACCCTGCGCACGACCTTCCTCGAGATACTGGAAGAACTTCTCGCCGGCGAGCTGCTCGCCGAACAACACGAGCTGCAGCGGCCGGCGTTCCCAGTCCGCGCGGATCTTGAACTGCGACGACAGCACCATCTCGTCGATGGCCGCGCAGAACGCGAACTTCGCGCCGTACACGTCCTCGGCGGCGATATTCAGCTTCTTCGCGCCGCGCTCGAAATCCGACAGGAATTCCTGGATCCGCGTGCTGAACTCGCTGGCGCTGTCCGGCTCCCGTCCGTTCTTGAGCAGGAACAGCATGAAGAACCCGTCGTACAGCAAATCGAGCAGCGAACGGGCCTGGAACGCGGAGTCCGTCGACGCCGGGGTGTGCAGCGGTGCCGGCGCGTTGTCGCCGAACAAGGAAGGCGCGTAGCTCATGATGTGACCGCGATCAGTTCGAATTTCAGGTCATTGATACCAGTCGGCGCGTAGATCATCGCGGACTGGGCCTGCAGCATGCGCTCGTACAGCGGGCTGCGCGAATCGAGCGCGAAGTAGCACGCGCCGGGGCGCACCGGAATCGCGGGCGGCACCTGCGGCGTGTACGACAGCCGCACGCCGGGCATCGCCGACAGCACGAGCTTGTCGACGTCGTCCGGCGCGCCGACCTTGAAGCGGGCCGGCACCGCATCGACGAGCTCGACGCTCGGCATGTCCGCGGACACTGCGAGGTAGAACTCGGTCTTGTCGTCGATCTTGCCGGAATCGAGGCGGCCGAGGTGGAACGACGGGCGCACCTCGTCGAGCGTGATCGCGAAATAGCGCGTCGAGATCACGGTGTCGAGCAGTTCGCGCAGCATCAGGTCGAGACGCGCGAAGCTCGGGCCCGGATCGTCGTGGCGGTACACGGGCAGGTCGGCGAGCGTATAGCCCTTCGAGAACGTCATCAACTGGCCGGCGAGGCGCAGCAGCTCCTGGAACAGCCGCTCCGGATGCAGCGCCGCATGCTGGTGCAGGTGCGCGAGCGTCGCGAATGCGGCGTTCGCCGTGTGCAGCAGCCAGAACGACGCGATGTCGCCCGAGCGGAACTCGATGATGTTCTTCGACGGCTCGCGGTGAAAGCCGTACAGCGCGTTCACCTTCGCCTGCAGCGCGTCGACCAGCTGGCGCAGCCGCTGGTGCAGGATCGGCGACGCTTCGATCGCGAGGCACGGCGGCACGAAGCTGTCGTCGATCTCGAAGCCGGACGTCGCGGTGCGGCGCACGCGTACGAGCGGCACCGACAGCAGCTGGTCGCGCGGCTCGCTGTGCGCGATCAGCTTGACCTGCGTCTTCAGGAACGTGATGTCGGCTTCGGCGGCGTCGGTGAAGTTGTCGGCGACGCTCGTCTGCTCGCTGACGAACCGCGTCATGAAGCCGGCGGCCGGATCGTCGCTGTAGTTGGTGCCGTTCTCGCGCAGCGGGTGCAGCGCGAGATAGAACACGAATTCGTTGATGCCGTCGGGCAACGTATCCAGTGCGATCGGCGGCGGCAGGTCGTCGGCCTGCGGCGCGGCATACAGCGCGCCGTCCGGGAACACGAGCGCGAGTTCGGCCACCCGCAGCACGTTGCTGCCGAGCGCGTCGCGGTCGATGCGCACCGAGCGCACGCCCCAGTTGTATGGCTGGATCGCCTGGATGGACTCGAACAGGCGCGCCTCGTGGTACGCGTCCTGCCGCTGAAAGTGTTGAGGCCGGAGGAACAGCCCTTCCCCCCACAGCACCTTGGCCGAATAACTCATGTCAAATCCGGTTAATGTGGCGTTTGCGATGTAATCGATTTGGTCGTGCCCGAATTAAATCGCCAAGTGTGTTAACTCTTGTTAATTGACATTCGTGCGTCATGTTTAACCGCAGGAGACCGAAGACAGCATATTCAGCGGTTGCGAAGGCGCACCCTGTTGCGGTGCGATGACCGTGCCGTCGGTGACCGTCATCGCGCAATTATGCAGGCCGATGATTATGCCGGATTTCTCCGACTTCACCGGATCGAACGTCAGTTTCCAGCGTTGCAGTGCGGGATCGCGGAACAGCGCGACAATGCCGAATGCCTGCGCTTCGCGCGATACCTTCTCGGTTGCCGTATAGCGCTGGCCCGGAATCAGCGTGATTTCACGCACGTTCAGCAGATCGGCGCCGAGTGCGGTTTTTTCCTTGGCCGGGTCGGTAAATGCGTCGAACGGCGCTTGCTGGAACGAGGTCGGGTCCTTCAGCGCATAGAGGCGCACGACGAGCGCGAGCGGCTTGTTGTCGGTCGCGGCATTCAGGTTCGGTGCGGCGGCCAGCGTGAGGCCGATGTTGCGCGGCGGCTTCTGCGCGTCGGGTACCTCGGGCTTGCCGATGCCGGCCGCGGACATCACGGCGCTCGCGGCCGAGCCGAGCAGCGGAGCGGCCGCGCATCCGGCCAGAAGGGCGCACGCAAGCAGCGGCAGCGCGTAGCGAATCATGGACGATCTCATCGTTTTTTCCGGCGTGCCGCCTTTATCCCTGTCAAAACTGCCGGGATATTGCCGCGTTCGCTGCGTATCCCCCGACATTGCCCCGTTCAACTATTAAGCACGCCCGCGTCAGGCGAGCATCCGGAAATTTTTTCCGCCATCCGGGCGGCGCGTCGTGCAACCAGTAAAACTTGCGCATTCCGGTCGAAAGAAAAACCGCTGCGAGCCCGCAGCGAGCGGCCATTCGAGGGGGTAGCGCCCGGTTTTAAAAGGAATTACTCTTCACACGACGATTGAATTATGAAAAATTGATCGGTACTATACCCGCGCGCTTCTTGCAAAGCAAAAGAACCAGATTCTCAACGATTTAAAACTCACGCGCCGGTGGATATAACGATGAAAGACCGTCTCTTCGCAAAACTGTCTGGGGTAGTGGTGGCTTGCGGCGTGATCGCCGGTTGTGCGAGCCAGCCTCCCGCGCCGCCGACTGCGGAAGTGTTCAACAAGTCGCTGGCCGATGCAGACGCCGTCGCGAAGGCGGGGGACCAGGACAAGGCGCTCGGCCTGTACCAGCAACTCGCGAAGTCGGACCCGACGCGCGAGGAACCGTGGTCGCGCATCGCGCAAATCCAGTTCGCACAAAACCATTACGGGCAGGCGATCGTCGCCGCCCAGGAAGCGCTGCAGCGCGATGCGACCGATCGTCAGGCGAAGAGCGTGCTGGCCGTCGCCGGCCTGCGGATCGCGACGCAGTCGCTCGGCGAGCTGCGCCAGGATGCATCGCTCGCGGGCGATGCGAAGTCCGACGCGCAGGCGCTCGCGAAGCAGTTGCGCGACACGCTCGGCGAATCGGCGCTGTTTCCGCCAGAAACCAAGATCGCGAAACCGCGCCCGCCGCGCCGCGTCGTCCATCGTGCGAAGGCCGCGGCCGCACCGGCGGCCGAAGCGGCCGCGAGCGCCGCCCCGACGCCGCCCGCGGCGCAAAAGGGCAGCGCGGATCCGTTCGGCGCACTGCGCAACTGAAACCGCAACTGACGCGATAACCACAACTAACCTGGGAGCCGTCGAGATGGCCAAGAAAGAAAGCATTCAGAAAAGCTTGCAGAAAATACGGCCGCCGCGCGTCCAGCTGACCTACGAGGTCGAGAAGGGCGATGCGATCGAGGTGAAGGAACTGCCGTTCGTCGTCGGGGTCGTCGGCGATCTGGCGGGCCAGTCCGAAATCGAGCAGCCGAAGCTGCGCGACCGCAAGTTCGTCAATATCGACCGCGACAATTTCGACGACGTGATGAAGGCGATCGAGCCGCGCGCCGCGTTCCAGGTGGAAAACCGCCTGAGCCCGGAAGGCGGCAAGTTCGCGGTCGACCTGAAGTTCCGCTCGCTGTCGGATTTCAGCCCGGACGAAGTCGTCGAACAGGTCGAGCCGCTGCGCCGCCTGCTCGAGGCGCGCTCGAAGCTCGCCGACCTGCGCAACAAGCTTGCCGGCAACGACAAGCTCGAGGATCTGCTGTCCGAGGTGCTGAAGAACACGCAGCAACTGCAGGAGCTCGCGAAGGGCACCGGCGGCGACAAAGACGGCGAATGACGACGGAGTGTTGAGATGAACCAGCAAACGGCTGCGGCCCAAGCGAGCGGCGCGGAATACGCCGCCGGGACTTCGTTGCTCGACGACATCGTCGAGAAGAGCAAGGTCGCGAAATCCGATTCCGAGCATGCGCGCGCGAAGGACCTGATCGGCGAACTCGTGCACCAGGTGCTCGACGGCACGGTGATCGTGTCGGACAACCTGTCGGCCACGATCGATGCGCGCGTCGCGGAACTCGACCGCCTGATTTCCACGCAGCTTTCCGCGGTGATGCACGCGCCGGAATTCCAGCGCCTCGAAAGCACGTGGCGCGGGCTGGACTATCTGGTCAAGGAAAGCAACACGGGCCAGACGATCAAGATCAAGGCGCTGCACGCACCGAAGCGCGACCTCGTGCGCGATTTCAAGGGCGCGAGCGAGTTCGACCAGAGCGCGCTGTTCAAGAAGGTCTACGAAGAGGAATTCGGCACGTTCGGCGGTTCGCCGTTCGGTGCGCTGATCGGCGATTACGAGATCTCGCGCCAGCCGGAAGACATGTATTTCATCGAGCAGATGTCGCACGTCGCGGCGGCCGCGCATGCGCCGTTCATCGCGTCGGCGTCGCCGGAGCTGCTCGGCCTCGAGTCGTTCTCCGACCTCGGCAAGCCGCGCGACCTCGGCAAGGTGTTCGACACCGTCGAATACGCGAAGTGGAAATCGTTCCGCGACGCCGAGGATTCCCGCTACGTCGGCCTGACGCTGCCGCGCTTCCTCGGCCGCCTGCCGTTCAATCCGAAGGACGGCCAGACCGCGGAGAACTTCAACTTCGTCGAGGACGTCGACGGCACCGACCACGACAAGTACCTGTGGTGCAACGCGGCATGGGCCTTCGCGGCACGCCTGACGGCCGCGTTCGACGACTTCGGCTGGTGCGCGGCGATCCGCGGCGTCGAAGGCGGCGGCCTCGTCGAGGATCTGCCGACCCACACGTTCAAGACCGACGACGGTGAAGTCGCGCTGAAGTGCCCGACCGAAATCGCGATCACCGATCGCCGCGAGAAGGAGCTGAGCGACCTCGGCTTCATCCCGCTCGTCCATTGCAAGAACTCAGATTACGCCGCGTTCTTCGCTGCGCAGTCGGTGCAGAAGCCGAAAAAGTACAGCACCGACAGCGCGAATGCGAACGCCGTCCTGTCCGCCCAGCTTCAGTACATCTTCTCGGTATCGCGCGTCGCGCACTACCTGAAGGCGATGATGCGGGACAAGATCGGCAGCTTCGCATCGGCGCAGAACGTGGAGACTTTCCTCAACCGGTGGATTTCGCAGTACGTCCTGCTCGACGACAACGCCTCGCAGGAACAGAAAGCGCAATTCCCGCTGCGCGAGGCATCCATACAAGTGTCGGAGATTCCGGGCAAGCCGGGCTCGTATCGTTCGGTCGCGTTCCTGCGCCCGCACTTTCAGCTCGACGAACTCTCGATTTCTCTGCGACTTGTCGCTGATCTGCCCAAACCGGCAAATTCATAAGCGAGTAAATCGCCCGGGCGGGCCGCCTGGGTAGGACGTTAAAACCACCTCTTTGGGGAGTCGAAGGGCCATGTTACATATGCACTTGCAGTTTGGTAGTCCCGCGGTGAAGGGCGAATCCGCGGACAAGGACCATCAGGGCTGGATCGAACTGAAATCGTGGGATCACTCGATCGTTCAGCCGCGTTCGGCAACCGCATCGACCGCTGGCGGTCACACGATGACGCGTTGCGAGCACGGCGACATGATCTTCACGAAGGAAATCGATTCGTCGAGCCCGCTGCTGTACCAGCACGCTTCGGGCGGTACCACGTTCGACGAAGTGACGGTCCATTTCTCGCGCGCGGACGGTGAAGGCAAGCGCGTGCAGTATCTGGAAGTCAAGCTCAAGTACGTGATCATCTCGAGCATCGCCCCGAGCGTCCGCGAGGAAGGTCTGCCCCTCGAGACGTTCTCGCTGAAGTACGCAGCCGTGCAGTGGAAGCAAACCCAGCAGAAGATCGGCGGCAACCAGGGCGGCAACACGCAAGGCGCCTGGAGCCTGACGAAGAACGACAAGACCTACGCGGTCTAAGGTCGGTTGCGGCAACGGGGCGCTCGGCGTCCCGTTGCCGTTTTCGCTGTCAACACCGGCCGATGAAACGATTCGAACCCAGTTTTCTCGACAAGCTGTTCGACGACGAACCGCATCTGCCGGCCTCGGCCGCGATGCGGCAATTGTCGCTGGACGAGCTCAAGAACACGGTCGCCCGCGACGTCGAGGCGATCCTCAACACCCGTATCGCGCATACCGAGAACGAGCTGGCCGCGCTGCCGGAATGCCAGAAATCGGTGCTGACCTACGGGCTGAACGATTTCGCGGGGCTGAGCCTCGCGAGCCACTACGACCGCGCATTCATCTGCAAGTCGATCCAGCAGGCCATCGCGCGCCACGAGCCGCGCCTGCAGCAGGTGCAGGTGACGTTCGAGCTGAACGAGCAGGCCACCAACGCGCTGTACTTCGCGATCCAGGCGCTGCTCGTCGTGCACCCGGCCGAGGAGCCGGTGAGTTTCGACGCGATGCTGCAACCGTCGACGCTGCAGTATTCGGTCACGCGCGCACGCGCGGCACGCATGCAGTAAATCAAGCCGCCGAGCGGGCCGGACCGCCCGGTGGTGAATCAGGTCCGGCAGGAAATATTGAGGTTCGGGGTCGTCGATGGAAGAATTGCTGCCGTATTACGAACGCGAATTATCGTTTTTGCGGCGCTATTCGCGAGATTTCGCCGAACGCTATCCGAAGATCGCCGCGCGCCTCGCGCTGTCCGGCGAGCATTGCGAGGATCCGCACGTCGAGCGGATGATCGAGTCGTTCGCGCTGCTCGGCGCGCGCATCAACAAGAAGCTCGACGACGACTACCCCGAATTCACCGAAGCGCTGCTGGAAGTGCTGTATCCGCACTACCTGCGGCCGTTCCCGTCGTGTTCGATCGCGCAGTTCACGCCGGCTTCGCCCGGCCAGCAGACCGAACCGGTCGTGATCGAGCGCGGCACCGAGCTGAAGAGCCGTCCGATCCGCGGCGTGCAATGCCGGTTCCGTACCGCCTACGACGTGACGCTCGCGCCGATCCGCATCTCGGAAGCACGCTATACGCCGGTCGCGCTCGCGCCGAGCGCGACGGTGCTGCCGTCGAACGCGACGGGCGTGATCTCGATCACGTTCGAATCGCTCGCCGCGCAGCTCGATCTCGGCGCGCTGAAGCTGTCGACGCTGCGCGCGCACCTGCACGGCGAGCAGTCGTTCGTCGCCGCGCTCACCGACTGCCTGTTCGTCAACGTGCTCGGCGCGTACGTCGAGCCCGAACGCAACGGCCGCTGGACCGCGCTGCGCAAGCTGCCGATCGCGCAGGCCGGCTTCGCCGAGGACGACGCGCTGATCGACTATCCGGCGAAATCGCATCCCGCATACCGGCTGCTCACCGAATACTTCGCGTTTCCCGACAAGTTCGATTTCGTCGACTTCGACCTCGCGGCGATCGCGCGCGCGTCGGGCCGCTGCCAGCGCGCGACGCTGCATCTGGTGCTGCAGGACGTGCGCAGCGATTCGCACGTCGCGCGCCTGCTCGAATTGCTGACGGCGAGCCATTTCCGGCTGTTCTGCACGCCGATCGTGAACCTGTTCCGCCAGCACGGCGAGCCGATCCGCATCACGCACCGCGCGGTGTCGTATCCGGTGATCGCCGAGGCGCGGCGCGCGTTCGCGTACGAGGTGTACTCGATCGACTCGGTGAAGCTCGTCCGGCAGCAGGCGCACGAGGAATCGGTGATCGAGTTCCGGCCGTTCTATTCGCTGCATCACGGCGAAGCGGCGCGGATCGGCCACTACTGGTTCGCGCGGCGCAACGACTGGGTCGCGCAGAAGAGCCCCGGCTACGAAACCGAGATCTCGATCGTCGACATCGACTTCGAGCCGACGTCGCCGCAGACCGACACGCTGAGCCTCGACCTCACCTGCACGAACCGCGACCTGCCGGCGATGCTGGCGTTCGGCCTCGAAGGCGGCGACCTGTTCCAGGAAGGTGGCGCGCAGACGAGCGGCATTTCGCTGCTGCGTCGCCCGACGCAGAGCGTGCGCTTCGAGCGCGGCCGCGCCGCGCACTGGCGGCTCGTGTCGCACCTCGCGCTCAACCACGTATCGCTCGTCGCGCACGGCCTCGCACCGCTGAAGGAAATGCTGACGCTGTACGACCTGCGACGCACGGCAGTGTCGATGCGCCAGATCGACGGCCTGGTCGGCGTCGAGCAGCGCGGCGCCGTGCAGTGGCTGCCCGGCAAGCCGTTCGCGACCTTCGTGCGCGGCATCGAGATCCGGCTGACGATCGACGAGGAACACTTCGTCGGCGCGAGCCTCGCGTCCTTCGTGCGCGTGCTCGACAGCTTCTTCGGGCTGTACGTCCACCTCAACAGTTTCGTTCAATTGGTCGTCGTGTCGAAGCGCACCGGCGAGGAGATCATTCGATGCAAGCCCCGAACCGGCGAATCGATCCTGGCGTAGTCGACGCGCTGCTCGACGAGCCGCACCGCTTCGAGTTCTTCCAGGCGGTGCGCGTGCTCGAAGGGCTGTTCGCGCGGCAGGCGTCGGATGCGCCCGGCGCGTGGCGGCAGGGCGACGTGGTCGCGCAGCGCATCGCATTCCGCAACACGCTGTCGCTCGGCTTTCCGCCGAGCGAGATCGAAGGCGCGCGCTCGTTCGACGACGACGGCGCGTCGCTGAGTTCGGGCGAGCAGCGCGGCGCCGCGCTGGCCGCCGGCGAACTCGGCCGCGTCGAGCTGACGCCCGCGTTCTTCGGGCTGCTCGGCGGGCAGGGCGCGCTGCCGCTGCACTACACCGAGCAGATCGTCGCGCGCGAGCATCTGCGGCGCGACCATGCGGCGCGCGCGTTCTTCGACGTGTTCTCGAACCGCGCGACCGCGCTGTTCTACGCGGCGTGGAAGAAATACCGGCTGCCGTTCCACTACGAGCTCGACCGCGACGAGCGCTACCTGCCGCTGTTGCTCGCGATCGCGGGCGTGCCGAGCGACGAGGTGCGCGACAGCCTCGCGGCCGGCGCGGGCGGTGTGCTCGACGAGGCCGTGGCCGGCTACGCGCTCGCCGCGCGGCACCGGCCGATGTCGGCCGCCTACCTGCAGCGCACGCTGTCCGATTACTTCCGCGTGCCGGTGAAGATCGACCAGTTCGTCGGCAAGTGGTACGACGTGCCGCCCGATCAGCTGAGCGTGCTCGGCGAAGTTAACGCGGTGCTCGGCGCGACGGCGCTCGTCGGCGAGCGCGTGTGGCAGCGCGACATGCGCGCGCGAATCGTCGTCGGCCCGCTGTCCAAGCGCGACTACGAGGCGTTCCTGCCCGGCGGCGCGCAGGCCGTCGCGCTCGAGCGGATGCTGACGCTGCTCGCCGGCGTCACGCTCGAATACGAGGTGAAGCTCGTCCTGAAGCGCACCGAGGTCGGCGCGAGCGTGCTCGGCGCGGGCTCGCGGCTCGGCTGGGATGCGTTCCTGTGCACGCGCGACGCGGCCGAGGACCGTTCGGACGCCCGCTACGAGCTGCACGTGATTCACTGAGACCCTAACAACAACACGCAATCGAACCTGAGATCGACGCCATGAGCACGCCTCTGAAGACCCTGATCACGAAACTGAACCCGCTGTGCCGCCACGCGACCGAGCGGGCGGCGAGCGCGTGCCTGGCGCGCGGCCACTACGAGGTCGATCTGGAACACCTGTTCCTCGCGTTGCTCGACGAGGCGACGGGCGACCTGCCGCTCGCGTTGCGCGCGAGCCGCGTCGATCCGCATGCGCTGCACGCCGATCTCGAACGCGAGCTCACGCGCCTGAAGACCGGCAACACGCGCACGCCGGTGTTCTCCGTGCACCTGATCGCGCTGTTCGAGCAAGCATGGCTGATCGCGTCGCTCGATTCGCAGCTCGGCCGCATCCGGTCGGGGCACCTGCTGCTCGCGCTGCTGACCGCGCCCGATCTCGCGCAGTTCGCGCAACGGATGTCGTCGCGCTTCGCGGAAATGAACGTGACGGACCTGAAGCACAAGTTCGACGAAATCATGGCCGGTTCGAGCGAAGCCGAGCCGCGCCAGACGGACGACGAGGGCAGCGACGTCGCGCCCGCCGCCGACGGCATGGCACCCGCGGCCGGCCCGTCGAAGACGCCCGCGCTCGACACGTACACGACCAACCTCACGCAGCGCGCCCGCGACGGCAAGATCGATCCGGTGATCGGCCGCGAAGCGGAGATCCGCCAGGCGATCGACATCCTGATGCGCCGTCGCCAGAACAACCCGATCATGACCGGCGAGGCCGGCGTCGGCAAAACGGCGGTCGTCGAAGGGCTCGCGCTGCGGATCGCGGCCGACGACGTGCCGCCGCCGTTGCGCGGCGTCGCGCTGCACGTGCTCGACATGGGGCTGCTGCAGGCCGGCGCGAGCGTGAAGGGCGAGTTCGAGAACCGGCTGAAGAGCGTGATCGACGAGGTGAAGAAGAGCGCGCATCCGATCATCCTGTTCATCGACGAGGCGCACACGATCATCGGCGCGGGCGGCCAGGCCGGCCAGAACGACGCGGCGAACCTGCTGAAGCCGGCGCTCGCGCGCGGCGAGCTGCGCACGATCGCCGCGACGACGTGGAGCGAATACAAGAAGTATTTCGAGAAGGATGCGGCGCTCGCGCGGCGCTTCCAGGTCGTGAAGGTCGAGGAGCCGAGCGAGCCGCTCGCGGCCGCGATGCTGCGCGGGATGTCGGGCCTGATGGAGAAGCACTTCAACGTGCGGATCCTCGACGATGCGATCACCGAGGCCGTGCGCCTGTCGCACCGCTACATCAGCGGCCGTCAGCTGCCGGACAAGGCGATCAGCGTGCTCGACACCGCATGCGCGAAGGTCGCGCTCGCGCACAGCGCGACACCGGCGGCGATCGACGACACCAAGAAGCGCATCGAGCGCATCGATGCGGAAATCGCGTCGCTCGAGCGCGAGGCGGCGGGCGGCGCGGCGCACGACGAGCGGCTTGGCGAGCTGCGCGGCGCGCGCGACACGGCGCTCGAACAACTGGCAAAGGACGAGGAACGCTACGAAGCCGAGCGCGTGATCGTCGCCGAGATCACCGAGCTGCGCGATGCGCTCGACCGCGCACGCGGCCCGTCGGAAGACGGCCAGCCGGTCGACGTGCAGGCCACCCGCGACAAGCTCGCGGAGCGCGTCGCGGCGCTGCACGCGCTGCAAGGGGGCGAGCCGATGGTGCCGCTGCAGGTCGACGGCCACGTGGTCGCCGAGATCGTCGCCGCGTGGACCGGCATTCCGCTCGGCCGGATGGTGAAGGACGAGATCGACACCGTGCTGAACCTGCAGCCGCTGCTGACCGCGCGCGTGATCGGCCAGGACCATGCGCTGGAGGCGATCGCGCAGCGCGTGCGCACCGCGACCGCGAACCTCGAGGATCCGAACAAGCCGCGCGGCGTGTTCATGTTCGTCGGGCCGTCGGGCGTCGGCAAGACCGAGACGGCGCTGGCGCTGGCCGACATCCTGTACGGCGGCGAGCGCAAGATGGTCACGATCAACATGAGCGAGTACCAGGAAGCGCACAGCGTGTCGGGCCTGAAGGGCTCGCCGCCGGGCTACGTCGGTTACGGCGAAGGCGGCGTGCTGACCGAGGCCGTGCGCCGCAACCCGTATTCCGTCGTGCTGCTCGACGAAGTCGAGAAGGCGCACCCCGACGTGCTCGAAATGTTCTTCCAGGTGTTCGACAAGGGCACGATGGACGATGCGGAAGGGCGCGAGATCGACTTTCGCAACACGCTGATCATCCTGACCTCGAACGTCGGCTCGGCCGCGGTGATGCAGGCGTGCCTGAACAAGCCGGCCGAGGAACTGCCCGACCCGGACACGCTCGCCGAGACGCTGCGTCCGCAGTTGTACAAGACCTTCAAGCCGGCGTTCCTCGGCCGGATGAAGGTCGTGCCGTACTACCCGATTTCCGACGACGTGCTGGCCGAGATCATCGAGCTGAAGCTCGAACGTATCCGCCGCCGGATCGAAGCGAACCACAAGGCCGCGTTCGAGTGGGACGAGTCGCTCGTCGACGCGGTGCTCGCGCGCTGCACCGAGGTCGACTCGGGCGCCCGCAACGTCGACCACATCCTGAACGGCACGCTGCTGCCGGAGATCGCGGGCCACGTGCTGGGCCGGATCGCCGACGGCGCGGCCATCGCGCGCATCGCGGTGCGCGCGGACGAGGCCGGCGAATTCGCGTACACCGTCGAATGAGTCCCCGCACGCGACATCTCATGCATCAACGGATTCACTGAACCATGCCGATCAATCTCCCCGAGCTGCTGACGCCGATCAGCGAGGCGTCGCCCAGCGGCGACGACCTGCTGTTCTCGAACGAATTCGACGCGATTCAGGACGCGCGGCGCTACGACGACCCGACGCTCGACCAGGGCGAATGGGTAACCGAGATCAAGGAGGCCGACTGGGGCTTCGTCGTCGACCATGCGGGCGAGCTGCTGCGCACCCGCACGAAGGACCTGCGGCTCGCCGTGTGGCTGACCGAGGCGCTCGCGCTCGAGGACGGCATCACCGGCCTCACCGAAGGCTATGCGCTGCTCGAGGGCCTGTGCCGCGAGTTCTGGGACACCTTCCACCCGCTGCCCGAGGACGACGACATCGAGCACCGGCTCGGCAACGTCGCATGGCTGTCCGGTCGCACGGCCGAGCTGCTGCGCGCGGTGCCGCTGACCGACGGTGCATCGAATGCGTTCAGCACGCTCGACTGGGAAGTCGCGCAGCACGTCGCGCAGTCGATCAAGCGCGACCCCGAGCATGCGGACGACATCGCGCGCGGCAAGCCGTCGATCGAGCAGATCGACGCGTCGCGGCGCGTGACGTCGATCGCGTTCTACACGGCGCTGCTGGCGAACCTGAAGGCGTTCGAATTCGCG
Source organism: Burkholderia sp. 9775_39 (assembly GCF_015712225.1). Classification (NCBI taxonomy): domain Bacteria; kingdom Pseudomonadati; phylum Pseudomonadota; class Betaproteobacteria; order Burkholderiales; family Burkholderiaceae; genus Burkholderia; species Burkholderia sp. 9775_39. Next base: position 66,300 of record NZ_JACCQC010000012.1, on the reverse strand, counting down.
CTCGATGCGTTCGAGGAGCGGCTCGTCGAGCGCGCGGGCGATTCGGCGCCGAGCTTCCGGCAGGCGCGCGACGCGTTCGAGACCGTGTACCGGCTCGCCGAGCGCTTCGCGCGCGAACAGGGCTATACCGGCAGCGCGCCGCACACGCAGGCGGCGCAGCAGGCCCAGCCCGAGCGCATCGAGCCGGTGTTCGGCCAACCGATCCAGACCGAGGAGACTCACGTGCAGCAGCAGACCGCTTCGCGTCCTCCGGTGACGCAGACGATCGCCGGCATCCAGAACCGTGCGCAGGCCGTCGACCAGTTGCGTGCGGTGGCGCGCTATTTCCGTCAGACCGAGCCGCACAGCCCGGTCGCGTATCTCGCCGACAAGGCGGCCGAATGGGCCGACATGCCGCTGCACAAGTGGCTCGAGAGCGTCGTGAAGGACGACGGCTCGCTGTCGCATATTCGCGAACTGCTGGGCGTGCGGCCCGACGAGCAGTCGTAAACGCAAGACGGGCGGTGCATCGCTGCCGCCGCCCGTCGTATGCCGTGCCGCCGCCGCGCTCCGTCATGGAGACGGCGGCCGGTCGAGGTCCCGTTACTGCCCGACGCGGAATTCGATCCGCCGGTTCCGCGCCCGCCCGTCGGCCGTATCGTTCGGCGCGATCGGCTGATCCGGCCCGACGCCCGTCGTCGTCATCTGCTGCGGCGGAATGCTTTTCGTGATCAGGTAGCCCTTCACCGCATCCGCGCGCGCCTGGCTCAGCGCGATGTTCGACGTCCGGTTCCCCGAGTTGTCGGTGTGGCCGATGATGTCGACCGTGCGGTTCTGCATCTTCGCGAGCGCGGCCGCCATCTGGTCGAGGATCAACTTGCCCTGCGGCGTCAGCGTCGCGCTGCCGGTCTCGAACTCGATCGTCCGGTTCGCGAGCGTCTGGTCGAGCACGCCCTGCTCGGACGCCGACACGCGCAGCCCGTTCTTGATCGTGTACGTCGGGTTCAGCGTGTTCGCCATGTCGCTCGCGAGCTGCTGGCGCTGCGCCTCGTTGTGCACCTCGCCCTTCATCTCGATCTGCGTGCCGTTGATCTTCAACTGGCCCTTGCTGATCTGCTTGAGCTGCGCGCCGAGCAGTTTCTGCACGTTCGCGCTCCAGTTCGGCGGCGTCGCGACGTCGCCCACCTCGATCTGGTCGACGACGTTCGTCGCGCCGTAGGTATCGCGCAGCTTCTGCAGCACGGCGGCCTTGGTCGCCTCGTCGGGCACCTTGCCGCCGACCACCACCTGGCCGGGCGCCGCGTTCGCGGGCGGCGGCGTGAGCGTGCCGGCGGTGCCGTGCACCACCGTGCCGGACGCGCCGCCGGCGTTGGGGGTGGCCTGCGGCAGCGCGGTCGTCGCGACCGTGCCGTTGCCGACCGGCGTGACGGTCGCACCGGTGTTCTGCGCGAAGGCCGCGCCGCTCGCGACGAGGCCGGCCGCGAACAGCGCGGCGAGGGCGGGCGAGACGGCGGCCGACAAGCGTGCGCGCCGGACCTGAATCGTGCGATGCATGCGGTCAGCCTCCGATGAACGCTTCGCGGAACGCGTCGATGGCGACGCGCAGCGAGAGTTGCGGTTGGTCGAGGTAGCTGACGAGCTTGCTGATCTGGTGATCGTTTTGCGCATGGGCGTCGATCCACTCGGGATCGTCGATGTCGATGTTGTGGGCGGCGTAGGTCTGCGGGTCGACGACGCTCAGCAGCGTCTTCGCCGACGCGCCGTTGAAGCCGATGACGAGCCGTTCGCGTTCGGCGATCGTGCCGATGAAGATCGCGAGCTCGAAGTCGGCCTGCGCGACGAACGGCGCGATCAGCTCGAGCCAGAACGCGGCGACGAGGCTGCGGTAGAACGGATCGACCGGCAGCGGCAGCGTGAGGCCGCGTTCGATGTGCGACGAACCGCTCTGCATCACCGGCCGCAGCAGCGAGCCGAGCGCGAGCATCGCGCCGCGCAGCCGCACCGGATGACCGCTTTCGAGCAGCATCTCCTGCAGGCCGTGCAGCGTCTGGTGTTCGACGAAATCGTTGAAGGTGCCGTCATGTGACGTGCCGGGGCCGCCGATGTCGATCGGCACCTGCGTGTCGCCGAGCGCCTGCAGCGCGCCGGGCGGCTCGTCCTTGCCGAGCAGCGGCGGGATCTGCGCGGCGACGCGCGACCACAGCCGCGCGAACGCGAGCGGGCTGCGCGCGAGGAACGCGACCGGCCGGTCGACCTCCAGCGCGGTGGCGCCGAGGAACGGGAAGCGGCGCATCGACACGTCGTGACTCGCGACCATGTGGCCCGCGATCGCGAGCTTGCTGCGCGAGCCGAGAAATGCGAAATGCATCGGCTTCGCATCCTCGTAGACGATCTTCCAGCGCGGATCTTCCGCGAGCAGCTCCAGCGCCTGCGCGATCCAGCGATCGAGCGTCTGCAGCAGTTGCGGATTGTGCGCGCTCTTCACGAAGTCGCCGCGCGACGGAATCTTGCCGAAGTAGGCGATTTGCGCCTGTACGGTTTGCGTCATTGCGCCCTCTGTGCATTCGTTGCGTTGGCGGCCGCGACCGCCGGCGCGGCGCCCGGCGTGCCGGTGCCGGCTTGCGTCGCGTTCTGCGCGGCGCCCGCGCTCGCGTCGGCGACCGACGACGGCAGCTGCAGGCCGCGCAGGCTTTGCTGCTGCGGCTGGTCGCCGCCACCGGCCGACGGTTGCGACGTGCTGATGATGCGCATCGTCACCGACACGTTCACGCTGCCCTGTGCCCACGTCAGGTCGAAGGTGCCATCCGGACGGCGCTTGCGCTGCGCCGAGTTGATCAGCTTCTCGAGACCGTAGCGGCCCGGCTCGTTGACGAGCTGCACCGTGCGGCCGTCGAAGGTCGTCGCGGACAGCGTCGCGCCCGGCGAACCCTGCGGGTTCGGCCACACGAAGTTGGTCCACTGCGGCGGCGTGTTGCGGTAGCGCAGCTGCTGGCCGTCGATCGCGATCGTGTATTCCGTCGTGCCCGTGCTCGGTTGCGGCAGGATCTGGAACACGGTCTGCGGCTCGGCCGACGCGGCCGCGCTGCCGGCCGCGCCGCCGGCGAGCGGCGCGACCCAGCGGGCGAAGCCGTTGGTGAAGTCCGGCGTGAGTCCGATGCCCATGTCGCCCCACGTGCGGGCGGCGAGCGTGTCGCCGCGGCGCACCGCGAGCGGCCCGAGCGTCGTCCCGACGAACTTCGCGATCGAGCCGTCCGGACCGAACACCTGCGCGATCTCGCCGGCGCCGGCCTCGACCTTCGCGTTCGCGGCGAACGGGTACTTCGTCGCGAGCGAGCTCTGGAACGGCTGGTAGACCTGCGCGTTCCACACCTTGTTGACTTCGGCGCTGGCCGGCTGGATCACGACCGCGAACGCCTGCATCAGCGGCCGCACCAGCAGCGGACGCAGCGACTTGCGTTGCGAATCGGTCAGGCCCGTCAGCATCTGCTCGTCGACGAGCTTCAGCGAATCGGCGAGTTCCGAACCGCTGCCGTCGAGCGTCTGCTGCATCAGCTGGCGCGCGCCCGGCCCCGGGTCGCCCTGATTCTTGATCACGTTGAAGCGCGTGCGGACCTTCGACAGCGACTCCATGTAGCCCTTCAGCATCGACGTGCCGTCGTGCGTCGCGACGATCCGCGCGAGCCCGACGAACTCCTGGCCGATCGGACCCATCGGCACCTCGGCCGGATTGCCGTTGATGTCGATGTTGGCTGCCGCCACCTGGCCGGCCTGCGAGCGCGAGAACAGCTGCTTGACCCAGTTCACGACGCCCGTCTGAGCCTTCTTGATCGTCACGTTCGCGAGCGACGGGTTATCCCACGACGTCTGGTCGTACGCGGTCTCGAGGATCTTGCGGATCGGCGAATCCTGCGGGTCGCCGAGGCGGTTCATCCCGTCGACGGCCTGGCCGAAGCTGGTGAAGCCCTGTACCGCGATGCCCTGCATGAACTTCTGCCAGTGCTGCGCGTACTCGGTCTTGTACATGCCGACGAGCGTCTTCTGGATCTGCTCGGGGCTGCCCTCGAGCGTCAGGTCGTCCTGCGTCGACGTGTTGAGCACCCAGTCCTTCGCCTGCAGCTCCTTGGTCGCCGCATCGCGGATCGCCGGCTGCACGTAGTCGAACCACGCTTCACGCGTGAACGTGCCCGGAATCGCGTAGCTGCCTGCCACGAGCCCCTGGTTGCCGTCGCCGACGATGCGCGCGATGGTCATCGGCGCGAAGCGGGTCGACGCGCGGGCCTTGATTTCCTCGTAGACGCGCTGGCGGGCCGGCATGCCGCGCACCACGCGGCGCAGGTTCTCGCGCGTCTGGTCGACGAGCGCGAGGTTCGCGTCGATCATCGGCCAGTCGTTGTCGTTCACGCGGGACAGGTAGAACGAGATCATCCGCTCGGCGCTCCGGATCATCTCGTCGCGCGGCATGTTGCCGCGATTCGTCTCGAGCCAGCCGCGCCAGAAGCGGGCGAGCTGGTCGGTCAGGTGCGCCTGTTCGACGTGACGCTTGTCGGACAGCATCAGGTACGTCTTGAGCGCGTTGTACGCATCCTGCACGTTGGTTGGCGACGCGTCGCTGTAGAGGCCGCCTTGCGGGGCGGCCGCCTGTTGCGGTGCGGTGGCCGGCGCGGTGCCGGACGCGGCCGGCGCGGCGCCCGCCTGCGGGGCGGCGCCTGCCGCGTTCGTCGAGACCGGTATCGTGCCGCCCTGCACGGCGCCCGATTCGGGCGGGCGCGTCATCGGCACGAGCTGCTCGGGGTGCGCGTTCACGTCCTTCATGAACGACGCGAGGTTTTGCGAGACCGGCGCGAGCAGGATCTGGCGCACGCCGTTGTAGTACTCGGTCAGCAGATGCTGCTCGAGCCGGTCGCCCTGGTACAGGCCGAGCGACACCGACATCGGCTTGTCGCGGCGGAACTGTTCGAGCTGCTCGATCCGGTCCTCGAGGATGTCCATCGCCTGCAGGCGCGACTGCAGGTCGTTGCGGCCCTGCTGCAGGCGCGTGACGTTGTCGAGGTCGGCCTGCACGTTCGCGACCAGCTGCTGGTTGCCGATCGTCGACCAGGTCCAGCCGCCCAGCGCGAGCGCGAGCGCCGCGACGAAGCCGAAGAAGGTCGCGTAGCGCAGCCGCGTCTTGGTCGGGCTCGCGAACTGGCGCACCGTCTGGCGGTCCGCGAAGATCACCTTCGAGAACAGGTCGCGCAGGAAGAAGCCGTTCTTCGAGAACGCGCTGTGCGGTTTCGGCAGCGCATTCCCGTCGAGGCCGAAGCGGTGCGCGATGCGCTGCGCGGCCGCGCTGTTGGTTTCGCCTTCCTGCAGCGCGCTGGTGAAGTAGAAGCCGCGGAAGATCGGCTTGTACTGGAACGGGTTGTTCTCGAACAGCGTCGCGAGGAACGCGCGCAGCGACGGCTTGATCGTCGAGAATTCGAGCGGGAAGCTCAACTGGCCCGGCGACAGCTGGTTGCCGCGCGACAGCGACAGCTGCGCGACGCTGATTTCCTTCAGCCCTTCGTAGAGTTCCTCGAAGTGCGTGTCGAACAGCGCGACGACGTCGCGCTTGTCGTCGGGCTCGTAGGGCAGGGTGGCGCCCCACACGCGGTCGTACTCGTGCTTGTCGCTGCTGCTGAAGAATTCGGTGAAGCCGGTGATCAGGTCGGCCTTCGTGAACATCACGTAGACCGGCGCGAACACTTCCAGCTTTTCCGTGAGCTCCTGAACGCGCTGACGGAGGTTTTTCGCGAGGTTGATCGCGAATTCGGGGCGGTTGCCGGTGAGTTCGGCGATGCTGGCCGTGACGATGATGCCGTTGATCGGCGCCTTCGGACGGTAGCGCTTGAGCAGCCCGAGGAAGCCGAGCCACTCGCTGCGGTCTTCCTCGTGCACCGAATAGCGGCCGGCCGTGTCGAGCAGGATCCCTTCGGTCGTGAAGAACCAGTCGCAGTTGCGCGTGCCGCCGATGCCGTGGATCACGGCGCTGTTCTTGTCCGCGAACGGGAACTGCAGGCCGGAATTGAGCACGGCGCTGCTCTTGCCCGCGGCCGGGTTGCCGATCACGATGTACCACGGCAGTTCGTACAGCGCGGAGCCGCCCGACACCTGGCCGATCTTCGACGTCTTGATCGTCTTCACCGCATCCGACAGGCGCGTGCGCAGCACGTCGAGGTCGGCGGTCTTCGCGTCCGGTGCGAGCGCGGCAGCGGCCGGCGCGGCGATCTTGCCGGTTTCCGCCTGCTCTTCCAGCACCTGGCCGAGCTGCTGGTTCGCACGCTTCACGCGCCAGCGGCGCCACAGCGCGACCACGAGCCACAGCGCGAGGATCGCCGCGAACGCGGTCGCCGCCCACAGGAGCGGCAGCTGCAACATGTCGGCGACGATGAACAGAATGGCCGCTAGCGCGACGATCCCGACGATCGAGAGCGTACGCGGATGAGTCAGCACGTTGAGGATGCGTTGCATAGGACGTTCAGGTTCCGGTGCGATTCGGTGAGGCGACGCAGGCGCGTCGAGCGGCAAGGGTGGCGCCGCGATGTGTCGCCATGCTGTCAAACGGGATGAAGGGGGCTGGCATCAATGCGCCCGCGGCATCGGAGAAGGCGCGCGCATTAACGAAAGGACGCTGTGAGATTTAAAACGGAAGCGGCGGCCGGAAAAAATCGCGCACCGGAATGCCCGATTTTCTGCGTCGCCCATATCGTTTCCTGCCGGGATATTAAAAAGCCCCATGCCGCCCTCATTATTTCCTGTCCGGCAGCCCTGGCTAGCTGCCGCGTCCCAGTTTAAAACCGGGTTTATGGTATTCCACGTGCCCGAGATCCATCATTTTCCATCGGCCGCCCCAGGTCAGGCCGACTTGTTCGGCGACCTGGCCGTACAACTGGTAGCCGCGCATCGCCCACGGATCTTTCTCGGAAATGACCAGCTTGCCGTCGCGCAGGAATGCGTTATCGGCCGCCAGCCCGAATTGGTGATAACTCTGGAAGGCTGCCGCGTTGGTCACGTTGCTGCCCATCTGCGCCAGCCGGTTCTGCCGTTCCGGGCTCCGGTAACCTTCCAGCAACGCCATTTCATAACCATGCTGTTCGTGCATGATCTTGTAGACCAGCAGCAAACGCGTACGGAAATCCGGATCCAGCAGGTTCCAGTCGCGGCTCGCATCCTTCAGCGCCGGGCGGACCTGTTCGACTTCCTTGGTGGCGAAGACTTCCGGCGGCAGCGGCGGGGGCGGCACGAGTTGCTCGCCCTGCAGCAGCGCGGCGATCTTCTCGTCGGGCACGCGCGCCGTGTCGTCGTACTGGAACAATTGCCGGCCGCGTAACGCAATGGCGACCAATGGCGGCGTCGCAAGAATACCTGCCGATACCATAATCATCAAGCGCCGCCGAACCAGTAAATTTTGCACATCGTTTAATGCGCCGCGCGTAACGCTTGCCGATTTAACAATCTGACTCCGCGTGCGCGCGGCGCGATCGTTCGCACGGCGGGTAAGACGGCCGTGAAACTGGGCAACGGATTCGAAAACGGTCGCGCGGATACCCGGTAAAAGCAACAGTGCCGCAACGGCGACGGCAAGGGCGAAATAGGCGACGAGTGCGACGGCAATCAACGATATCCCCGGAAATTGGAATTGATTGTGTTTTGCAATGCTTGCTCTTAGAATCAGGCTGCTTCGAGAGGCCGGGCTATATTATCGCGGTGAATTAAACCAGGATTCAATGAGACGCTGAATGAGTGCGCCGGAAAATTCAAATTCGAAAACTCCGCCCAGCCTGCTGTCCGATACTAAACCGGCGGGCGAGGGAGGGCCACGGCAGTCGCGCATTCTCGCGGATCTGGAAGGGCGTGTCACGCCGCCCGCCGAGCCGCCGCGCCGTTCGCTGAAGGCGCCGATCGCCGCGGTCGTGGCGTTGGTCGTGGCCGTCGGCGGCTGGGGCGCGTGGCGCATGCAGCAGTCGTCGGGCGAGCAGCCCGCGGTCGTCGCGGCCGCGACGGCACCCGCGGCGGCTGCGCCGGACAAGGCCGCGCCAGCCAGCGGCGCCGCCGCGCAGGTCGCGCAGAACGGCGCGTCCGCTGCGTCGGCCGTGCAACCGGCCACGATCGTCAACGACGATTCGGCGTCCCAGGCCGTTGCATCCGCATCGGCTTCCGCCGCCTCCGCGGCGGACAACAGCCGGCTGTCGCGCGCGCTCGCCAACGGCGCCGAAGAGGGCTCGGGCGGGGCGGCCGCGGCCGGCGTCGCCGCCACTGCGGCCGCCGCAGCGGCGACGTCCAAGACCGCGAAGGCCGACGCGTCGAAGAGCACGAAGGTCGCCGCGCACGGCAAGACCGACACGAAAACCGAGGCGAAGGCCGACACGAAGGCCGAAGCCCGCAAGCATCGCAAGGAACAGCAGGCCGAGCTCGCGCAGGCGAAGAAGCGCCGCGAAGCGACGCCCACCCGAACCGCGAAGGCGGCCGGGAAGGACGATCCGGATGCCGATCTGCTCGCGGCGCTCGTCGCGCGCACGAAGCCGGCCGACAAGAAACTCGCCGCGCAGAAGGGGCAGGCCGTGCCGACCAAGACGGCGGCAACCACCGGCGGCTCGCTGGCGTCGCGCGTGAAGGAGTGTTCGGAGCGCGGTTTCTTCGAGGATCAGCTGTGCCGCTGGCGCGTGTGCGACGGCCACTGGGGCAAGGACCCCGCGTGCCCGAGCGCCGCGCAGTCGGAGACGCGGCAGTAACGCGTGCCGCGCCCGTCACTAGGTCTTTCCGGTCAGCGCCGCCCATCGGGCGGCGCGTTGTTTTTGGGGCAGGAGAAGCTGCCGGTATGATGTCGCGTGACACTGTCACGCGCGCGTCACGCCCGTCGGGCATACGTCTCCTTTCCTTACCCGGCGCGGGCCCGCGACCCGCGATGTGCGGCGCGCCGCGTGCCGCACCCCCTTCGACACGATGGACCTGATCGTACAGACTTACGGCGCCGATACCTCCGGCATGGTGTGCGGATTCCGCTTCGATCCGGGCGGCGCCGGCGCGCTGCTCGATGCCGACGCGGCCGCCGCATGGCTGCGCACGTGCCGCGAGCACGGCGCGGCCGCATCGGGCGATTTCGTCTGGCTGCATTTCAATCTCGCGCACGGCGCGAGCGAGCGCTGGATGCGCACGCATCTCGGGTTGCCCGACAGCTTCTTCGAATTCCTGCACGAAGGCTCGCGCTCGACGCGCATCGAGCAGGAAGACGGCGCGTTGCGCGCGATCGTCAACGACGTGATGTTCAACCTCGAACTGACGCCGTCGGAGATCGCGACGCTGTTCGTCCATGTCGAGCGGCGCATCATGGTGACCGCGCGGCTCAAGCCGCTGCGCTCGGTCGACACGCTGCGTGCGTGCGCGACGGCGAGCAGTTCCGCTCGCCCGCGGAACTGCTCGTGCACCTGCTGCGCGACCAGGCCGACCTGCTGATCCAGATCATGCGGCGCACGAGCATCGACGTCGACCGCATCGAGGATCGCTTCCTGTCGCAGCGGCTCACGTCGAGCCGCATCGAACTCGGTGCGATGCGCCGCACGCTGACGCGCCTGCAGCGCATGCTCGCGCCGGAGCCCGGGTCGATCTTCCGGCTGCTCGCGAAGCCGCCCGCGTGGCTGCACACGGAAGACGTTCAGGAGCTGCGCGAGTCGACCGAGGAATTCTCGCTGGTGCTCGCCGATCTGGCGGGGCTCAACGAGCGGATCAAGCTGCTGCAGGAAGAGATCGGTTCGCGCCTCGACGAGCAGAACAACCGGACGCTGTTCACGCTGACGCTCGTCACCGTGATCGCGCTGCCGATCAACATCGTCGCCGGCTTCTTCGGGATGAACGTCGGCGGCGTGCCGTTCTCGGAGAACAAGCACGGCTTCTGGCTGATGGTGCTGCTCGTTGCCGGCTTCACCGCGCTGGCCGCGTGGTGGGCGTTCCGGCGCCGCGACGATCGTTAGCGCGGCATCGGGCGTTGCATCGACGCATCAACGCAGCAGCGCGATCGCGCGTTCGCCGATCACCATCCCGAGCAGGCCGACGAGCGCAACGAGCGGCGGGGCCGGCGAGCGCACGTGCAGCAGCGCGTACAACACGCCGACACCGACGCCCACCGCGAGCGAGGTCACGTAATCCATCATGGCGGTCTCCCGTGGGGCCGGTGTCAGGGCTTGAGGATGACGCGCTCGCGCGCGCCGGCCAGCACCGCGCGATACGCGTCGTGCGCACGCTCGAGCGGGTACACGTAGTCGTCACCGATCGGGAACGGGCGCAGCGTGCCGTTGCCGAAGCCGGGCGCGAGCGTATCGAGGATCTGCGCGACCGCGGCCGCGCCGAGCTGCAGCGAATCGATGCCCACGAACGTGTGCTGGCCGCGATAGAACGCGAAGATGTCGAACGGCACGCTGCGCTCGATCGTCGAGATGAAGATCTGTCGCGCGCCGATCGCCATCGACGCGTTCGCCGCTTCGAAATACGGGCTGCCGACCGTGTTGTAGACGATGTCCGCGCCGTGGCCGCCGGTCAACTCGCGTACCGCGTCGGCCACCGTCCGGCTCGATGCGTCGATCATGGGGACGTCGCCCGACGCATGGCCGCGATAGGCGCCGGGCCCGCGCTCGACGCCGATCACGGTCGCGCCGCGTGCGGTGGCGAGCTGGATCGCGGCCTGACCGACCTTGCCGTTCGCGCCGAACACGAGCACGACGTCGTCGGCCGTCGGCATGCCGGCCCGGCGCAGGCCTTCGTACGCGGTGACGAACGGCACGCCCACGCCGGCCGCCTCGTCGAGCGTCAGCACGCCCGGCTTGCGGCGCACGTGCGCGGCGTCCAGTACGAGCCATTCCGCATGCGAACCGTCGCGCCCGACGCCGAGATCGCCACCCGAGCCCCACACCGGCGCGCCGATCCAGTTGTCGGGGCCGCTGCGCACGATGCCGGCCCAGTCGCGCCCCGGCGTGCGCGGCCACACCGCATGCGGCATGCGGCCGAGCGCGGCCTTCACGTCGCTCGGGTTCACGCCGGCCGCGCGCACCTCGATCAGCATCTGGCCGTCGGCCGGTACGGGCGGGGCGATGTCCCGGACCCGCGCGTCGAGCGACTCGATGTCGGCGGCGGGGCTGTCGAAGCGGATGCTGCGCATGATGATCTCCGTGAACGATGGCGGCTGCCCGGCCCGGCGGGCCGGCGCGTGCGGTGGATGAAACCGGTCAATGCAGTCTAGTGGGCCCGGTTTGACGCGGAAACGTGCAAAGGCGGATGATTGTTTTGCGTATTCCGCATAGCCAATCCACAGGCTCACGAATGAACGACTTCCTTTCCCCGCACCTCGCGCTGTTCGTCGACGTGGTCGACCAGCAGAGCTTCTCGGCGGCCGCGCGCCGGCTCGGCGTCGCCGCGTCGTCGGTCACGCGGCGCATCGACCGGCTCGAGACGCAGCTCGGCATCCGTCTCCTGCATCGCACCACGCACGCGCTGCGGCCGACCGAGGCCGGGCAACTGCTGTACGGGCGCGCGACCCGGATGCTGGCCGAGCTGCGCGGATTGCAGGAAGACCTGCACAGCCAGCACGACGAACCGGGCGGGCTGCTGCGCGTCGACTGCCCGGCGCCCTTCGGCCGGCGGCACCTGATGGCCGCGCTGGCCGCGTTCATGCAGCGCTATCCGGCGCTGCAGGTCGACCTCGTGCTGACCGACAGCATGGTCGACCTGCAGGGCGCGCGGCTGGGTTCCGACGTCGATCTCGCGGTGCGCATCGGCCCGCTCGAGGACACGCGTTTCGTCGCGACGGTGCTGGCGCCGCAGCGGCGCGTGCTGTGCGCGAGCGCGGCCTACCTCGCCCGGCGCGGCGAGCCCGCATCGCCCGACGCGCTCGCCGGCCATGACTGTCTCGCATGGCATGGCGCGCCGCCGCCCGGCGCGTGGCGCTTCGGCGAGCGCCGTCACGTGCCGGCGCAGCCGCGGTTTCGCAGCAATCATTCGGAAGCGTTGCTCGAGGCGGCCATCGACGGGCTCGGTCTCGCGCACCTGCCGACCTGGCTCGCGGCGGACGCGCTGCGCGACGGACGGTTGCGCGCGCTGTTGCCGCAGTACGCGGCGGCGCCCGAGCCGGCGACGATCCACGTGCTGCGTCAGCAGGCGCGCGGCAGTGCGCGCACGTCGCGGCTCGTCGCGTTCCTCGCCACGTGGTTCGCGCAGCCGGCGTGGGACGCCGCGTGGGCGTGACGACGGGCGAACGTCGCGCCCCATGAAAAAAGGGCCTCGCATGCGAGGCCCGTCAACAGGTCGGAGAAACCGGTACGCCGGCCGGCGCCGCGGGTCGCGCGGCACCGGCCGGACGCGCACCGTTACTGCGTGACTACCTTGCGCGGCTTGAAGATGCCCTGGTATTGCAGGGCCGGGCGTTGCTTCGTCACCGGTTCGATGCCGCCGAAGCTCGGCGTCTGGCGCAGCTTCATCGCGGCCGGCGAAGCGACCGAACCGATCGACGTCGAGCGCGAAGCCGGCGCGAGGTTGTTCGCGACGAGCAGCGCCGCTTCGCTCTTCAGGTTCGCCAGCAGCACCGGATCGGTGGAGCTGTTGATCTGCGTGAGCAGCCCGCTCCAGGCCGCGTCGCTGTAGTTCACGACGTAGTAGTCGAGACCGCTCGGGTCGGCGACCACGCCCGTGCAGCCGTCGATCCGCGTCTGCGTCTGCGTGTCCTTCAGCGCGAGCGTCGTGCGTTTCGCGAGACCCTGGCCGTACGCGAGCGTGAGCGGCACCGTCCACTGCAGGCCCGGATACGCGTTCTTGTTCGGGAACGGCTGCTGTTTCAGCGTGACGACCGTCTGGTTCTTCGTCAGGTCGCATTGCGTGTCGAGCGAGATCAGCGGCACGCCGGTCTGGCGCACGTAGCTGTCGCCGATCGGGCCGACCGCCTGGCCGCTTTCCTTCGACAGCGCATCCCACAGACGCTTCGGCGTCCCGTTGCCGAACGAGTAGTCGACCAGGTACTGCTGCAGGCCCTTACGCAGCGTCTGCTCGCCGAGATAGTTCTCGAGCGTCTTCAGCACGTGGCCGCCCTTGTCGTACGTGAACGCGCTGGCGCTCAGCACGAAGTCGTTCGACGCCCAGTCGTTGAAGTTCGGCGCGACCGGGAATGCGTTCGGGCCGATGTCACGATTGATCACGCGATACTTGTTCTTCACCTGGTCGAGCCAGCTGAACTCGTCGGGGAAGAACTGGATCGTCGTCTTCGTCTCGAAGAACGTCGCGAACGATTCGTTGAGCCACACGTTGTCCCACCAGTCGGTGGTCACGAGATCGCCGAACCACTGGTGCGCCACTTCGTGCGTCAGCACTTCGTTGCCGTAGTGCGACATCGGCTGACCCGGCTGCGGCAGGATGTCGTCGGCGAACTCGAGGATCGAGCCCCAGTTCTCCATCCCGCCGAAGTTCAGGTCCTTCTGCTCCTTGAACGCATCGTTCGCGGCCACCGTGTCGAACTTCGTGAGCGGCAGCGGGATGCCCGTGTAGCGGTAGTAGTAGTCGAGCGCCTGCTTGGTGCGGTCCATCGCCGGCTTCGCCCACTCGCTCATGCCCGGCGGCGTGAACACGCGCAGGTGCAGGCCGCCCTTGCCGCCCGGCAGCGGGCTCGTGAAGTCGTCCTCGTAGGTGTCGAACATGCCGCCGCCGAAGAACAGCAGGTACGACGGCATCGGCGGGGTCTTCTCGAACTGCACGAGCTTGTAGCCGCCGCCGACGTTGGTCGACGGCTTCTCGGCCGCGTTCGACACGACGCGCCAGCTTTGCGGCACTTCGGCCGTCACTTCATAGGTCGGGCGGAACGCCGGCTCGTCCCAGCCGGGGAACCACTGGCGCGACAGGTTGGTTTCGCCCTGCGTCAGGATCGCGCCGCTCGTCTTGCCGTCGGTGCCCTTCAGGTCGACGCGGAACACGCCTTCCGCGGCCGAGCAGCCCGGATACGGATCGTCGCCGCAGCTGCCGCCCGTGTGGTTGACCGGATCGTCATACGACTTGAAGTTGATGATGCCCGACCACTCCATGTGCAGCGAATAGTTGCCCGGCGAGATCGAGCCGCTCACGGGGCGCAGCTGATAGAAGTCGCCCTTGTCCTGCGGCGTCGCGATCAGCTGGATGTTGCCCGGCTGCAGCGTGATGCGGCCGTTGGTGAACTTGATCCGGTGGCCGGCGATCACGATGTTGTTGACCGGCTTGAGCACCTTGATCTCGACGTCGGCGCGGCCGTCGAACGCGTTCAGCGCTTCGTTCGGGCGGAACCACAGCCGGTAGTTCACGGGCACCACGGTGTCCGGCAATTCGACGGGCGAGACGCTCTTGTCGACGTTCGATGCGCTCGGCGGCGCGGCGACGGTGGGCGACGAGCCCGTATGCGGCGCGCCGGCGGAGCTGAGCGCGGAAGCGGAGCCCGCACCGCCGTCGTCGCCGCCGCACCCGGCGAGCGCGAGTGCGGCGACGAGCGGCAGATAACGCATCTTGCGAATATGGATCGACATGACTGAAACCTCGATTGTTGAAAGAATCGTTCAGTGCTGCGAAAACGCCGGCAAAAGCAATCCCCTCGCCGTTTAATCAACAGCGAAAAAATGCCAATGACGGATTATTCGAAAAGACGGCGGCCGACTACGTGAAGGTAATCATGGTTTACTGCCCCCTCTGGATTTCCGGATGTCGGTTAACTTGCCGGTTCAAAATGGCCGGGCGCGTGTTGTACTGAATTGATTTCGCGCGCACGACACGGGGCAGCACGCCCGGCGCAGGCGCGCAATCCCTTTGAACCGACGACCTACGGGGCTGGCCGGGCCAGGCCGCAGGACGGAAGGACAGCGTGTCGCCGTCCCGTAAATTCGCCGTCATGCGGCTTCAAGGTTTGTCGGCTTGCTCCAAGGATGCGTAAATATACTTGATGGTTTTGGGTAAAGGAAACGAAAAATTTAGAAAGAGCATCTATTGAATTCCGAGCGCTTCATTGAATGCTGAAAGTCATTAATGCGCTTTCCGTTTAGCCGGAAATTTCGTAGTTTTAATCTATTAACGATCTGCCGGCGCCACGAAAACTACGAAGTCCGGCGAGAGGTTGCATGGTCGGTACAATGCGTCGACGACCCGTTCACCGATCGCCACGAGGAGGCCTCCCCATGCCATGCGCCCTGTTCCGTATCGCGCCGCTGCGCGCCGTGCTGCTGCTGTTCGCGACCGTGTTCGTGCTGGGCGGTTGCGCGGCGCTCACGCGCGAGCCCGTGCGCGTGTCGGTCGCCGGACTCGACCCGCTGGTCGGGCAGGGTCTCGAGATGCGCTTCAGCCTGAAGTTGCGCGTGCAGAATCCGAACGACGCGCCGATCGACTACGACGGCATCTCGGTCGCGCTCGACCTGAACGGCGCGCCGTTCGCGAGCGGGGTCAGCGACCGGGCGGGCACCGTGCCGCGGTTCGCCGAGGCCGTGCTCGACGTGCCCGTGTCGGTGTCGGCTTTCGCTGCCGCACGGCAGGCGTGGAACCTGCCCGGCGCGGCCGCGAACGGCGAGCTGCCGTATGCGTTGCGTGGCCGGCTCGCCGGCAGCGTGGTGGGCACGGTGCGCTTCAACGACGCGGGCACGCTGCGCCTGCCGACCATGCCGGGATGGGGCGGCTAGATCGTTCGGCCGGATTCAACGTCGGTCAAAGGTGTCTGAAAATTCACCATTTGACAGTCTTTAACGCTTATCTCCGCGAAATGTCGATTTTTGTCGGCATGCCCCTTACACTTGCCGATGTCCGAGGGTCGGACATTCTTTTTAGGGGAACGCCATGGCGGCAAAATTCGAACTCAAGAAGGCCACGAACGGCCAGTACTACTTCCACCTGAAGTCGGCGAACGGCGAGATCATCCTCGCGAGCGAGCGGTACGAGGAGAAAAGCGGGGCGAGAAACGGGATCGCGTCCGTGCGGGACAACGCGCCGCTCGACGAGCGTTACGAACGGAAGCTCGCCCACAACGGTGAGCCCATGTTCAATCTGAAGGCGGCCAACCACCAGGTCATCGGCACGAGCGAGACGTACAGCAGCGTGCAGGCTCGCGAGAACGGCATCGCGGCCGTCAAGCGCGATGCACCCATTGCGGAAACCGTCGATCTCGCCTGATTGACGAGATTGCGCCGCGATGAACGCTTCCGGGCGATTGTCGCGGCGCCTGTTTTGCCGGGTCGGGCAAAGCGCGGTATGGTGTGGTCCGCGCGGCGAATTCTCGCTGCCGCTGAGCCAACCGTAACCGAGTTCGCGTGACCGATTCCCCCGTTTTCCACTGGACCGACGCCGACGGCGTCGATCATGCCGTGCGCTGGCGCTCCGAAGCCGGCGTGCAACCGCCGAAGCGCGCGGTGCCCGCCGACGACCGCCTGACCGCCGACGCGGCCTACCGCCTCGCGTGCGAGGGCACCGCGCTCGTCTGGCAGGGCGACTTCCAGAACGCACGCCAGCTCGTGCAGGCGATGGCGCGCCGTGTCGAACGCAAGCCGAAGAAGGCGAAAGCCGCGGCCGGCGTCGATGCGTTCAACCTGCATCGTCTCGCGCAATCGCAGCGCGCCCGCACGCTTGGCATGCTGCTGATCCCGCTCGACGCCGATTACACGATCCCGCTGCGCCGCGCGCCCGACGTGCGCGCGGCCTGCGAGGAAGCGTACGGCCCCGGCGGCGCGCCGTCGGTGGTGTCGCTGCGCGAACTGCTCGGGCTCGTCGGTGCGCATGAGTGGCGCAAGAAGGGCGTGCCGATCCCGGCGCTCGGCGGCGCGCCGATCCACCCGCATTACGGCGTGTTCTCGCCGGTGCGCGGCGAATACGTCGAACTCGTCGCACGCGCGCCGCTGCCGGCGACGTCGCTCGCGTTCGACATCGGCACGGGTACCGGCGTGCTGGCCGCGGTACTTGCCTCGCGCGGCGTCGAGCATATCGTCGCGACCGATCAGGATCCGCGTGCGCTCGCTTGCGCGCGCGAGAACGTCGCGCGGCTCGGTCATGCGGGCCACGTCGATATCGTCGAGGCCGACCTGTTTCCCCCCGGCCGTGCGCCGCTCGTGGTCTGCAACCCGCCATGGGTGCCGGCCCGGCCGAGCGCGCCGATCGAATACGCGGTCTACGATCCGGACAGCCGCATGCTGCGCGGTTTCCTCGCGGGGCTGGCCGCACATCTGGAGCCGGGCGGCGAGGGCTGGCTGATCCTGTCCGATTTCGCCGAGCATCTCGGCCTGCGGCCGCGTGAAACCCTGCTGCAATGGATCGACGAAGCCGGCCTCGTCGTGCTCGGCCGCGACGACATCCGTCCCGCGCACCCGAAGTCGACGAACGCCGACGATCCGCTGCATGCGGCGCGTCGTGCCGAGGTCACGTCGCTGTGGCGGCTCGGCGCCCGGGCCTGACCGCGTATTTTCGGTAAACTGTCGCCATTCCTCACGAATTTCCGCCGCCGGGCCGTGGTCGACCGACCGTGGCCCGGCGGCGCTTCACGATGTCGAACAAGACCCACGAAATCCGCCCGGAGCAGTCCGTCGAGCTGCTGAAGGAACTGCACATCCTCACCCGCGACGGGAAGCTGAACCAGGACAGCCGCCGCAAGCTGAAGCAGGTCTATCACCTGTTCCAGTTCATCGAGCCGCTGCTCGCCGGCGTGCAGGCCGACAAAGGCCACGTGACGCTCGTCGATCACGGCGCCGGCAAGTCGTATCTCGGCTTCATCCTGTACGACCTGTTCTTCAAGCAGCAGCCGGGGCACGGCACGCCGTCGTTTGCGTCGCACGTGTACGGCATCGAGACGCGCGAGGAACTCGTCACGCGCTCGACCGAGCTCGCCGCCCGGCTCGGGTTCGGCGGCATGTCGTTCCTGAACCTGTCGGTCGCCGATTCGATCACGTCGCCGCAACTGCCCGACACGGTCGACGTCGTCACCGCGCTGCACGCGTGCGACACGGCGACCGACGACGCGATCCGCTTCGCGCTCGCGAAGCGCGCGCAGCACATCGTGCTGGTGCCGTGCTGCCAGGCGGAAGTCGCGGGCGTGCTGCGCAAGAACAAGGGCAAGTCGCTCGCGAATGCGCTGACCGAGGTGTGGCGCCATCCGCTGCATACGCGCGAATTCGGCAGCCAGATCACCAACGTGCTGCGCTGCCTGCAGCTCGAAGCGCACGGCTACCAGGTCAGCGTGACCGAACTGGTCGGCTGGGAGCATTCGATGAAGAACGAGCTGATCATCGCGCAGTACAAGAACCTGCCGCGCCGGCGCCCCGGCGAGCGGCTGAACGAGATCCTCGGGATGTTCGGGCTCGCCGAACTCAACGAGCGCTTCTTCGTCGCGCAAGCCGCGCCGGCGAGCGACGCCGCCGTCGAGCCGGCCGAAGGCTGACGCGGCCGCGCGGGCATGGCGCTCGCGCCGCACGTTGCACGCCGCACGTGACACGCCGCGTCACACGTCGTCGCCCGGCCGGCGCATCCATTCGCGCCAGCCTTCGTGGCCGAGGCGGCGCAGCGTTTCCTGATTCTTTTCGTAGATCGCGGACGCGTCCGGAAACGCGTCGACCGCGCGCGCGATGCTGTCCTCGCGCAGCAGGTGCAGGATCGGATACGGCGCGCGGTTCGTGTAGTTCTCGATGTCGTCGGGTTCGGTGCCGTCGAACTGGTATTGCGGATGGAAGCTCGCGATCTGCAGCACGCCGTCGAGCCGCAATTGCTGAACGAGCCGCTCGGCGAAGAACAGCGCATCGTTGTAGTCGACGAAATCGGCGAACGCATGCGGGTAGATCACGAGCGTCGTATCGATCTGCTGCGGGTCCGCCGCGTCGAGCAAGCGCAGCTCGGTTTCGAGTTCGGCGAGCGCGTCTTCGAGTGTCGTCGCTTCGCTGATCGCGTAGCGCACCTGTTCCTTCACATAGACGCTTTTCGCGAACGGGCACAGGTTGAGCCCGATCACCGCGCGCGCGAGCCAGTGCCGCGTGGCGGCGAGAATGTCGTCGTGCGAGTCGGGGCGGGTGTCGGTCATCGTGATACCAGTCGGGCGGAGGAGCGGCGAGGGCCGCATTGTAGCGGGCACGCCGGCGACGGGCGCGCGCGGCCCGTCACGCGCAGGCGGCTTCGATCAGCTGCGTGACGAGCGCGGGCGCGGTGCCGATCGGCGTTTCGCCGTGCCGGTAGGTCTGGCTCGCCGCATAAATGCCTTCGACCACCAGCGCGAGCGCATCGGCGAGCGCCTTCGGCTGCCGCGCGCCGGCACCTTCGCACAGCGCGACGAGCCGTTTCATCAACTGTTCCTTGTTCTGCGCGACGCGTTCGCGCGCCGGATGCGACGCATCCGGGAATTCGGCGGCCACGTTGACGAACGGGCAGCCGCGATAGTCCTTTTGCGTCGCGCGTTCGGCGAGATCGACGAAGTACTGGATCAACTGCGCCTTCGGCTGCCCCGGATGCTTCGCGACGCTCGTGTCGAGCCGCTCGAAGAAGCACGCGTCCATCCGTTCCAGATACGCGAGGATCAGCTCGTCCTTCGACGAGAACTGGCGGTACAGGCTCATCTTGTTGACGCCCGCGCGCTCC
Source organism: Burkholderia sp. 9775_39 (assembly GCF_015712225.1). Taxonomy (NCBI): domain Bacteria; kingdom Pseudomonadati; phylum Pseudomonadota; class Betaproteobacteria; order Burkholderiales; family Burkholderiaceae; genus Burkholderia; species Burkholderia sp. 9775_39. Next base: position 46,722 of record NZ_JACCQC010000012.1, on the reverse strand, counting down.
ACCACCGCCTCGACGCCGACCGTTCGCACGCCTTCCTTGTAAAACAGCTCCTCGGCGGCGCGCAGCAGGTGCTCCTGCGCGGTGGCGCCGTCGATCGGCCGGCGCGTGCGCCGTGCCGGCGGTTTGGCGACCTCGATGCCCGACATGATGACCCTCGACTTCGTGGTGAATTGCTTGACATGTTACCGACTGGTCACTACGATCGCAACACACTTGTGACCGGTCGGTAACAATCGCGGCCGGATCAACAGACGAATGCCAAGCGTCGGCCCGGGTCAGCCGATGTTGAAATGCGCGGCGGAGGTGGCCTGGTTGGGACGGAGCGGGTGCGACGACACCGGAACCGTCAACTGGAGAACATGAAGATGAACTGGGCAGTGACACGAATCGGCGGGCGCTTCCATTACGGATGGCTCGCGGCGGCGGTGGTATTCCTGATCCTGCTGGCGGCTGCCGGCACGCGCGCGACGCCGAGCGTGCTGATGGTGCCGCTCGAACGCGAGCTCGGCTGGAGCCGCGCGGCGATTTCGCTGGCGATTTCGGTGAACATCGCACTGTACGGCCTGACGGGCCCGTTCGCGGCCGCCGCGATGCAACGCTTCGGGCTGCGCCCGACGATCCTCACCGCGCTCGTGACGATGAGCGCGGGCGTCGCGCTGTCGTCGATGATGACGCAGAGCTGGCAGATGGTCGTGATCTGGGGGCTGATGGTCGGCTGTTCGACGGGCGTCGTCGCGCTGACGCTGTCCGCGACCTTCGTCACGCGCTGGTTCCATGCGCGGCGCGGCCTCGTGATGGGGATCCTGACCGCGAGCACGGCCACCGGCCAACTCGTGTTCCTGCCGATGCTCGCGGCAATCGCGCAGCGCCACGGCTGGCGGCCGGTCGTGCTGGTCGTCGCGGTGGCGGCCGCGATCGTGATTCCGCTCGTCGCGTTCCTGCTGCCCGAGCGGCCGGCCGACGTGCGGCTGCGCCCGTACGGCGAGCCGGCCGATGCGCCGCCCGCGCCGGACGCGACGAAGGAGAATCCGCTCGCGGTCGCGTTCCGCACGCTGCTGATGGCGAGCCGCTCGCGCGATTTCTGGCTGCTGTTCTTCAGCTTCTTCATCTGCGGTGCGAGCACCAACGGCTATGTCGGCACGCACCTGATCGCGATGTGCAGCGATTACGGGATGACCGAGGTGCAGGGCGCGTCGCTGCTCGCGGCGATGGGCGTGTTCGACCTGTTCGGCACGACGTTGTCGGGATGGTTGTCGGACCGTTACGACAATCGCGTGCTGCTGTTCTGGTACTACGGACTGCGCGGGCTGTCGCTGATCTACCTGCCGCATGCGTTCGGGATCGATTTCTTCGGGCTGCCGTTGTTCGCGATGTTCTACGGGCTCGACTGGATCGCGACCGTGCCGCCCACCGTGCGGCTCGCGACCGACGTGTTCGGCAAGGCCGCGGCGCCGGTCGTGTTCGGCTGGATCGTCGCCGGCCACCAGCTCGGCGCGGCATTCGCGGCGCTCGGCGCCGGGCTGCTGCGCGCGAGCCTCGGCACCTACACGATCGCGTCGATGATCTCGGGCGGGTTGTGCATCGTCGGCGCGCTGATCGTGCTGCGGATCAACCGCGGCCCGTCGCGCGCGGCCGCGCAGGCGGCCTGATCGCGGCGGACCGGCCGGCCGCACCGCCGCGGCCGGCCATTGCACGCACGCAGATTTGCATAGCGCGGCGGGATCGGGCGCGCTGTCGCTCAAGCGGGTATGCTTGCGGTTCGCCGGGCGTTCGCGCCCCTTCATCGATGTCAGCGAGGAACCGCATGTCCGTCAAACCTGCTCCCACCACTGTTTCGATTCACGATCTGATCGCGGGCCGCTGGAGCCCGCGCGCGTATTCGGATGAGCCCGTCAGCGCCGGCGATCTCCACGCGGTGCTCGAAGCGGCACGCTGGGCCCCGTCCGCGTACAACGCGCAACCGTGGCGTTTCATCGTATTCGATCGTACCCAGGACGAAGACGCGTTCAAGCGCGCATTCGCGACGCTGGTGCCGTTCAACCAGGGCTGGAATGCACCGGCGCCGGTGCTGATCGCGGTCACCGCGCACACGCTCACGCCGAAGGGCGAGCCGGCGCCGACCGCGCTGTACGACGCCGGCGCCGCCGCGATGTCGCTGGTGCTGCAGGCGCACGCGCTGGGCCTCGCCGCGCACCAGATGAGCGGTTTCGACCCGAAGGCATTCCGCGACGCGTTCGCGATTCCGGCGGACGTCGCGATCGTGTCGATCATCTCGCTCGGCCACTACGGCAACGTCGACAAGCTCGATCCCGTGCTGCGCGATCGCGAGAAGGCGCCGCGTACGCGCCATGCGATCGGCGAAGTCGTCTACGCGGGTGCGTGGAAGAAGAGCTTCGACGCGGCAGCCTGATCCCGCGGCCGGGCAGGCTGCGTCGCGCATCCTGTCCGCGCATGTTCGCGGCGCGCCACGGCGCGCGCCGTCGCCACCGGCGCCCGTTGCGCGGCGCCGCTGGCCGGCCCCGGTTGTGATCCCGCGGGCTTCATGTTAAAAAGCCCGTCCTTTCCGTTTTCGCGCCGGCCCTGCTGCGGCAATTTCCCATGACTTACTGCGCGATCGATTTCGGCACGTCCAATTCCGCCGTGGCGCTGCCCGACGGCGATGGCATGCGCCTCGCGCCCGTCGAGGGCGACCACCTGACGCTGCCCACCGCGATCTTCTTCAACAACGACGAAGAGACGGTCGAATACGGCCGGGCGGCACTGGCCTCCTATATCGACGGTTTCGACGGCCGGCTGATGCGCTCGATGAAGAGCATCCTCGGCTCGCCGCTCGCGGAAACGACGACCGATCTCGGTGACGGCAGCGCGATCGCCTACACCGACATCATCGCGCGCTTCCTGACGCACCTGAAGCGCAAGGCCGAAGCGCGCGCGGGCGCGCCGATCGGTCGCGCGGTGCTCGGCCGGCCGGTGTTCTTCGTCGACGACGATCCGCGCGCCGACCGGCTCGCGCAGGATCAGCTCGAGGCGGCCGCGCACTCGGTCGGCTTCGCGGACGTTCACTTCCAGTACGAACCGATCGCCGCCGCGTTCGACTACGAGTCGCGCCAGCAGGCCGAGCGTCTCGTGCTCGTCGCCGACATCGGCGGCGGCACGTCCGACTTCTCGCTGGTGCGCGTCGGCCCGCAGCGGATGGCGCGGCTCGAACGCAAGGACGACGTGCTGGCGCACCACGGCGTGCACGTCGCGGGCACCGACTACGACCGGCGGGTCGAGCTGGCGGCGATCCTGCCCGCGTTCGGCTACCGTTCGCTCGACCCGGAAGGGCGCGAGCTGCCGAACAAGATCTACTTCGATCTCGCGACCTGGCACCTGATCAATACCGTCTACACGCCCAAGCGCGTCGGCGAGCTGAAGCTGATGAAGCACCTGTACCAGGATGTGCGGCAGTACGACCGGCTCACGAGCGTGGTCGAGCAACGGCTCGGGCATGCGCTGATGGCGCGCGCGGAAGAGGCGAAGATCGGTGTCGCGGCGGGCGGGGAGACGATGATCGACCTGAACGACGTGGAAGAGGATCTGCTGATCGCATTCGACGCGGATCGCCTCGTCGACGCGAGCCAGGACGATACCGCGCGCATCGTCGATGCCGCACGCGAAACGGTGCGGCTCGCGGGCGTCGCGCCGCGTGACGTCGGTGCGCTGTATTTCACCGGCGGTTCGACGGGGCTCGCGTTCCTGTCGGGTGCGCTCGCCGGCGCGTTTCCGGATGCGCAGCCGGTGTTCGGCGATCGCTTGGCGAGTGTCGCGACGGGGCTCGGCATTCACGCGCAGCGCCTGTTCGGCTGAGCGGCGCGGGCGGCTATAAGCCGCCATGCCGGACGAGCGGCGCGCAAAAACAAAAAGCCCCGCCGAAGCGGGGCTTTTTTACACGAATTATCGCGCCAAGCTTAGACCGGACGGATGTTCGCAGCTTGCAGACCCTTCGGGCCCGTCTTCACTTCGAATTCAACCTTCTGGTTTTCTTGCAGCGTCTTGAAGCCTTCGACGCGGATTTCCGAGAAGTGCGCGAACAGATCGTCGCCGCCGCCTTCCGGGGTGATGAAGCCGAAGCCCTTTGCGTCATTGAACCACTTGACGGTACCGGTTGCCATGTTACTTGTTCCTAAAAAGATAAAACGGGGCCGAAGCCCATGGGGTGCGGAAAATCAAGGAAGGGGTAATAGGACCAACCGGAGTACCGTTGATGGGCGAACTACGAAAGAACCAATTCACTCGCCACTTGAAATCCTGCGAAGTCCTTTATACGGCTAATCGGTCTGATGGTCAACCGTATTCCCATGCTCTCAGGGTTATTGCGGAGATCGGGTTTACAAAGCTTGCAAGCGATGCGAATTTTTTGTAGGGGCCGATCGATTTTGGCGCCACGTTCGAGGTGCAACCGTTAAACTACGCGCCGCGTGGACGGGTTGCCCCGATCGGGTTGACCGTCCCCCCAAGAATGCGTGCGCGGTGCTGTCCGAGCCGATCCCGGACCGCAGGCCGACCATGCTTTTTGAGACACAGGAGAGGATGTGAAGAGTTCTATTCAACGGAACATCGGCCCGTTTGCATTGATGCTGACGGGGCTGGGTTCGATTATCGGCTCGGGCTGGCTGTTCGGTGCCTGGAAAGCCGCGAAGATCGCCGGTCCGGCGGCGATCTGCGCATGGATCATCGGCGCGGTCGTGATTCTGGCGATTGCGCTGACGTATGCGGAACTGGGCGCGATGTTCCCCGAGTCGGGCGGCATGGTGCGTTACGCGCGCTACTCGCACGGTTCGCTGGTGGGCTTCATCAGCGCGTGGGCCAACTGGATCGCGATCGTATCCGTGATCCCGATCGAGGCGGAAGCGTCGATCCAGTACATGAGCACGTGGCCGTATCCGTGGGCGCATGCGTTGTTCGTGAACGGCGAATTGCAGACTCTCGGTCTGCTGCTGTCGGCCGTGCTGGTCGTCGTCTACTTCCTGCTGAACTACTGGGGCGTGAAGGCTTTCGCGCGGGCGAACACCGCGATCACGATCTTCAAGTTCCTGATTCCGGGCCTCACGATCCTCGGCCTGATGCTGACGAGCTTCCACGCGGAGAACCTCGGCACCGCGTCGAATACGAGCTTCGCGCCGTATGGCTGGTCGGCCGTGCTGACCGCGGTCGCGACGAGCGGCATCGTGTTCGCGTTCAACGGCTTCCAGAGCCCGGTGAACCTGGCCGGTGAAGCGCGCAATCCGGCGCGCAGCGTGCCGTTCGCGGTGATCACGTCGATCCTGCTCGCACTCGTGATCTACGTGCTGCTGCAAATGGCCTATATCGGCTCGGTGAACCCGGCCGACGTCGCGAAGGGTTGGGCGCACTTCAACTTCTCGTCGCCGTTCGCGGAACTCGCGATCGCGCTGAACCTGAACTGGCTCGCGATCCTGCTGTACGTCGACGCGTTCATCAGCCCGAGCGGGACCGGTACGACCTACATGGCGACGACCACCCGCATGATCTACGCGATGGAGCGCAACAACACGATGCCGAAGATGTTCGGCAACGTGCACCCGATCTACGGCGTGCCGCGCCAGGCGATGTGGTTCAACCTGCTCGTGTCGTTCATCTTCCTGTTCTTCTTCCGCGGCTGGAGCTCGCTCGCGGCAGTGATCTCGGTGGCGACGGTGATCTCGTACCTGACCGGCCCGATCAGCCTGATGGCGCTGCGCCGCTCGGCGACCGACATCGAGCGCCCGCTGTCGATTCCGCTGATGAAGCTGATCGCCCCGTTCGCGTTCGTGTGCGCGTCGCTGATCCTGTACTGGGCGAAGTGGCCGCTGACGGGTGAAATCATCCTGCTGATGATCGTTGCGCTGCCGGTGTACTTCTTCTTCCAGGCGAAGTCGGGCTGGACCGGCTGGGGCGCCGACCTGAAGGCCGCATGGTGGCTGGTCGCGTACCTGCCGACGATGGCCGTGCTGTCGCTGATCGGCAGCAAGGAATTCGGCGGTTATGGCTTGCTGCCGTACGGCTGGGACATGCTGGTCGTCGCGGCGATCTCGCTGGTGTTCTACTTCTGGGGCGTGAATACCGGTTACCGGACCCAGTATCTCGACGAGCGCGAGTCGCACGACGAGATCCTCGAAGGGGTCGGTGCCTGACGCCTGACCTGCCGCCGGATTCGGCGGCGGCAGGATGCAGCGAAAAAAGCCCGCCCGAGCGATGCTCGGGCGGGCTTTTTACTGGCCCGGCGGTGGCGCCCCCGTTCAGGTTCAGGCGCCGGCGCTCGCGAACACGTAGTTCGTCATCGCGAGCACGCGCTGGTAAGTGCCGAGCGACTGGATGCCGAGCCGGTAGTCGTCGTCCGCCGCGCCGAGCGCCGTGAAGACCGGCAGCAGATGTTCGTCGGTCGGATGCATCAGCGCCGCGTGCGGCGCCTGCCGGCGGTAGTCGAGCAGCGCGTCGACGTCGCGTGCGGCCAGTTTCGCCTCGAACCAGTCGGTGAATTCCGCGACGCGCGGGTCCGCATCCTCGGGCGCGGCGCCGAAATCGGCGGCGCGCAGGTTGTGCGTGATCTGCCCCGAGCCGATCACCATCACGCCTTCGTCGCGCAGCGGCCGCAGCGCGCGGCCGAGCGCGAAGTGATGCGCGGCGTCCGCGCGCGGCTGGATCGACAGTTGCGCGACCGGCACGTCGGCTTCCGGAAACATCAGCAGCATCGGCACCCACGCGCCGTGATCGAGGCCGTGTTCGGTCGTCGCGGTCGCGATGCCGGCTGCGTTGAGCAGCGCGGCCGCGCGTTCGGCCACGTCGGGCGCGCCCGGCGCCGGATAGCGGATGTCGTACAGCGCCTGCGGGAAACCGTAGAAGTCGTGAATCGTGTCCGGATGCGCGGCGACGCTCGCGACCGGCCGCTGCGTGCCCCAGTGCGCGGACAGCATCAGTACCGCGCGTGGGCGCGGCAATTCGGCACCGAGGTGCGTGAACGCGCCGGACGGCAACGCCGGGTCGATCGGCAGCGTCGGCGCGCCGTGGGACAGGTACAGCGAAGGCAAGCGGTTCATGGTGGTGACCTGCGAAAGAGTTTGCCTGTGACTATAGGCGCGCACCGCGCATTGATAAATCGGCGCGCTGGAATTTGATTGACGCCTGCTTGTTGATAATCGTGGCGATAGCGGGCTTCCGACTGCCGACTGGCATCGGAAGGCGTGGAATCGACGGAGTTGTGGTGAGGATCGGTGGAGATGCGCGCAGAAGAGGCGTGACTTACTGCGCGTGCCGGATGCCGGCCCACGGTGTCGTGAGCGGCGCGCTGAGCGCGAACAGGTCGAGCACGCGCGTGACGGTCTGATCGACGAGTTCCTCGATCGTCTTCGGCATCGCATAGAACGCCGGCAGCGGCGGAAAGACGATGCCGCCCATTTCGGTGACGGCGGTCATGTTGCGCAGATGCGCGAGGTTGAACGGCGTTTCGCGCACCATCAGCACGAGACGGCGGCGCTCCTTCAGCGTGACGTCGGCCGCGCGCGTGATCAGGTTGTCGGACAGCCCGTGCGCGACGCTCGCGAGCGTCTTCATCGAGCAGGGTGCGATCACCATGCCATCGGTCGCGAACGAGCCCGACGCAATCGTCGCGCCGACGTCGCGCACCGAATGCACGACGTCCGCACGGCTTTCGACGTCGGCCTTCGGCAGCTTCAGTTCATGCTGGATGTTGAGCCAGCCGGCGTTCGAAATCAGCAGGTGTGTTTCGACGCCGCCGGCGGCGCGCAGCAGGTCGAGCAGCCGCACACCGTAGATCGCGCCGGTGGCGCCGGTGATCGCGACGATCAACCGGCGTGGCGGCGCGCTGGAAGATGCCATCGAAAGGGGGACGGGTGCCGCGTGTTACGCGGCGGCGAACAGTTGCTGCAGTTCGCCCGACTGGTACATCTCCATCATGATGTCCGAGCCGCCGATGAATTCGCCCTTCACGTAGAGCTGCGGGATGGTCGGCCAGTTCGAGAAGGCCTTGATGCCCTGGCGGATTTCGTCGTCCTCGAGCACGTTGACGGTCTTGAACTGGTCGACGCCGCAGGCCTTCAGCACCTGCACGGCGCGGCCCGAGAAGCCGCACATCGGGAATTGCGCGTTGCCCTTCATGAAGAGCACGACCTGGTTTTCGTCGACGATTTGCTTGATACGTTGTTGGGTGTCCATGACTGACCTTGCGTTTGCGGGGCGTTAGATCGAAATGATAGCGGATTTCAACCGGGCGGGCCGGGCATCAGCCCGGCAGGCGGCCGCCGGTCGTGCGTTCGATGGCGGCGAGATCGGTCAGCGATTCGACCGCGACGAAGCCGTGCGACACCAGGATCGCGCGCACGGCTTCGGCCTGGTCGTAGCCGTGCTCGATCCAGAGCGTGCCGCTCGGCTTCAGATGGGCGCCGGCGCCCGCGACGATCGTGCGGATCGCGCTGAGGCCGTCGGCGTCGTCGGTGAGCGCGCCGCGCGGCTCGAAACGCAGGTCGCCCTGGGCGAGATGCGGATCGTGCTGCGCGATGTACGGCGGGTTGCTGACGATCGCATCGAACGCGAGCGCGGGATCGAGCGCCGCGTACCAGTCGCTCTGCAGCCAGTGCAGCGGGCCGCCGGGGCGCTGCGCGTCGAGCAGCTTGTCGGCGTTGCGTTGCGCGACCGCGAGCGCGGCCGGCGAACGGTCGAGCGCCCACACGCGCGCATCGGGGCGCTCGGCAGCGATCGACACGGCGATTGCGCCGCTGCCGGTGCCGAGGTCGAGCACGGCCGCGTGCGGCAGCCCGTCGATCGCATCGAGCGCGGCTTCCACGAGCAGCTCGGTTTCGGGGCGCGGGATCAGCACGTCGGGCGTCACGTCGAACGGGCGGCCGAAGAACTCGCGCATCCCGACCAGTTGCGCGACGGGTTCGCCGGCGACGCGGCGCGCTTCGAGCGCGCGGTAGCGTTCGACCGCGGCCGCGTCGAGCGGCGCGTCGCCGCGCGTGATCAGTTGCGTGCGGGTCCAGCCGAGCGCGTGCGCGAGCAGCACGCGTGCATCGACCGGGTCGAGCGGCGAGGTGCGCAGCAGGGCGTCGGCGGTGGTGTCGGGCATCGCGGCCTCAGTCGGCTTCGCCGAGCGACGCGAGCAGCTCGGCCTGGTGCTCGGTGACGAGCGCGCCGATCAGTTCGTCGAGATCGCCGTCCATGATCGCCTCGAGCCGGTACAGCGTCAGGTTGATCCGGTGGTCGGTCATCCGGCCCTGCGGGAAGTTGTACGTGCGGATGCGTTCCGAACGGTCGCCGGAGCCGATCAGGCTCTTGCGCGTCGCGGCTTCCTTCGCATGCTGCTCGTGATACTGCTTGTCCTTGATGCGCGCGGCGAGCACCTTCAGCGCGCGATCCTTGTTCTTGTGCTGCGAGCGATCGTCCTGGCATTCGACGACGATCCCGGTCGGGATGTGCGTGACGCGCACCGCCGAATCGGTCTTGTTGATGTGCTGGCCGCCCGCGCCGGACGCGCGGAACGTGTCGATGCGCAGGTCGGCCGGATTGATCTCGACCTCGCCGATCTCGTCGGCTTCCGGCATCACCGCGACCGTGCACGCGGACGTATGGATGCGCCCCTGCGTCTCGGTGGCCGGCACGCGCTGCACGCGATGGCCGCCCGATTCGAACTTCAGCCGCGAATACGCACCCTGGCCCGCGATCCGCACGATCACTTCCTTGTAGCCGCCGAGATCCGACGCGCTCTCCGACATCATTTCGACCTGCCAGCGCTGGCGTTCCGCGAAGCGCAGGTACATGCGCAGCAGGTCGCCCGCGAACAGCGCCGATTCGTCGCCGCCCGTGCCCGCGCGGATTTCGAGGAAGATGTTGCGGTCGTCGTTCGGATCCTTCGGCAGCAGCATCTTCTGCAGCTCGGTCTCGAGGCGCGCCATGCCCTCGCGTGCGCTGCGGATTTCGTCTTCCGCGAAATCGCGCATTGACGGATCGGCGAGCAGTTCCTGCGCGGCCGCCTCGTCGCTGCGCGACTGGCGCCATAACGCGTATTGCTCGACGACCGGGCCGAGTTCCGCATGTTCGCGCGTCAGCTTGCGGTACTGGTCGAGGTCGGCCGTGACGTTTTCGCGGCTCAGCAGGTCGTTCAGTTCGGCCAGCCGTGTGGACAGCTGGTCGAGCTTGCGTTGCATGCTCGTCTTCATGGTGTGGAGCGGCGCTCCCGGGCAAGGGTATTCGGAAAGGATAGGCCGGCGGCAGGGCAATGCGCGGCCGGCGGCAGGGCGACCGGCCGGCGCTAGTGGCCGGACTGGTCGTTCGAGCGCGGCGCGTGCTGGTAGAAGCCGCGCATCAGGTCGATCAGCGAATCGCGATCGGCGCCGTTGACGCGGTTGAGCGCGCTCGTCGGGCCGTGGATCAGCTTGTTGGTCAGCGCCTGCGACAGGGCTTCGAGCACGGCGGCCGGATCGTCACCGCGTGCGAGCAGCTTCTGTGCCTTCTCGACTTCGGCGCGGCGCAGCGCGTCGGCCTGCGTATGCATGTGACGGATCACCGGCACGACGCTGCGCGTGTCGAGCCATTGCATGAAATTCTGCACGCGGGTTTCGATGATCGCTTCGGCCTGCGCGACCGCGGCCTGACGCGACGCGTTGCCTTCGCGCACGATCGCGCCGAGATCGTCGACGGTGTACAGGAACACGTCCTTCAGCTTGCCGACTTCGGGCTCGATGTCGCGCGGCACCGCGAGGTCGACCATGAAGATCGGCCGGTGGCGACGCGCCTTCACCGCACGCTCGACCGCGCCGAGGCCGATGATCGGCAGCGTCGACGCGGTGCACGACACGATGATGTCGAATTCGTGCATGCGGGTGGGCAGGTCGGCCAGCGGCATCGCGCGGCCGTTGAAGCGTTCGGCGAGCCGCTGGCCGCGTTCGGCCGTGCGGTTCGCGACGACGAGTTCGCGCGGGCCTTGCGCGGCGAAGTGCGTCGCGCACAGCTCGATCATTTCGCCCGCGCCGATGAACAGCACGCGCTGATCCGACACCTTTTCGAAGATGCGCTGCGCGAGGCGCACCGCGGCCGCGGCCATCGACACCGACTGCGTGCCGATTTCGGTCGTGCCGCGCACTTCCTTCGCCACCGCGAACGTGCGCTGGAACAGCTGGTTCAGATAGGTGCCGAGCGCGCCGGCTTCCGTCGCGGTGCGAACGGCATCCTTCATCTGGCCCAGGATCTGGGTTTCGCCGAGCACCATCGAATCGAGGCCGGAGGCGACGCGGAACGCGTGCCGGACCGCTTCCGACTGCGGCAGCGCGTAGACGTGCGGCGCGAGTTCGTCGACCGGAATCCGGTGATACTCCGACAGCCAGCGGAGCGCGCCTTCGCGGGCCGCGCGATCGTCGGTCGCGCAATACAGTTCAGTGCGGTTGCAGGTCGAGAGGATCGCCGCTTCGGGCGTATTGGGCGCCTGCGGGCCGAGAAACACGTTCTTGAACGTGACGAGAGCCGGTTTGATTTGCTCGAGCGGAAACGCCACGCGTTCGCGCAGGGCGACAGGCGCAGTGTGGTGGTTGATTCCGATCGTGAGGAGTTGCATATCGAGGGCTATCGTTTAGCCCCATATTATAGCGTTTCAGCGATTTCCTCACTCGCCGCATACCGGGCATCAGCGTGGCGGGGGCGCGAATTTGGGGGCTCGATCGGTACGCGGTCAAGCTGGTAGCCGAAGCCGTAGAGCGGCAGCAGTCGGTAGCCGCGCTCCGGAAGCAGCTGCAATTTGCTGCGCAGCCGCGACGCGTGGGTATCGAGCGTGCGCGACTTCATGTCGCGGCGGCGCGCCCATACCGTTTCGAGGATATGGGCGCGCGACACGGGCCGCGACAGGTTCGTGAACAGCAACTGCGCGAAACGGAACTCCTTCGGCGTAAGTGAAACGATTGCGTCGCCGAAACGCACGAGGCAGTGTGTGGCGTCGAACGCGTATTCGCCGTACATTTCGCGCGAGCGGGTGGGCGGCCGGCGAACGCCGGCGCGCCGGCTCAGCGCGTTGACGCGCGCGAGCAGCTCGGGCCCGCTCACGGGGCGCACGAGGCAATCGTCGGCGCCCGCGTGCAGGCACGAGACGATTTCGCTTTCGCGTGCCGACTGCATCACGGCGATGGCCGGCAATCCCGGCAGGACCGCCTGCGCGCGCGGAATGACTTCCTGCGCCGGCTGATCGCCGGCCCAGTGGCCGGTGACCAGCATGTCGCAGGTGTTGTCGGCGGCGAGCCACTCGAAGAAAGCGGCGCTGGATGGAAAAGCATGGCACACGTGACCGCCGGCAAAGAGCAGGCGGTTCAGGAGTGCGGTGTGACGCGACTCCGGATCGATCAGCGCGATTCGCATGAGAATTTCTTCAATACGGCAGCCGGTGTGCGCTTGCCATAACGTCGAGTCGGCCCCTACACTCGAATGTTCGCGGCGCCCGGCTGGTCTCGGGTTCGATGGATGAATCGATGCTAGCCGCTGGCAACGTTCACGCCTATGGGACGAATCTGAATTTATAGAAGGCGTCGAATGAACTGGTTTGGAATCCTTGTCCTGGGAGCGGCCGTCGGGTTGTTCGGCCGCTGGCTGCATCCGATGCGGCGCACGGGCCGGCCGGCGTGGTGGATCGCGGTGCTCGTCGGCATCGTGGGCGCGGCCGCCGCCCGCATGGTCGGCAATCTCTCGGGACTGTTTTACGATGGCGAGACGCTCGAATGGCCGGTCTGCACCGGCGTCGCGTTCCTCGCCGTAGCCGTGACGGTCGCGCTGTCGGCCCGTCGCTGAATGCTCTCAGGTGAAATCATGAATGCCCGTCTCCCCGAAGTCTCGCCGGTGCCGGCCCGTCTCGCGCTATTGCGCGACGCCATGGTCCGCGAGAACCTGGCCGCCTATCTCGTGCCGTCCGCCGATCCCCACCTGTCCGAATACCTGCCCGAACGCTGGCAGGCGCGCCGCTGGCTGTCCGGCTTCACGGGCTCGGTCGGCACGCTGGTCGTCACCGCGGACTTCGCGGGGTTGTGGGTCGACAGCCGCTACTGGGTGCAGGCCGACGCCGAACTGGCGGGCACGGGCGTGCAACTGATGAAGATGACGGGCGGGCAGCAGAGCGCGCCGCACGTCGACTGGCTCGCGCAGAACGTGGCGGCGGGCGCGACGGTCGGGGTCGACGGCGCCGTGCTCGGCGTCGCGGCCGCGCGCGGGCTGACGGCCGCGTTGAGTGCGCGCGGCATCGCGCTGCGTACCGACGTCGACCTGCTCGATGCGATCTGGCCCGAGCGGCCGGGGCTGCCCGGCGATGCGGTGTTCGAGCACGTGGCGCCGCAGGCCGACACGACGCGCGCGAGCAAGCTGGCCGACGTCCGCCGCGCGATGCACGCGCAAGGCGCGCAGTGGCATTTCGTGTCGACGCTCGACGATCTCGCGTGGCTGTTCAACCTGCGCGGCGCCGACGTCAATTTCAATCCGGTATTCGTTGCGCACGCAATGATCGGCACCGATCGCGCGACGCTGTTCGTCGCCGACGGCAAGGTACCGCCGGCGCTGGCCGCGTCGCTCGCGCAGGATGGCGTCGACGTCCGCGCCTACGACGCCGCGCGTGCGTCGCTCGCGGCGCTGCCGGACGGCGCGACGCTGCTGATCGACCCGCGCCGCGTGACGTTCGGCACGCTCGAGGCCGTGCCGGCCGGCGTGAAGCTCGTCGAGGCCGTGAATCCGTCGACGTTCGCGAAGTCGCGCAAGACGACCGCCGAGATCGAGCACGTGCGCGTGACGATGGAGCATGACGGCGCCGCGCTCGCCGAATTCTTCGCGTGGTTTGAACAGGCCGTCAATCGCGAAACGATCACCGAGCTGACGATCGAGGAGAAGCTCACGGCCGCGCGCGCGCGGCGCCCCGGCTATGTGTCGGCGAGCTTCGCGACGATCGCCGGCTTCAACGCGAACGGCGCGATGCCGCACTACCACGCGACGCGCGAGTCGCACGCGACGATCGCCGGCGACGGCCTGCTGCTGATCGATTCGGGCGGCCAGTACGTGACGGGCACGACCGACATCACGCGCGTCGTGCCGGTCGGCACCGTCAGCGACCTGCAGCGGCGCGATTTCACGATCGTGCTGAAGTCGATGATGGCGTTGTCGCGCGCCCGCTTCCCGCGCGGCATCCGCTCGCCGATGCTCGACGCGATCGCGCGTGCGCCGATGTGGGCGGCCGGGCTCGACTACGGCCACGGCACTGGGCATGGCGTCGGTTACTTCCTGAACGTGCACGAAGGCCCGCAGGTGATCTCGCACTACGCGCCGGCCGAGCCGTACACGGCGATGGAAGAGGGGATGATCACGTCGATCGAGCCGGGTGTGTACCGTCCGGGCCAGTGGGGCATCCGGATCGAGAACCTGGTCGTGAACCGCGCGGCCGGGCAGACGGAATTCGGCGATTTCCTCGCGTTCGAGACACTGACGCTGTGCCCGATCGACACGCGCTGCGTGCTGATCGAGATGCTGCACGACGAAGAGCGCGCGTGGCTGAACACGTATCACGCGACGGTGCGCGAGCGCGTCGGCCGGCATGTGAGTGGCGACGCGAAGGCGTGGCTCGACGCGCGCACGCAGCCGATCTGACGCAACGCGCGGCAGGGCCGGATAGCGGCTGGATCGATCGGACAGCGATCGAACGACGGCCGGACAATAACAGCGAGGGCAGGCAATGGCGGACACTGCAGTGATCGTGGTCGACATGCAGCGCGGGCTGGTGGAGCGGGCGCGGCCCGCGTACCGGCTCGACGACGTGGTGTCGGGCATCAACCGGTTGACGGCGGCGGCGCGCGCGGCGAACGCGCCGGTGTGCTTCGTGCAGCACGACGGCGACGCGGACGACGACGTCGTGCCCGGCACGCCGGGCTGGGAACTGCATGCGGGGCTGGTCGTCGGTCGCGACGACTGGCGCGTGCGCAAGCAGGCGAGCGACGCGTTTCACGACACGCCGCTCGCGGCGCAGCTCGATCGCCACGGCATCCGCTCGGTGCTGATCTGCGGCTATGCGACCGAGTTCTGCGTCGATTCGGCAGCACGCCGCGCTGCGTTGCTCGGCTACCGGACGACCGTCGTGTCCGACCTGCACACGACGAACGAGCGCGTCCACCTGTCGGCGGCGCAGATCGTCGCGCACCATCACTTCATCTGGAACAACAATTCGCTGTCGGGCAACGCGGTGACGCCGCGTCCGCTCGCGGACGTGCTCGCTACGGAGTTCGCATGACGATCAAGGCAGTGGTGTTCGATTTCGGCGGCGTGCTGATCGACTGGAGCCCCGAGTACCTTTACCGTGAACTGATTCCCGACGACGCCGAGCGCCGCTGGTTCCTCACGCACGTGTGCGCGATGGACTGGGTGGTCCGTCAGGACGGCGGGCAGACGATCGAGGAAGGCACGGCCGAACTCGTCGCGAAGTTTCCCGAGCACGAAGCGCTGATCCGCGCGTTCTATGCGCGCTGGCACGAGATGATCGGCGGCGTGCTCGAAGAAGGCGCGGCCCTCGTCGACCGGCTGGACGCGCAGGGAATGCCGCTGTTCGGGCTGACGAACTGGTCCGCGCAGACGTTTCCGTATGCATGGGACAACTTCCCGGTGCTGCGCCGGTTCAAGGACATCGTCGTGTCGGGCCGCGTGAAGCTCGTGAAACCCGACCCGGCGATCTACCGCGAGATGCACGCGCGGATCGAGCCGCACCTGCCCGGCATCGCGTCGCACGAACTCGTGTTCATCGATGACAACGCGAAGAACGCGGCGGCCGCCACGGCGCTCGGCTGGCACGGCATTCATCACACGAGCGCGGCGGCGACCGAGGCGCGGCTGCGCGAGCTGGGCGCGCTGGTGTAAGCGGCGGGACGAGCGCCAGGCGAAAAAAAGCGGGCCATGGGCCCGCTTTTTCGTTGTGCCGTTCCGGATGCGGCCTCCTTCGATCACCTTCGGCGTCCAGCCCCGCGTGAGCGCGAGGCCGGATGCCCGGGCCGCGCCGGTCAGCGGCTGATCGGCTTGTAGCGCAGTCGCTTCGGCTTCGCGGCTTCCTCGCCGAGGCGCGCGCGCTTGTCGGCTTCGTACTCCTGGTAGTTGCCGTCGAAGAACGTGACCTGCGAATCGCCTTCGAACGCGAGGATGTGCGTCGCGATCCGGTCGAGGAACCAGCGATCGTGCGAGATCACCATCACCGAGCCCGCGAATTCGAGCAGCGCGTCTTCCAGCGCGCGCAGCGTTTCGACGTCGAGGTCGTTCGACGGTTCGTCCAGCAGCAGCACGTTGCCGCCCGAGATCAGCGTCTTCGCGAGGTGCAGGCGGCCGCGTTCGCCGCCGGACAGGTTGCCGACGATCTTCTGCTGGTCGCCGCCCTTGAAGTTGAAGCGGCCGATGTATGCACGCGACGGCGTTTCGTACTTGCCGACCGTCAGCACGTCGGCGCCGCCCGAGATTTCCTCGAACACCGTCTTCGAACCGTCGAGCGCGTCGCGGCTCTGGTCGACGTACGCGAGCTTCACCGTCGGGCCCATCACGACTTCGCCCGAATCCGGCTGTTCCTTGCCGGTCAGCATCTTGAACAGCGTCGACTTGCCGGCGCCGTTCGGGCCGATGATGCCGACGATCGCGCCGGCCGGGATCTTGAAGCTCAGGTTGTCGATCAGCAGGCGATCGCCGAACGACTTGCTGACATTCTTGAACTCGATCACTTCGTTACCGAGGCGTTCGCCGGCCGGAATGAAGATTTCCTGCGTTTCGTTGCGCTTCTGGTATTCCTGGCTGCTCAGCTCCTCGAAGCGCGCGATACGCGCCTTCGACTTCGCCTGGCGCCCCTTCGGGTTCTGGCGCACCCACTCCAGTTCCTTCTTGATCGCCTTCTGGCGTGCCGATTCCGACGCTTCTTCCTGCTTCAGGCGCTCTTCCTTCTGGTCGAGCCAGCTGCTGTAGTTGCCCTTCCACGGAATGCCGTGGCCGCGGTCGAGTTCGAGAATCCACTCGGCCGCGTTGTCGAGGAAGTAGCGATCGTGCGTGACGGCGACCACGGTGCCCGGGAACCGCACCAGGAACTGCTCGAGCCAGTCGACCGATTCGGCGTCGAGGTGGTTGGTCGGTTCGTCGAGCAGCAGCATGTCGGGCTTCTCGAGCAGCAGCTTGCACAGCGCGACGCGGCGCTTCTCACCGCCCGACAGGTGCTCGATCTTTGCGTCCCACGGCGGCAGGCGCAGCGCGTCGGCGGCCACTTCGAGCTGCTGCTCGGGGCTGCCGCCGTCGCTCGACGCGAGGATCGCTTCGTATTTCGCCTGTTCGGCCGCGAGCGCGTCGAAGTCGGCGTCCGGTTCGGCGTAGGCCGCGTAGATTTCTTCCAGCTTCTTGTTCGCCTGGAACAGGTCGCCGAGGCCTTCCTCGACGGCTTCGCGCACGGTCTTCGTCGGGTCGAGCTGCGGCTCCTGCGGCAGGTAGCCGATGTTCAGGTTCGGCATCGGCGTGGCTTCGCCCTCGATGTCCTTGTCGACGCCCGCCATGATGCGGATCAGCGTCGACTTGCCCGAGCCGTTCAGGCCGAGCACGCCGATCTTCGCGCCGGGAAAGAACGACAGCGAGATGTCCTTCAGGATCTGGCGCTTGGGCGGCACGATCTTGCCGACCCGGTTCATCGTGAAAACGTATTGGGCCATTTCGGTGTGAAAGTCAGAAGTGGTTGAGACGGCCGCGCAGCGCGCGGGCTGGCGGCGTCGGGTGATTCGGTACGGAGCGTGCCGCGCGGGGCGCGGCGGTGCGAGCGCGTATTGTACTTCGCCGCCGGCTGCCGCTGGCACCGCGCAGGCCATTCGGCCGACCCGCGCTCACAGCCACGCGGCGACGCCGCCATGCCCGGAGCAGGTGCCGCGCCGGTGGCGGCTGAAGCTGTACGTGCCGTCTCGGCAGCGCGCGCTCGCGCCGTCCGGCACGCGGCCCGATTTCGAATGCGCGGGCGCATGCACGGTTTCGCCGTCGCGGTTGCGATAGGTGTCGTGACGGTCGAGATCGGCTTCGTCGCCGTAGCCGGGCGACGCGCGATAGGCGTGCGCGGCAGGCGGCAACGCGGTGCACGCGACGAAAAGCGCGGCGGACAGGGTCGCGACGTGGGTCGCGCGGCGAAGCAGGGCACGCATGGTCTCTCTCGTTCTGTTCGTTGTTATCGATGTCGGGCCGACGGCCCGCGCCGCATGTTAGCGGATCGGCGCCGGGGCGCCGCGCGACGCTACGCCGCGCCGGCCATCGACGCCGCGCCGTCGGCCTGCGCGGCATCGAGAATCCAGCGGCGGAACGCGGCAACCTTCGGCCGTTCCGCGTGATGCGGCGGATAGACGAGGTAGTACGCGAAATCGTCGAGCCATGCGACGTCGGCAAGCTGCACGAGCCGGCCGCTCGCCAGTTCGCCGCGCACCATCGCCGCCGGCAGCAGCCCGGCGCCCTGGCCGGCGACGATCGCCTGCAGCAGCAGGCCAGAGTCGTCGAACGCGGGGCCGCGCGGCGGGCCGAAATCGTCGATTCGCTGCGCGCCGAACCAGATGTGCCAGCCCTTGCGTTCGGCGTCGTGCAGTTGCGGCCAGCCGACGAGCTCGGCCGGCGTCGCCGGCATGCCGAGCCGCGCGACGAGGTCGGGCGACGCGAGCGCGACGATTTCCACCGTCAGCAGCCGTTCGCTGCAGAGCCCGATGTAGCGCCCGAGGCCGTGACGGATCGCGACGTCGACGCCGTCGCGCGCGAAATCCGCGAGCGCGTGGCTCGTGACGACCTGCAGGTCGACGTCCGGGCAAGCCTGCCGGAACTGCGCGAGCCGCGGGACGAGCCACGCGGATGCGAAGAACGGCGTCACGCTCACGGTCAGCACGCCGCTGTCGGCGGCGCCCGACACGCGCTGCGACGCGTCGGCGATCTGCCGGAACGCGTTGCGCACGGGCGGCAGGTAGTCGCGGCCGGCGGCCGTCAGCAGGATGCCGCGGTTCACGCGCTCGAACAGCTGCACGCCGAGATGCGTCTCGAGCGTGCGGATCATCTGGCTCACCGCACCGGGCGTGACCGACAGCTCCTCGGCCGCCGACTTCACCGACAGGTGGCGGGCGGCGGCTTCGAAGGCGCGCAACGCATTGAGCGGCGGCAGGCGCGAACGGTTCATTCAGTTTTTCTAAAGCGAAAGGTCGACGAAATATCGTTTGAGACGACGCGTACGCGCGAGTACCGTTGACGCATCGGATCGCCCGTTTCACGGCTGCCCGCCGGCGGCCGATGCGATCAACATAGTTCAACTATATCCACGAGGCAATCCGGACGCCGCCCGGCAGCCGGTGGAACCCGAAAGGAGCATCGTCATGAACCGCCCGGGCGCATCGCGCCTTTTCTATGGCTGGTACGTGGTGGCGGCTGCGTTCGCCGTCACGTTCGTCGGATTCGGCAGCGCGTACACGTTCAGCGCGTTCGTCGAGTCGCTGCAGCGGGATTTCGCCGCGTCGCGTGGCCAGATCTCGCTCGTGTTCTCGCTCGCCGGCTTCCTGTACTTCGGCTTCGGCATCGTCAGCGGGCCGCTGGCCGATCGTTTCGGCTCGCGGCGCCTCGCCGTGGTCGGGATGTTGCTGACCGGCGCGGGGCTCGCGGCCGCCGGCGCGGCGCGCACGCTGCTGCAGGTCTACGTCGCGTACGGGCTCGGGGTCGGGTTCGGCGTCGGCTGCGCGTACGTGCCGGCCGTCGGCGCGGTGCAGCGCTGGTTCGTGCGTCGGCGCGGGTTCGCGTCGGGGCTCGCGGTCGCGGGGATCGGCGTCGGCACGCTGGTGATGCCGCCGCTCGCTTCCGCGCTGATCGCGCAGGTTGGCTGGCGCGGCGCGTATTTCACGCTGGCCGCGATCGCGCTCGTGCTGGGGGCCGGCATGTCGCTGCTGATCGAGAACGACCCGCGCGGGCGCGGATTGCTGCCGGACGGCGAGGTCGCCCGTGACGGCGGCGGCCGGCATGCCGGTGCTTCCCCGGCCGCCGCGAACGCGCCAGCCGGCGCGACGGTGCGCGAAGCCGTCACGTCGCGGCCGTTCGCGAGCCTCTACGCGGCCTGCCTCGTCTGCTCGTTCGGCGTGTTCGTCCCGTTCGTTCACCTCGTGCCGTACGCGCTCGATCATGGCGTCGCGCCATCGACGGCCGTGCTGCTGCTCGGCGCGATCGGCGTCGGCAGCACGGCCGGCCGCTTCTTCCTCGGCGGCCTCGCCGACCGCTTCGGCCGCCGCGCGTCGCTGCTCGCGATGTTCGCGGGCATGGCCGTCGCGCTGGTCGCGTGGGCGGGCGCCGGCACCGTCGCGACGCTCGCTGCGTTCGCGCTCGTGTTCGGCGTGTTCTACGGCGGCTGGGTCGCCGTGCTGCCGGCGGTCGTGATGGACTATTTCGGCGGGCGCAACGTGAGCGCGATCATCGGCATCCTGTACACGAGCGTCGCGTTCGGCACGCTGGTCGGGCCGGCCGCCGCCGGCTTCATCTACGATGCGGGCGGCGGCTATCTCGTGCCGATCCTCGCGAGCGCCGCCGCGAATGCGATCGCGTTCGCGATCGTCGCGACCACCGGGCGTGCGCCGGCCGCCGCCCGCGCGGCCGGCGGATAGCGCCGCGAGGCTGGGTGCGTCGCGCGATTTCCGGTAGGGTGGCCGGATCGTCAACCATCGACGCATGGTCGGGGAGGCATCGTGACATTCGACGAAGTCCGGCAGATCGCACTGGCGTGGCGCGGCGTCGAGGAAGGTACGTCGTACGGCACGCCCGCTCTCAAGGTGAAGGGCAAGCTGCTCGCGCGGCTGCGCGAGGACGGCGACACGCTCGTCGTGAAGGGCGTCGGCCCCGACGAGCGCGCGTGGCTGATCGAATCGGCGCCCGACGTGTATTACGTGACCGATCACTATGTCGGCTGGCCGATCGTGCTGGTGCGCCTGTCGGCTGCGCATCCGGACGCCGTGAAAAACCTGCTTCTGCGAGAATGGCACGCAATCGTGCCGGCGCAGTGGCGGAACGAAGCCGCCGCCCGCGACGCGAATTGAACGGCGCGCCCGGCGCGCGAGGCGCGGCCGAACCGGAGCAAGCGTTGCATCGGTTCGCATCGATGCAACGAGTGGTTCCATCGAAATGCTTCAATTGGTTCTTAGTGAAGAACCGTTTGATGCTTACACTCCTTCGCTTCGAAGGCGGCTGACGACAGCCGACGGAACGGGCGTACGCGATGCGCCGGCGCCCGGTGCGCCGCATCGCACCCGCAGCTTCGCAGACTGCGCGGACGACCCGGCCGGAACGGCCCCATCCGGCCCATGCCCGCGTGCGACGCACGCGCGGTCGCAGCCGGATTCAAGAACGACAACTCCCCGCGCCGCCTTCACGCGACACCCGGTCGTATCGGAACCGTTTTTTGGAGAGAGACAGATGAGTGGAAGCAACACAGGCCTCGGCACCGGCCTGAAGCAGCGTCACGTGACGATGATGTCGATTGCCGGCGTCATCGGCGCGGGCTTGTTCGTCGGCTCCGGCCACGCGATCGCGGAAGCCGGGCCGGCATCGATACTCGCGTATGCGATCGCGGGCGTGCTGGTCGTGCTGGTGATGCGCATGCTCGGCGAAATGGCCGTCGCGCATCCGGACAGCGGGTCGTTCTCGACCTATGCCGATCGCGCGATCGGCCACTGGGCCGGCTTCACGATCGGCTGGCTGTACTGGTGGTTCTGGGTGCTGGTGATCCCGATCGAGGCGACCGCCGCCGCGACCATTCTCAATGCGTGGTTCCCGGGCATCGCGACGTGGATCTTCGCGCTCGGCATCACGCTGCTGCTCACCATCACCAACCTCTTTTCCGTCAAGAACTACGGCGAATTCGAATTCTGGTTCGCGCTGATCAAGGTCGTCGCGATCGTCGTGTTCCTCTGCATCGGCGGCGCGGCGATCGTCGGCATCATTCCTGCGCCGTCCGTGTCGGGCGTGTCGAACCTGTTCGTGCACGACGGCTTCATGCCGCACGGCGCGAGCGCGGTGCTCGCGGCGATGCTCACGACGATGTTCTCGTTCCTCGGCACCGAGATCGTGACGATCGCGGCCGCCGAATCGGACAACCCGCAACGCCAGATCGTGCGCGCGACGAACTCGGTCATCTGGCGTATCACGCTGTTCTATCTCGGCTCGATCCTCGTCGTCGCGGCCATCGTGCCGTGGAACGACCCGCTGCTGCCCAAGCATGGCTCGTATCAGCGCGCGATGGAGCTGATCGGCATCCCGAACGCGAAGGCGATCATCGACGTGATCGTGCTCGTGTCGGTCGCGAGCTGCCTGAATTCGGCGCTGTACACCGCGTCGCGGATGCTGTTCTCGCTGTCCCGGCGCAAGGACGCGCCGGCCTTCCTGCATCGCACCGATTCGACCGGCACGCCGCGCGCGGCCGTGCTCGCGTCGACCGCGTTCGGTTTCCTGACCGTGATCGCGAACTACCTGATGCCGGAGCAGGTGTTCGGCTTCCTGCTCGCGACGTCGGGCGCGATCGCGTTGCTCGTGTATCTCGTGATCGCGATCTCGCAACTGCGGATGCGCAAGACGCTCGAAGCGGGCGGCGCCGACCTGACGCTGCGGATGTGGCTGTTCCCGTGGCTCACGTGGGCCGTGATCCTGTTCATCTGCGGCACGCTGACCGTGATGTTCGTCAGCGAGGAGCACCGGATGGAAGTCGGCGCGACGGCCGTGCTCGCGTTGATCGTGCTGTTCGCGTCGTGGCTGAACAAGCGTGGGCGCGATGCGCAGGCGAACGCCGGGCGGCGGGTGTCGGCGACGTGAGCGCGCGAGCGGCCGGATCCGATAGCACCTGAGTGATACGGCCCGGAAGTATCGTGGCCCGACCGGCGTGTGCCGGCCGGGCTTTTTTTGTTCATCAAGGATTACCGGGTAACGGCCCGGCCGGCGTCCGCTCAGACGGCCGCGTCGCGGTCGATTCATTCCTGCTGGGAGATAAATCATCGACAAGCGGGATATTTGTTACCGAGACGGTTTCATTTATTCTACGGGCTCACCACCAATCAAGAGTCCGACCATGTCGATCCGTCATCTGTTTTCTTCCGCACTCGCGGCGACTGCGCTGCTCGGCGCCGCATCCGCAAGCATCGCTGCCCCGCTGACCGTCGATGTCTACAATCCGGGCGCGCATGCGATCTTCCCGGTTTCGTCCGAAATCGTTTCGGGCAAGACCGAGGCGATCCTGATCGACGCCCAGTTCCAGCGCAACGACGCTCAGGCGCTGGTGAGCCGGATCAAGGCGAGCGGCAAGACGCTCAAGGCCGTCTACGTGAGCCACAGCGACCCCGACTATTACTTCGGGCTGGAAACCATTCACGCGGCGTTCCCGGATGCGAAGATCGTCGCGACGCCGCAGACCGTCGCCGCGATCGAGGCCAGCAAGGACGGCAAGCTCGCCTACTGGGGCCCGATCCTGAAGGACAACGCGCCGGCTTCGGTGATCGTGCCGCAGCCGCTCGACGGCAATACGCTGCGCGTCGACGGCGAGCCGCTGCGCATCGTCGGGCTCGACGGCCCGACGCCCGATCGCACGTTCGTGTGGATTCCTTCCGCGCGGACCGTGGTCGGTGGCATCCCGGTCGCCGCGAACATTCATGTCTGGATGGCCGACACGCAGACGCCGCTGTCGCACGCGAACTGGCTGGCGACGCTCGACCGGATCGATGCGCTGAAGCCGGCGCGCGTCGTGCCCGGCCACTTCCTGCCGAACCGCGACGGCAGCCAGCCGTTCACCACGGGCGTCGTGTTCACGCGGAATTACGTGAAGGCGTTCGACCAGGAAGCGGCGCGCGCGAAGGATTCGACGACGCTGATCGCGGCGATGGAGGCGCGCTACCCGGATCTCGGCGAGAAGCCGTCGCTCGAGCTGAGCGCGAAGGTTGCCAAGGGCGAGATGCAGTGGCCCGCGCCGGCGCCGTTCCCCGCGGCCGGCAAGACGGTGCGCGTGCAGTTCGGCGCTACCGCGTTCGACCTGGACTTCAAGGACGACAGGACGATGTCGTTCGTGGGCACGGCCGGCCAATTCAAGGGCGTGACGGATACGGTGCAGTACACGGCGCGCGAGGTCCGTCCGCAGGTGTACATGGTGTACTGGCATGAGCCGTCCACCGGCTCGAACGTCGTGCACGTCGAGGATTTCGAACGCGGCGCGGTGGATACGAACATCGCGATGAAGGACGGACAGTTCCTGCATATGTCCGGGACGCTGAAGGTCGTCGGTCGGGAATGAGTCGGTTTTCCGCCATCGAAAAGAAAAAGCCCGCATTCAGCGGGCTTTTTTACGCTCGATGCGACAGCAACGCTCAGACGTTGAACAGGAAGTTCATCACGTCGCCGTCGTGCACGACATATTCCTTCCCTTCCGCACGCATCTTGCCGGCTTCCTTCGCGCCTTGCTCACCCTTGTACGTGACGAAGTCGTCGAACGCGATCGTCTGCGCGCGGATGAAGCCGCGCTCGAAGTCGGTGTGGATCACGCCCGCCGCTTGCGGCGCGGTATCGCCGATGTGGATCGTCCACGCGCGCACTTCCTTCACGCCCGCGGTGAAGTAGGTCTGCAGGCCGAGCAGCTTGAAGCCTGCGCGGATCACGCGGTCGAGGCCCGGCTCTTCCATGCCCATGTCGGCAAGGAAGGCTTCCTTGTCCGCGTCGTCGAGATCGGCGATTTCCGCCTCGATCGCCGCGCATACGGCGACCACCGGCGCGTTTTCGCTTTCCGCGTACTTGCGCACCGCCTCGAGGTGCGGGTTGTTCTCGAAGCCGTCGTCCTTCACGTTGGCGACGTACATCGCCGGCTTCGCGGTGATCAGGCAGAACGGCTTGATCAGCGCCTGTTCGTCGTCCGACAGCGCGAGGCCGCGCACGGCCTTGCCCTGGTCGAGCTGCGCGCGCACCTTTTCGAGCACCGCGACGAGCTTCGCCGCTTCCTTGTCGTTGCCCGACTTCGCCGCCTTCGAATAGCGCGTGAGCGCCTTCTCGATGGTGCCGAGGTCGGCGAGCGCGAGTTCGGTGTTGATCACTTCGATGTCGTCGATCGGGCTGACCTTGCCGGCGACGTGAATGACGTTCTCGTCCTCGAAGCAGCGCACGACGTGCGTGATCGCGTCGGTTTCGCGGATGTTCGCGAGGAACTGGTTGCCGAGGCCTTCACCCTTGCTCGCGCCTGCGACGAGGCCCGCGATGTCGACGAACTCGACGACGGCCGGCACGACACGCTCCGGCTTGACGATCTCGGAGAGCGCTTTCAGGCGCGTATCCGGCACTTCGACGATGCCGACGTTCGGCTCGATCGTGCAGAACGGGTAGTTCTCGGCGGCGATGCCGGCCTTGGTCAGCGCATTGAACAGGGTGGACTTGCCGACGTTGGGCAAGCCGACGATGCCGCATTTGAGACTCATGGAATCCTTCGGACGGGTGAGGCGGCGCGGCCGGACAAGGCACGGCGGCGCGGGAAAAAAGGGCGGCCGGCGCGTGGAGCGCGGCGGGCCGACGGTCAAAGACGCTATTGTACCGTGCCGGCGGCCCGGATTCCGGGCTGGCGCCGAACGGCCGATGCGGCGGGCCGCCGCGCCGGCGCACCGGGCTGCGATTCTGCTGATTTCCCGCAAAGTCCGGCCGCGTAAGGGTTTGGCCCCGCGGCTATAATGCCCGCCATGACTGCCCACCACTCCTTCGACGTCGCCGTGGTCGGCGGCGGGCTCGTCGGCAAGACGGCCGCGCTCGCGCTGACCCAGTCCGGCTACAAGACCGCGTTGCTCGCCCAGCCGGCCACGCCGCGCCCCGCGGATCTCGCGTTCGACACGCGCGTCTACGCGCTGTCGTCCAGCTCGCAGGCGTTGCTCGAGCGGCTGCGGGTCTGGCAGGCGCTCGACCACAGCCGGCTCGCGCCCGTCTACGACATGCGCGTGTATGGCGATGCGCATGCCGAACTGCATTTCTCCGCGTATCAGGCGTCCGTGCCGCAGCTCGCATGGATTGCCGAATCGTCGCTGGTCGAGGCGTCGCTCGACGCCGCGCTGCGGTTCCAGCCGAACCTGACGTGGTTCGACGCGCGTGCGCAGGGCTTCGACGTGCGCGACGACGCGGCCGTGCTCACACTGTCGTCGGGACAGGTGCTCGAAGCCGATCTCGTCGTCGGCGCCGACGGCGCGCATTCGTGGGTGCGCTCCCAAATGGGGGCCAGGGTAGAGCGGCGCGACTACCGGCAAACGGGCGTCGTCGCGAATTTCAAGGCATCTTTGCCGCACCGCGAGACCGCGTACCAGTGGTTTCACGAAGGCGAGATCGTCGCGCTGCTGCCGCTGCCGGACGGCCACGTGTCGCTCGTGTGGTCCGCGCACACCGCGCACGCGGACGCACTGCTCGCACTCGATCCGGCGCAGCTCGCGGCCGAGGTGGAGCGCGTGTCGCACGGCCAGGTCGGCGCGCTCGAATGCGTGACGCCGGCCGCCGGCTTCCCGCTGGCGCTGCAGACGGTCGACAAGCTGATCGCGCCGCGCGTCGCGCTGGTCGGCGATGCCGCGCACCTGATCCACCCGCTCGCGGGGCAGGGGATGAACCTGGGATTGCGCGACGTCGCCGCGCTCGCCGATGCGATCGCGGGCAAGGAAAGCTTCCGCAACCTCGGCGATACGGTGCTGCTGCGCCGCTACGAGCGTTCGCGTCGGGAGGACATCCGCGCGCTGATGGTCGCGACCGACGGCCTGCAGCGGCTGTTCGCGGTGCCGGGCTCGCTCGCGAAGGCGGTGCGCAATGCGGGCATGGCGTTCGTCGGCGCGCAGTCGCTCGTGAAGCGCTGGCTCGTGTCGGCCGCGCTCGGCTGAGCGAACCTTCCGCCATCGCGCCGGTCGGAGACGGTTCCGTTACGGCGTACACTGTGCCGTGCACTCCGATTGAGCTGAAGGAAGATTTCAATGAAAAAAACGATCCGCATCGCATCGCTGGCGCTGGCCGTCACGATGGCGACGCTTGGCTGCACCGCGCAGGCCGACCAGACCACCGACAAGCTGAAGGCTACGCTGCAGGCCCGGCTGGGCAACGACGCGCCGATCAAGAGCGTGTCGAAATCGCCGGTTGCAGGCCTTTACGAAGTGAACCTCGGCTCGCAGATCATCTATAGCGACGCGGCGGGCGACTACGTGCTGCTCGGCGATCTCGTCGACGCGAAGACGCACAAGAACCTGACCGACGCCCGCCTGTCCGAAATCAACAAGATCGACTTCGCGAGCCTGCCGTTCGCGAATGCGATCAAGGTCGTCAAGGGCAACGGCGCCCGCAAGATCGCGGTGTTCTCCGATCCGAACTGTCCGTACTGCAAGAAGCTCGAGACGACGCTGCAGTCGGTCGACAACGTGACCGTCTACACGTTCCTGTATCCGGTGCTGTCGCCGGATTCGACCGCGAAGTCGAAGGCGATCTGGTGTGCGACCGACCGCGCGAAGACGTGGGAAAGCTGGATGCTCGACCACCGCGCGCCGTCCGGCGCCGGTACCTGCGATACCAGCGCGCTGGACAAGAACCTCGCGCTCGGCCGCGGGATGAACGTCACAGGTACGCCGACGATCTTCCTGCCGGACGGCCGCCGCCTGCCGGGCGCGGTATCGGCCGACCAGCTCAACCAGGCGCTCGCCTCGAGCAAGTAACCGACTGCACGCCGGGCGCATGGCCCGGCCAGCGAGGGGCGCCCGCATGATCTGCCGGCGCCTCTCTTCGTTTTCGCCGCCGTATTCGACCGACCGATTGCCACGATGACCCAGCCGATCCGCTATTCGATTGTCCCGAAAGATCTTGCCGCGCACCTGTTCGAAGTGACGGTGACGGTTGCCGATCCCGATCCCGAAGGCCAGCGTTTCTCGCTGCCGGTATGGATTCCGGGCAGCTATCTCGTGCGCGAGTTCGCGCGCAACATCGTGACGCTGCGTGCGTTCAACGACGCGGGACGCAAGGTGCGCATCGCGAAGACCGACAAGCACACGTGGCAGGCCGCGCCCGTGACCGGCGCGTTGACGCTGCGTTACGACGTGTATGCATGGGACCTGTCGGTGCGCTCCGCGTATCTCGACGAATCGGGCGGCTTCTTCAACGCGACGGCCGTGTTCCTGAGCGTCGCCGGTCGCGAGGACGCGCCGTGCGAAGTCGATATCGCGAAACCGGCCGGCGCGGCGTTCCGCACCTGGCGCGTCGGCACCGCACTGCCCGAAGCGGGCGGCACCCGGCGCTACGGTTTCGGCGCATATCGCGCGGCCAACTACGACGAGCTGTCCGACCATCCGGTGACGATCGGCGAATTCGCGCTCGCGACGTTCGACGCGCACGGTGTGCCGCACGACATCGTGATCGCGGGGCGCGTGACGCAGCTCGACCTGGAGCGGCTGCGCAACGACCTGAAGCGGGTGTGCGAGGCGCAGAT
Organism: Burkholderia sp. 9775_39; assembly: GCF_015712225.1. Taxonomy (NCBI): domain Bacteria; kingdom Pseudomonadati; phylum Pseudomonadota; class Betaproteobacteria; order Burkholderiales; family Burkholderiaceae; genus Burkholderia; species Burkholderia sp. 9775_39. Next base: position 18,218 of record NZ_JACCQC010000012.1, on the reverse strand, counting down.
CGCGTTGTTCGAGCCGAAGTCGAAGAAGGCGCCGATGGAGCGCTACGTGTTCATGACGCTCGCGGTCAGCGACGGCTACGGCGGCCTCGAGCATCGCGCGTCGACCGCGTTGATCTGCAACCGTACCGACCTGCCGGTGAAGGGGCGACCGGAAACGACGGAAGGCTATCGCACGTATCTCGGCCTCTGCAGCCACGAGTATTTCCACACGTGGAACGTGAAGCGCATCAAGCCGGCGGCGTTCGTGCCGTACGACCTCACCCGCGAGAACTACACGTCGCTGCTGTGGCTGTTCGAGGGCTTCACGTCGTATTACGACGACCTGATGCTGGTCCGCAGCGGGCTGATGTCGCAGGACGACTATTTCGCGGCGCTCGGCCGCACCGTGGGCGGCGTGCTGCGCGGCACGGGCCGGCTCAAGCAGAGCGTCGCGGAAAGCTCGTTCGACGCGTGGATCAAGTACTACCGTCAGGACGAGAACGCGACCAACGCGATCGTCAGCTATTACACGAAGGGCTCGCTCGTCGCGCTGGCGTTCGATCTCGCGATCCGCGCGCAGACGCGCAACCGCAAGTCGCTCGACGACGTGATGCGCCTGCTGTGGCAACGCTACGGCCGCGACTTCTATCGCGGCAAGCAGGCGGGCGTCGAGGAAAACGAAGTCGAGACGCTGATCGAAGAGGCGACGGGCGTCGCGCTCGGCCGCCTGTTCGCCGACGCCGTGCACGGCACGCGCGACCTGCCGCTCGCCGAACTGCTCGCGCCGTTCGGCGTGACGCTGACCCCCGACGTCGCGACCGGCGCGGCCGCGAAACCGACGATCGGCGCGCGCCCGCGCGGCGGCGCAGACTGCACGTTGGCGGCGGTCTACGAAGGCGGCGCCGCGCATCGCGCGGGGTTGTCGGCCGGCGACACGCTGATCGCGGTCGACGGCCTGCGCGTGACGGGTACGAACCTCGATGCGCTGCTGGCCCGCTACCGGCCGGGCGACAAGGTCGAGGTTCACGCGTTCCGCCGCGACGAGCTGCGTACCGCGAAGCTGAAGCTCGACGGTCCGGAAGTCACCCGCTACCGGCTGACGGCGGCCGCGAAGCCGGCTGCGGCCACGAAGGCCCGCGAAGCCTGGCTGAAGGGGTAAGCGGACGCACGCGGGTATCGGGGCGCGATCAAGGATTGTTCCGTTGTTGCAACAATCCGTCGCCCTGAACCCGCTTTTTCGCGGTCATATGGCCACGCACAATGGCGTCACTCGCGCTACTGAAGCGCAACCCCACTGGAGCCTGACATGACGACCATTCTGCAAATCAATTCCGCCGCGCGTTCGCAAGGTGCGCAATCCACGCTGCTGGCCAACGAACTGACGGCAAAGCTGCAACAATCGAATCCCGGCGCGAACGTCGTGGTTCGTGACCTGCTGGCCGATGCGCTGCCGCACCTCGACGAATCGGTGCTCGGCGCGTTCTTCACGCCGGCCGACAAGCGCACCGCGGAGCAGAATGCGATCGTCGCGAAGAGCGATGCACTGATCGCCGAACTGCAGGCTGCCGACATCATCGTGATCGGCGCGCCGATGTACAACTTCGGCGTCTCGTCGCAACTGAAGACGTATTTCGACTGGATCGCCCGCGCAGGCGTCACGTTCCGTTACACCGAGAACGGTCCGGAAGGCCTGATCAAGGGCAAGAAGGTTCACGTCGTGACGGCCCGCGGCGGCAAGTACCTCGGTACGCCGAACGACAGCCACACGCCGTACCTGCGTTCGTTCCTCGGCTTCATCGGCCTGACCGACGTGAATTTCATCCATGCGGAAGGCCTGAACCTCGGTCCGGATGCGCAAAGCGCCGCACTGGCCAGCGCACGCGAAGCGATCGCCGCCGCGTAACGCGCAAGCTCGACGCGGGTGCGACGCACCCGCTGCGTCGCCCGATAAAAAAACGCCGCGCCCCGAAAGGGACGCGGCGTTTTTGCATGCGGTGGGGTAGCTGGCGAACCGGCTGCCGAGGCCGTTACGCGAACGTTTCGGCCACGTCCGGCAGGCGCCAGTCGATCGGTGCGCGGCCCGCGCCGACCAGATAGTCGTTCGCGAGCGCGAAATGGCGGCAGCCGAGGAAGCCGCGGTGCGCGGACAGCGGCGACGGGTGCGGCGCCTCCAGCACGCAGTGTTCGCTCGGATCGAACAGCGCGCGCTTGGCCTGCGCATGTGCGCCCCACAGCATGAACACGAGCCCGCGATGGCGGTTGGCGAGTTCGCGGATCAGCGTGTCCGTGCATTGTTCCCAGCCGCGCTTCGCGTGGCTCGCGGCCGCGCCGCGCTCGACCGTCAGCACGGTGTTGAGCAGCAGCACGCCCTGCCGCGCCCACGTATCGAGGCAGCCGTGGCGCGGCGTGTCGTGACCGAAGTTCGCGGCGATTTCCTTGAAGATGTTGCGCAGCGACGGCGGCGTGCGCACGGCCGGCGGCACCGAGAACGCGAGGCCGTGCGCCTGCGGCGTGCCGCGATCGTCGCCGTGGTACGGGTCCTGGCCGAGGATCACGACCTTCACGTCGTCGGGATGCGTCAGGCGCAGCGCGCGAAACACGTCGGTCGGGTAGACCGTCTTGCCGGCCGCGCGCTCGTCGTCGACGAAGCGGCACAGCGGCGCGTACGCGTCGCTGTCGATGAACGGCTTCAGCACGTCGCGCCAGACGGCCGGCAGCGCGTCGAATTGCGCGGCGAGATGCGGTACGTCGGCGGCAACGGACTGCGGTGCCGCGGCGGCCGGGGTCGGCGCGGACGCCGGTGCGGCGGTTTTCTTCGCGGCTTTGCGCGCGGCCGCGGGCGGCTCGGAAGCCAGGGACGGAAGATCGGCCGGTGCCGTTTCCGGCACGGGATCGTCGAACAGCGACGCCTGTTGCGGCGCGCGGGAAGTCTTGCGGGTTGCCATGCGTGATGCGTGTTTATTGCGCGCGCAGCCGGTAGCCGCGCTGCGCCTTGCTGATATTTTCGGGAACGAGGCCCGGCAGCGCCTGCTGCAGTTCGGCGGCGAGCGTCGCGAGCGCCGTTTCCGGGCCGTCGATCAGTTCGAGTTCGATTTCGCTGATCGGTTCGCGGCGCGTGTCGCGCTCCGCCTGGACGACGATCTCGCCGAGGTCCACCGCGGCTTCGACCGTTGCGCCGCCGATTGCGATGCGCCACAGCGTACGCGAAAAATCCGTGCGGAACAGCGCGTACAGGGCGCCGGCCGCGTCATTCAGCGCGGCGGCGGCTTCCGGCACGTCGCAAGCCGCGACGAGCGCGTCGATTTCGAGCGCGTCGCCGGCGACCGGCAGTTCCCATTCGTGGCGGCGGTGCAGGCCGCCTTCCGCACTGCCGACGGTCTTGAACGTCTGCAGCCAGCCGTCCGGCGTGCGCCGCACGCGCACGGCGCTCTTCGAGCGCGCCAGCGCGAGATCGGGCGTGTCGTAATAGACGTTCGCGAGCGTGATCGCGTGGCCGGGTTCGCCGGTCAGCGTCTCGAAGAAGCGGCGCGCGGCGTCGGCCTGGCCGGCCGGCAGCGCGAGCTTGATTTCCTTTTCGATCGCCATCAGAAGAACATCCGTGCGAGTTCCTCGCCCGGCTGGTCGGCGCGCATGAACGCTTCGCCGACGAGGAACGTGTTCACGTTCGCCGCGCGCATCGTGTCGACGTCGGTGCGCGACAGGATGCCGGATTCGGTCACGACGATGCGGTCCGCCGGAATCATGTCGAGCATGTCGAGCGTGGTCTGGATCGACGTCTCGAACGTGCGCAGGTTGCGGTTGTTGATGCCGAGCAGCGGCGTCTTCAGCGTCAGCGCCTGTTCCATCTCGTGGCGGTCGTGTACTTCGACCAGCACCGCGAGCCCGAGCGAATGCGCATACGCTTCGAGATCCTGCATCAGCGGCGTGTCGAGCGCGGCGGTGATCAGCAGGATCGCGTCGGCGCCCATCGCGCGGGCTTCGACGATCTGGTATGCGTCGACGATGAAGTCCTTGCGCAGCACCGGCAGCGAGCAGGCCGCGCGCGCTTCCTCGAGATAGCGCACGCCGCCCTGGAAGAACTGCTCGTCGGTCAGCACCGACAGGCACGCGGCGCCGTGCGCCGCATACGAACGCGCGATGTCGGCCGGCACGAAATGCTCGCGCAGCACGCCTTTCGACGGGCTCGCCTTCTTGATTTCGGCGATCACGGCGGTGTTGCCGGCCGCATGCTTCGCCCGCAGCGCGCCGACGAAGTCGCGCAGGTCGCGCGCCGATGCGTCGAGTTTCAGTGCCTCGAGCGGCGTGCTGCGCATGGCCGCCGCGACTTCTTCGCGCTTGACGGCGATGATTCGGTCGAGAATGTCGCTCATGTGGGTTCCTGCTGGATTCGTAAGAGGGTCAGCGCTTGAACTGCTGCGTGAAGCGCACGAGTTCGTCGACTTTCGCGCGGGCCTTGCCGCTCGCGATCGCTTCGCGGGCGAGCTGGATGCCGTCCGCGATCGATTCGGCGACGTTCGCCGCATAGAGCGCGGTGCCCGCGTTCAGCGTGACGATCTCGCGCGCGACGCCCGGCTGGTTGTCCAGCGCGCCGAGCAGCATCGTGCGGGATTCGTCGGCATTTTCCACCTTCAGCGTGCGGTTCGACACCATCTGCAGGCCGAAGTCCTCCGGATGGATCTCGTATTCGTGCACCTTGCCGTCGCGCAATTCGCCGACGAGCGTCGCGGCGCCGAGCGATACCTCGTCCATCCCGTCCTTGCCGTACACGACGAGCACGTGCTGCGCGCCGAGGCGCTGCATCACGCGCACCTGGATGCCGACGAGGTCGGCGTGGAACACGCCCATCAGCTGGTTCGGCGCGCCGGCCGGATTGGTCAGCGGGCCGAGGATGTTGAAGATCGTGCGCACGCCGAGCTCGCGGCGCACGGCCGCGATGTTCTTCATCGCCGGGTGATGGTTCGGCGCGAACATGAAGCCCATGCCGGTTTCGGCGATCGACGCGGCGACCTGGTCCGACTGCAGGTCGATGTTCACGCCGAGCGCCTCGAGCACGTCGGCGCTGCCGGACTTGCTCGATACGCCGCGGTTGCCGTGCTTCGCGACCTTCGCGCCCGCGGCGGCCGTGACGAACATCGACGCGGTCGAGATGTTGAACGTGTGCGAGCCGTCGCCGCCGGTGCCGACGATGTCGACGAAGTTCGAGTTGTCCTGCACCTCGACGTGGTTCGCGAATTCGCGCATCACGGTCGCGGCGGCGGCGATCTCGCCGATCGTCTCCTTCTTCACGCGCAGCCCGGTGATGATCGCGGCCGCCATCACGGGCGACAGGTCGCCGCGCATGATCAGCCGCATCAGGTGCAGCATTTCGTCGTGGAAGATCTCGCGGTGCTCGATCGTGCGTTGCAGCGCTTCCTGCGGGGTAATCGTCATCGTGAGGCTCCCGTCAGGCGGTGGGCGCGGCCGCGCGGGCCGCTCCGCGCGTCTGCTTCAAGAAATTCTCGAGCAGCGCATGGCCGTGCTCGGACAGGATCGATTCCGGGTGGAACTGCACGCCTTCGACCGGCAGCGTCTTGTGGCGTACGCCCATGATTTCGCCGTCGTCGGTCCACGCGGACACCTCGAGGCAGTCGGGCAGCGATTCGCGCTCGATCGCGAGCGAGTGGTAGCGCGTCACGTCGAAATGCTTCGGCAGGTCGGCGAACACGCCGCGGCAGTCGGTTTCGATCCGGCTTACCTTGCCGTGCATGATGGTCTTCGCGCGCACCACGCGGCCGCCGAATGCCTCGCCGATCGCCTGGTGGCCGAGGCAGACGCCGAGGATCGGCTTCTTGCCCGCGAATTCGCGCAGCACGTCGAGCGTGATGCCCGCGTGCTGCGGATTGCTCGGGCCGGGCGACAGGCAGATCGCGTCGGGGTTCAGGCGCGCGATGTCGTCGAGCGTGATTTCGTCGTTGCGGTAGGTACGCACGTCCTCGCCGAGTTCGCCGAAGTACTGGACCAGGTTGTAGGTAAACGAGTCGTAGTTGTCGATCATGAGCAGCATGGTCAGTCTCCGGTCAGAAGTCGCTATCGAGGCCGTCCTGGACCTGTTCGGCCGCACGCAGCACCGCGCGCGCCTTGTTCTCGGTCTCTTGCCATTCGGATTCGGGCACCGAATCCGCGACGACGCCGGCCGCCGCTTGCACGTACAGGTTGCCGTTGTGGATCAGGCCCGTGCGGATCGCGATCGCGAGATCCATCTCGCCCGAGAACGACAGATAGCCGACCGCACCGCCGTACAGCCCGCGCTTGACCGGCTCGAGCTCGTCGATCAGTTCCATCGCGCGCACCTTCGGCGCGCCGGACAGCGTGCCGGCCGGGAAGGTCGCGCGCAGCACGTCGTAGTTCGTCATGCCGGGCTTCAGCTTGCCTTCGACCGAGCTGACGATGTGCTGCACGTGCGAGTACTTCTCGATGACCATCTGGTCGGTCACCTGCACCGAGCCGATTTCCGCGATGCGGCCGACGTCGTTGCGCGCGAGGTCGATCAGCATCACGTGCTCGGCGATCTCCTTCGGGTCGTTGAGCAGCTCGGTCGCGAGTTCCGCGTCGCGCTCGGGCGTGTTGCCGCGCGGGCGCGTGCCGGCGAGCGGGCGGATCGTGACGATCTGGTCTTCGCCGCGCTTTTCCTGGCGCACCAGGATTTCCGGCGATGCGCCGACCACGTGGAAATCGCCGAAGTTGTAGTAATACATGTACGGCGACGGATTCAGCGAACGCAGCGCGCGGTACAGCGACAGCGGATTGTCGCGGTACGGCTTCGTCAGCCGCTGGCCGACCTGGATCTGCATCAGCTCGCCGGCGGCGATGTATTCCTTGGCCTGGCGCACGGCGGCCAGATAGTCGTCCTTCTTGAATTCACGGAACGTCTCGGTGCGCACGCTCGCCGACGTGACGGGCGGCTGCACGGTCGTGCGCAGGCGCTGCTTCAGTTCGCGCAGGCGCTGTTTCGCCTTCGCATACGCTTCGGGCTGGCCCGGGTCCGCGTAGATGATCAGGTAGAGCTTGCCGGCGAGGTTGTCGATCACCGCGACTTCCTCGGTCAGCAGCAACTGGATGTCGGGCAGGCCGAGATCGTCGCGCGGCGCGGTGTTCGCGAGCTTCTTCTCGATGTAGCGCACCGCGTCGTAGCCGAAGTAGCCGGCGAGGCCGCCGCAGAAGCGCGGCAGGCCCGGGCGCTGCGCGACCTTGAAGCGCGCCTGGAACGATTCGATGAACTGGAACGGGTCGCCGTCGTGCGTCTCGACGACCTGGCCGTCGCGCACGACTTCCGACACACCGTTGCGGGTGCGCACGAGCGTGCGGGCGGGCAGGCCGATGAACGAATAGCGGCCGAAGCGTTCGCCGCCGACCACCGATTCGAGCAGGAACGAGTTGGCGCCCGCGCGTTCGGGCTGGGCCAGCTTCAGGTAGAGGGACAGCGGCGTTTCGAGATCGGCGAGGGCTTCCGCGATCAGCGGGATGCGGTTGTAGCCTTCGTTCGCGAGCGATTGGAATTCGAGTTCGGTCATGTTCCGGTCCTGTTCGGGACGAGCGGCGCGTGCGCCAGGGATCACTTGACGCTGCGCGGGTGGCCGTCGGCGAAAGGGCGGTCGATCGAGAAGTGCCTGTTGCCGGCCGGCACTCCGGGCGTGAACGTCGCGAGCCTGCGGCCGGTCCTGAACGCGAGCGTTCGGACGCGGTGGAACTCGAGGTGGTGCGACGGTCGGCGCGCGGATGCGCAGCGAGATAAAAAACGGCGCTGAAGACGTGCTTCAGCGTACCTCATCGAAGAGGTTAGCGCGACCAGCGACGCCAGGGCCAGGCTCCCCGGTCGATGCTGCTCAGACTCCGTTTTTTATTCAGAAACATGCGGATGGAAGAAATAATCAGATGGTTGGCCGGCCGGCGTTGTGCGCGGAAATTGCGCGAGCCGCGACCAGCAACGAATCGACTATACCATCCGAATTTATCGTTTGTATAGCTTTGCCGTGGTTGTAGCCGTACGGCACCGTCAGCGTCGCCATCCCGGCCGCGCGGCCCGCCAGCGCATCGTTTTCCGAGTCGCCGATCGCGACCGCGGCGTCCGGCGCGACGCCGAGCGCGTCGCAGGCCGTCAGCATCGGCAGCGGGTCGGGCTTCTTGCGCGCGACGCTGTCGCCGCCCAGCACGATGCCGAAGCAGCCGGCCAGCCCGTATTGTTCGAGCAGCTCGACCGCGAAGCGGTGCGGCTTGTTCGTCACGCACGCGAGCCGGATGCCGGCCGCGCGCAGTGCATCGAGGCCGGCTGCCACGTCAGGATAGAGGCGCGTGTGGCGGCCGTTGATCTTCGCGTATTCGCTCTGATAGATCGCCAGTGCGTCGTCGAAGCGCGCATGCGCTTCGTCGGCCGGGAAGCGCGGCTTCAGCACGCTCTGGATCAGGTGTTCGGAGCCCTTGCCGACGTAGCCGATCACTTCGTCGCGCGACGTGGCCGGCGCGCCGAGCTGCGCGAGCATCCCGTTCAGGCCGGCCGTGAAATCGTCGGCGGTATCGACCATCGTGCCGTCGAGGTCGATCAGCGCGGCGTCGATGCGCGGCGCGGCAAAGCGGATCGGGGCCGCGTCCGTGGCGGCCTCGGCCGGCGCGCGGCCGGCGAACGACGAGTCGGCCACGGCGTCAGCTCCGTTCGACGGTCGCGAGCGCCGCGCGCATCTCGTCGATCACCTTGCGGTAGTCGGGCTTGCCGAAGATCGCCGAACCCGCGACGAACGTGTCCGCGCCGGCCGCCGCGATTTCCGCGATGTTGTCGGCCTTCACGCCGCCGTCGACCTCGAGCAGGATCTCGCGGCCCGTGCGCTCGGTGTACGCGTCGATGCGCGCACGCGCCTCGCGCAGCTTGTTCAGCGTTTCCGGAATGAACGACTGGCCGCCGAAGCCGGGGTTCACCGACATCAGCAGCACGAAGTCGAGGCGGTCCATCACGTGGTCGAGGTAGTTCAGCGGCGTGGCCGGATTGAACACGAGACCGGCCTTGCAGCCGTGGTCGCGGATCAGCGACAGCGTGCGGTCGATGTGATCGGAGCCTTCCGGGTGGAAGCTGATCAGATTCGCGCCGGCCTTCGCGAAATCGGGCACGATCCGGTCGACCGGGCGCACCATCAGGTGCACGTCGATCGGCACCTGCACGTGCGGGCGGATCGCCTCGCAGACGAGCGGGCCGATCGTCAGGTTCGGCACATAATGGTTGTCCATCACGTCGAAGTGAATCCAGTCGGCGCCGGCGGCGACCACGTTGCGGACTTCTTCGCCGAGCCGTGCAAAGTCGGCCGACAGGATGCTGGGAGCGATGCGGAATTGAGTCATGACAGGGGAGCGGGGGACGTTGCGGCGCAAAACCGTCATTCTACCGTCCGGCGACCCGGCGCGCGGCGGCAGGCCGTGCGGTTGCGGCCCGATTGCGCATAGAATGCCGAACCAATGCGGCGCGCCCGCGGCCCGGCCGCTCGAGTCGGCGCGCGCGGTTACCTAGAGCGGACACACCATGAGTCAGTATCAGTTCACCGTTTCGGTGAAAACCAGCTACTTGCCGGAACAATCCGACCCCGATCACCGTCAATACGCATTCGCGTACACGCTGACGATCCGCAATACCGGACAGGTCGCGGCGCAACTGATCGCCCGTCACTGGATCATCACGGACAGCGAGAGCCACGTGCAGGAAGTGAAGGGGCTCGGCGTCGTCGGGCACCAGCCGCTGCTGCAGCCGGGCGAGCATTTCGAATACACGAGCTGGGCCGTGATCGCGACGCCGGTCGGCACGATGCGCGGTGCGTACTTCTGCGTGGCGGAAGACGGCGAGCGTTTCGAGGCGCCGGTCGACGAGTTCGCCCTGCACATGCCGCGCACGCTGCATTGAGCGTGCAGTGTGCGACGGGCGTCAGCGCGGCTGGCGGTCGTTGTGGCGGGCCTGCTTCTTTCTGCCCGACGACGTCCACACGACGATGAAGATCAGCAGGGCAAGCGCTACGAAGGCTTCGAGCGCGAAGATGAGCATCGGATATTGGTCGAGAAAATCTGACATGGCGGTTTCCATCAAGAACGGACATTGTATGTGGTTTGGGCCCCGGCTGGCCGGGTGGATGGCCGCCGCCGCGGCGGCGGCGCTGCTCGCGGCGTGCGGTGGTGCGCCGACGCGGACCTCCGCGCTGAAGCCGCCGACCGGCGCGGCGATCGTGCCGGGGCAGGTCGCCGCGAAGCGGCTCACGCCGGTCGCGTGGCAGCAGGTGCCGGGCTGGCAGGACGATTCGTTGATCGGCGCGACGGCCGCGCTGCGGCAGAACTGCGCGCGGCTCGCGCGCCAGCCGGCCTGGGCGCGCGCTTGCGCGGCCGCCGACCGGCTCGACGAACTCGACGTCAGCAGCGCCCGCACTTTCTTCGAAACGTATTTCACGCCGTTCCAGCTCGCGAATACCGACGGTACGCTCGACGGGCTCGTGACCGGCTATTACGAGCCGCTGCTGCACGGTTCGCGCGTGCGCCGCGGCCCGTATCAGTACGCGCTCTATCGCTGGCCGGCCGGCTATCGCGCGGGCGCCCCGCTGCCGGCACGCGCGCAGCTCGAGCGCGCCGGCATCCTGAACGGCAACGAACTCGTGTGGGTCGACGATCCGATCGAGGCGTTCTTCCTGCAGGTGCAGGGCTCGGGTCGCGTGCTGCTCGACGACGGTTCGGTGATGCGGGTCGGCTTCGGCGGCACCAACAACCAGCCGTACCGTTCGATCGGCAAGTGGCTGCTCGATCGCGGCGAGCTGACGCCCGCGCAGGCAACGATGCAGGGCATCAAGGCGTGGGCGAAGGCGAACCCGACGCGCGTCGACGCGCTGCTCGACACGAATCCGCGCTTCGTGTTCTTCCGCGACATGCCGACCAAGGAAGATGCGCCGCATGGCGGCGCGGACGGTCCGATCGGCGCGCTCGGCGTGCCGCTGACGCCGGAGCGCTCGATCGCGGTCGATCCGTCGTCGATCCCGCTCGGCACGCCGGTGTTTCTGCAGACCACGCGTCCGCTGACGAATACGCCGATGAACCGGCTCGTGTTCGCGCAGGATACGGGCTCGGCGATCAAGGGGGGCGTGCGGGCCGACTATTTCTGGGGGCTCGGCGACGATGCGGGTGATCAGGCTGGCCGGATGAAGCAGGTCGGCCGGATGTGGCTGCTGTTCCCGAATTCGTGATTCGGGATGACGCGGGCTGCACGGAGGAGGCGGTCTGTGCATGAGCCGCGGGGTTCGTGGCGTGTCTCGGGTGCGTGGCGCATGCCGACGGTCTGATCGCGGGTGTGGCCCTGTGATTTAGGTTCGCGTGATGCAGCGATGTCGCGTCGAACGACGCTTTGGAATTGAAACAGCCCGATCGGTGTTGGCCGATCGGGCTGTTTCATTTGCCGGCACGGATTCGCCGTTGGGCGACGTACAGGTGGCGAGCGACCTCAGCCCTTGCGCTTGTCGACGACCCGGCGCGCCTTGCCGACCGACCGCTCGATGCCGTTCACGGGCAGCACGTTGATCACGGCCGTCACGCCGATCAGCGACTTGATGTCGTACGCGAGCGCCTGTTTTGCCACCTGGATCGCCGCGGTGTCGGGCGCGGTTTCCGGGCAGGGTTCGACGTTGAGCGTCAGCACGTCGAGCGGGCCTTCCTTCGTCAGCACGATCTGATAGTGCGGCGCGAGCGCGCGCTGCTTGAGCAACTGTTCCTCGATTTGCGTCGGGAACACGTTGACGCCGCGCACGATCATCATGTCGTCCGACCGGCCGGTGATCTTCTCCATCCGGCGCATCGTCCGGGCGGTGCCCGGCAGCAGGCGCGTGAGGTCGCGCGTGCGATAGCGGATGATCGGCAGCGCTTCCTTCGTCAGCGACGTGAACACGAGCTCGCCGAGTTCGCCGTCCGGGAGCACTTCGCCGGTTTCCGGATCGATGATTTCCGGATAGAAGTGATCTTCCCAGATGGTCGGGCCGTCCTTGGTCTCGACGCATTCGGACGCCACGCCGGGGCCCATCACTTCGGACAGTCCGTAGATGTCGACTGCGTCGATGCCCATCCGCTGTTCGATGGCGACGCGCATGTCGTTGGTCCACGGCTCCGCGCCGAAGATGCCGATGCGCAGCGAGCTTTGCACGGGATCGAGGCCCTGGCGCTCGATCTCGTCGGCGATCGACAGCATGTAGCTCGGCGTGACCATGATGATGTCGGGCCGGAAATCCTGGATCAGCTGTACCTGCTTTTCGGTCTGGCCGCCGCCGAACGGGATCACGGTGAGGCCCGCGCGTTCTGCGCCGTAGTGCGCGCCGAGCCCGCCCGTGAACAGCCCGTAGCCGTAGCTGACGTGCACCTTGTCGCCGCGGCGTGCGCCGGCGGCGCGGATCGAGCGGGCGACGAGATTCGCCCACGTATCGATGTCGGCAGCCGTATAGCCGACGACCGTCGGCTTGCCGGTCGTGCCCGACGACGCGTGGATGCGCGAGATCCGGTCCTGCGGCACCGCGAACATCCCGAACGGATAGCTGTCGCGCAGGTCGCCCTTGGTCGTGAACGGGAAGCGCGACAGGTCGGCGAGCGTCTTCAGGTCGTCCGGATGCACGCCGGCTTCGTCGAACTTGCGGCGATAGACGGGCGAGTGATCATACGCATGCCGGAGCGACCACTTGAGGCGCTCGAGCTGCAGCGCGGTCAGCTCGTCGCGTGAGGCGGTCTCGATCGGCTCGAGCGGTAGCGGGGTAGTCATGCATGTCTCCAGTGTTTGTTATGGGCGAGCCGTCGACGTCAGCGGTCTTCCGGGATGACCGTGCCCTTGATCTGGGCGGATTTGCCGCGAAACATCGCGACCGTGTCGCCTGTCTGGTTCGTGACGCGGATGTCGTAGATGCCGTGGCGGCCGGCGCGCGCCTGCTCGATCGCCTCGGCCGTCAGCACGTCGCCGCCGTGCACGGGGCGCAGGAATTCGATCGAGCAGCCGGCCGCGACCGCATTCAGGTTGTACGAGTTGCACGCGAACGCGAACGTCGAATCGGCGAGCGTGAAGATGATCCCGCCGTGGCAGGTCTGGTGCCCATTCAGGAATTCGGGTCGCACGCGCATCTGCAGGCGGGCGTAGCCCGCGCGTACTTCGGCGATCTCCATGCCGAACGCGCGGCTGCAGGCGTCGGCGTCGTACATGGCCTGCGCGGTTGCGCGGGCGAGCGCATCGGGGGCGAGCGTGGCGGTGGCGTTCGTCATGTCAACGTCCCTCGAAGCGCGGTGTGCGCTTCCCGATGAAGGCCTGCACGCCTTCCGCATAGTCGTGCGACTGGCCGAGCTTGCGCTGCAGGTCGCGTTCCAGGTCGAGCTGCTGATCGAGCGTGTTCGTGACGCTGTCCCGCATCGACTGCTTGATCGATGCGATGGCGAGCGTCGGCTGCTGCGCGAGCTGGGTGGCGAGCTGGCGGGTTGTCGCGACGAGCGCTTCGTCGTCGACCGCACGCCAGATCAGGCCCCACTGTTCGGCCTGTTCGGCGCCGAGCTTGTCGCCGGTCAGCGCGAGCCCCAGCGCGCGTGCCATGCCGACGCGTTGCGGCAGGAACCACGTGCCGCCCGAATCGGGCACGAGCCCGATCTTGACGAAGGCCTGGATGAAACTGCTCGAACGGGCGGCAAACACCAGATCGCACGCAAGTGCGAGATTCGCGCCGGCGCCGGCGGCCGTGCCGTTGACGGCCGCGATCACCGGAATCGGCAGACGCTGCAGGCGGCGGATCAGCGGATTGAAATGCTCGTCGATCAGCGTGCCGAGATCGGTGGACGCGCCCGGCGTGAAGTCGAGGTCGGCCAGATCCTGGCCCGCGCAAAAGCCGCGGCCCGCACCCGTCAGAATCAGCGCACGCGCGTCGGCCGCCTCGACTTCATTGAGCGCCGACTGCAGTTCGCGATGCATCGCCCGCGTGAAGCTGTTCAGCTTGTCGGGCCGGTTGAGCGTGATCGTGGCCACGCCCGCGGCCTGATCGATATCCAGCTGGATCGCCTGATAGGACATGCAGTGTCTCCTTCATGACTTCGTTATAGGCGGACGGTGCGTGGGTTACACGCGTTCGATCGCGATCGCGATGCCCTGGCCGACGCCGATGCACATCGTACAGAGCGCGAACCGGCCGCCGGTGCGCTCGAGTTGATGGAGCGCCGTGGTGACGAGCCGGGCGCCCGATGCGCCGAGCGGGTGGCCGAGCGCGATCGCACCGCCGTTCGGGTTCACGCGCGGATCGTCGTCGGCGACGCCGAGCATGCGCAGCACGGCGAGACCTTGCGACGCGAACGCCTCGTTCAGTTCGATCACGTCGAACTGGTCGATGCGCATCCCGAGCTGGTGCAGGAGTTTCTGCGTGGCCGGCGCGGGACCGATGCCCATCACGCGCGGCTCGACGCCGGCGGTCGCCATGCCGACGACGCGCGCGCGGCGGCGCAGGCCATACTGGTCGGCCGCCTGCGCATTGGCGAGCAGCAGCGCGCAGGCGCCGTCGTTCACGCCCGACGCGTTGCCGGCCGTCACCGAGCCGTCCGGGCGCACGACGCCCTTCAGCTTCGCAAGCGCCTCGAGCGACGTTTCGCGCGGATGCTCGTCACGCGACACGACGATGGCATCGCCTTTCTTCTGCGGAATCGTGACCGCGACGATTTCTTCGGTGAGCGTGCCGTCCTGCTGCGCCCGCGCGGCTTTCTGCTGGCTGCGCAGTGCGAACAGGTCCTGATCCGCGCGGCTGATGTCGTAGTCGAGCGCGACGTTCTCGGCCGTCTCCGGCATCGAATCGACGCCATACAGCTGCTTCATCAGCGGATTGACGAAGCGCCAGCCGATCGTCGTGTCGAAGATGTCGGCCTGGCGCGCGAACGCGCTCGCGGCCTTGCCCATCACGAACGGTGCGCGCGTCATGCTCTCGACGCCGCCAGCAATCATCAGACGTGCTTCACCTGCCTTGATCGCGCGCGCGGCCGTGCCGACCGCGTCCATCCCGGAGCCGCACAGCCGGTTCAGCGTCGTGCCGGGCACGGCAGTGGGCAGGCCCGCCAGCAGCGCCGACATGCGTGCCACGTTGCGGTTGTCCTCGCCGGCCTGGTTCGCACAACCGTAGACCACGTCGTCGATCGCCGCCCAGTCAACGTCGCGGTTGCGCTCGATCAGCGCCTTGAGCGGCACCGCGCCGAGGTCGTCGGCACGGACATCTTTCAGGGCGCCGCCGTAGCGGCCGATGGGGGTGCGAATCGCATCGCAGATGTAGGCGTCTGTCATGGGCGTATCGATGAGTGACGAACCCGCCGGGTGGCGGATTCGTTCATGGTAGAGAACATGGCGGCGTTTGCACGTCGGCCAATCGGGTTATGCCGTCTGGCCGGCTTCCGCAGGTACCGCCTTCGGGGCAACATGGACGCGGCTTTGCACCACGCGGAACCGGTTGGCGACGAATGCCGGATCGGCCAGCGCGGCGTTGGCCGCCGGGTTCGCGCCCGTGCCGTGGAAGTCGGAGAACGCGGCTGACTGGTTGACGAATACGCCGCCCGTGAGGTTGATCGACAGCGCGACGCCGCCACGCACCGCCGCGTCGTGCGCGGCATCGACGATCGCGTCGTCGGTGCTGTAGACGGAGAGGGTCAGTGCGCCATGCTCGGCGGCGATTTCACCGGCCAGGTCGAGCGACTGGGCAGTCGAGTCGGTCGAGATCACGAACGAGATCGGGCCGAACCACTCCTGCGTGAATTTCTCGCGGTCGGCCACGTCGAGTTGCAGCACGAGCGGTGTGCGCACGCGCGCATCGGGGAACGCGGGGTGCTGGAGGGTCTGGCTGTCGGCGAGCACGCGGCCGAGCTTGCGTGCGTCGTCGATGCGCGCGGTCACGCCGTCGTTCTGGATCGCGCCGATCAGTTCGACCGAGCGTGCCGGGTCGCCGGTGAGTTTCTGCACGGCAACCGCGATGGCTTGCGCGACTTCGTCGAAGCTCGCGTGGCCATCGGCCGTCCGGATGCCGTCGCGCGGCACGTAGATGTTCTGCGGTGCGGTGCACATCTGGCCGGAGTACAGCGCCAGCGAGAACGCGATGTTCTTGGCGGCGGCCTTCAGATCGTCGGTCGAATCGATCACGATCTGGTTGACGCCGGCTTTTTCGGTGTAGACCTGTGCCTGATGGGCATGGCGTTCGAGCCACGTGCCGTTCTGCGTGCTGCCGGTGAAGTCGATCAGCTTGATCTCGGGGCGCAGCGCGAGCTCCTGGACCAGCGCGCCGTCGTTGGGCTCGGTCGCCAGCAGCGTGACGACGTTCGGATCGAACCCGGCTTCGCGCAGCACGTCGCGGGCGATCCGCACCGTGATGGCGAGCGGCAGGATCGCGCCCGGGTGCGGTTTGACGATCACGGTATTACCGGTTGCCAGGTCGGCGAACAGGCCGGGGTAGCCGTTCCAGGTCGGGAACGTGCAGCAGCCGAGCACGAGGCCCGTGCCGCGCGGCACGATCGTATAGCGCTTGTGCATCGCGAGCGGCGGGTTCTTGCCTTGCGGCTTTTCCCAGTGCGCATCGGCCGGGATGCGGCGCAGCTCGTCCCACGCATAGGCGACCGCTTCGAGGGCGCGGTCCTGCGCGTGTGGGCCGCCGGCCTGGAACGCCATCATGAAGGCTTGCCCGGTGGTGTGCATCACGCTGTAGGCAATTTCGAAGCTTGCGCGGTTCAGGCGCGCCAGGATTTCGAGGCTGACGCCGACCCACGCGCTCGGGCCAGCTTCGCGCCACGTGCGTTGCGCGGCGGCGGCAGCAGCGATCAGTGCGTCGGGCGTCGATTTCGGGTACCGGACGCCCAGCGCGATGCCGTACGGCGAGCGCTCGGCGCCGACCGTTTCACCGGTCGCCGGCTGGTCGAGTACGAAGGTCGTGTCGAGGTGCGACTTGAACGCGGCCTCACCGTCCGCGCTTGCGCTTTCCCCGTACACTTTGGGGCTCGGCGTTTCGGCGAACGGGCTCCAGTACCCGCGGCTCTCGATGGCGGCGAGTGCGTGTTTCAGCGTGTCTTCGTGCTTCGTGAACAGGGCATGGGTCATGGCGGCGGCCTGATGAACGTTGAGAGGGATTGGATCGATTAATTAACCGACCGGTTGGTCGGAGAATGGTAGCATCAAACTATTCGCATGTGCGAGGCGTTTCTCATTTCATTGATCGAGGAGAAATAGATGGCTTACGAGAACATCCTGGTGGAGACCCGGGGGCGTGTCGGTCTGGTGACGCTGAACCGTCCGAAGGCGCTGAATGCGCTGAACGATGCGCTGATGGATGAGCTGGGCGCCGCGCTGAAGGCGTTCGATGCGGACGACGACATCGGCGCGATCGTCGTGACCGGGAGCGAAAAGGCGTTCGCGGCCGGTGCGGACATCGGCATGATGGCGACCTACTCCTATATGGATGTCTATCGGGGCGACTACATCACGCGCAACTGGGAGACGGTCCGCGAGATCCGCAAGCCGATCATTGCCGCGGTTTCGGGCTTTGCGCTGGGCGGTGGCTGCGAGCTGGCAATGATGTGCGACATCATTTTCGCGGCGGACACGGCCAAGTTCGGTCAGCCGGAAATCAAGCTGGGCGTCATGCCGGGGGCGGGCGGCACGCAGCGTTTGCCGCGCGCGGTATCGAAGGCGAAGGCGATGGACATGTGCCTGACCGCGCGCTTCATGGACGCTGTCGAAGCGGAGCGTGCCGGGCTCGTGTCACGCGTGCTGCCCGCCGACAAGCTGCTCGACGAGGCGATTGCCGCCGCCACCACGATCGCCGAGTTTTCGTTGCCGGCAGTCATGATGGTCAAGGAGTCGGTGAACCGCGCGTACGAGACGACGCTGGCTGAAGGCGTTCACTTCGAGCGCCGGCTGTTCCATTCGCTGTTCGCAACCGAAGATCAGAAGGAAGGGATGGCGGCATTCGTCGAGAAGCGGAAGCCGGTCTTCAAGCACCGCTGATCGACTGGCGTCGGTCGGGTGTCCGGTGGCTGGCCTGCACCGGTTATCGGCGTGATCGCCTTGCCCCGTTCATCAAAAGCCTCCGTGCGCGGTAGCGCACGGAGGCTTTTTCAAACTTTCTTCACAAAGCGCTTGCATGGATGGGGGCAGGTGCTTAGAATCACGCCTCTTTCGCGCTAACGGAAACGCGGCGCGGGAGGAAGGGAAGCAGTGCCGTTGG
>NZ_JACCQC010000128.1:0-270 GCF_015712225.1 Burkholderia sp. 9775_39 | reverse complement strand
TGTCGAGCGGCTTGAGCACGACGAACAGCAACGTGACTTCGCTGTCGGGCGTGGTGTCGACCAACACGAGCAATATCGCGTCGCTGTCGACGGGTGTGAGCTCGCTGTCGTCGGGTCTGAGCACGACGAACAGCAACGTGGCATCGCTGTCCTCGTCGACTTCGAGCGGCCTGAGCACGGCCAACAGCAACATTGGCTCGCTGTCGAGCGGCTTGAGCACGACGAACAGCAACGTGACTTCGCTGTCGGGCGTGGTGTCGACCAACACGA
>NZ_JACCQC010000127.1:0-305 GCF_015712225.1 Burkholderia sp. 9775_39 | reverse complement strand
TCGACCTCGACCGGCATCAACTCGCTGTCCACCGGCCTCAGCTCGGCTAACAGCTCGGTTACGTCGTTGTCGTCTTCCACGTCGACCGGCCTCTCGTCGGCTAACAGCTCGATCACGTCGCTGTCGACTTCGACTTCGACCGGCATCAACTCGCTGTCCACCGGCCTCAGCTCGGCAAACAGCTCGGTTACGTCGCTTTCGACTTCCACGTCGACGGGTCTCTCCTCGGCTAATAGCTCGATCGGCTCTCTCTCGACCTCGACCTCGACCGGCATCAACTCGCTGTCCACCGGCCTCAGCTCGGC
>NZ_JACCQC010000126.1:0-363 GCF_015712225.1 Burkholderia sp. 9775_39 | reverse complement strand
CGGTCACCACGGTAGGATTCATGACTGGGGTGAAGTCGTAACAAGGTAGCCGTATCGGAAGGTGCGGCTGGATCACCTCCTTTCCAGAGCTATCTCGCGAAGTTGAGCGCTCACGCTTATCGGCTGTTGATAAAGGCAGAAAGACTGTCTGTTAGCGGTTTAAACGGTTATAATGCCGGCCGCCTTCGATAATCCTCAATGACAAACATTCGAATGACGATTGTTCGAGTCTTTGTCATTGGCGATTGAGCCAGTCAGAGCGGTACGAAAGTATCGGCTGTCGTTCTTTAACAATCTGGAAGAAGTAAGTAATTTGGATAGCGGAAGCGTCTTGAGATGGACGTGGAAACTATCCGGGTTGTG
>NZ_JACCQC010000125.1:0-379 GCF_015712225.1 Burkholderia sp. 9775_39 | reverse complement strand
ATTTGTAGGTGATCCCGGTAGAAATCAGGCCAGTCCAGGATTTATCCACCATTGGGCTGTCAGTAACTTCATCAGACAGACGGGTGTAGCGCGCGGTACCGTAAACACTCCAGTCGCCGAGGAAGTTGTAGCTGGCGCTCAGCTCCAGGTAAGGGCTCCAGCTGTCGTTCGGGTTATAGCCACGCAGACCGCTGCGAGCAGACTCTTTGCGCGATACGCCATAATAGTATTCGTTCTGGTTTTCGCTGTTCCACTGTACACCGATACCCGGGGTCACGGTCAGGCCACCGTTGGTGTAACGATACAACCAGGCCATATCCCAGACGATGCCGTTGCTGTTATCCAGGGTATCGCCAGCCAGGGTGGTACGCAGGTAACC
>NZ_JACCQC010000124.1:0-382 GCF_015712225.1 Burkholderia sp. 9775_39 | reverse complement strand
ACGTAACACCCTGAAAAAACTTCTTTATCTGGGTTGACAAGGATCGACATTCCTTCAGGAAATGTTATTCCTACGGGCGAAGTCATTGAGTCTCCGTGCACTTCCAGCCAGAACCCCCTCTCACCAGCGTATTTTACAGAATGCCTCCAATTATCCTGATCATACATGTTGTAGTCATCACCAGCGGTTGCGAATAATCCTGCCTGAACCCAGTTAATTACAGGGTAAGAGTGTGCTGTGTCTCTCTGTGGGCAGCTCTTAACATTATTTTCCCAATGCTTATCTTTTTCATCTCCGTTCTGAAGCCACTGCGGTGAACACTGCAGTGCAGCTGCGACTTTAAAAAGGGTGTCACCGTTGAAACTTTTTGTAAGGCCTTGCT
>NZ_JACCQC010000123.1:0-382 GCF_015712225.1 Burkholderia sp. 9775_39 | reverse complement strand
TCGTTAACGCGAACCATTTCACCCGGTTCAAACAGCGTTTTCTGACGCGGCTTATCGCCAACCTGCTGCAGACGATTCATGATGGCGTCGACTTCTTTGTCGCTGATCGGCGCCGGACGGTCAGAGGTGCCGCCGATGAAGCCCATCACGCGCGGTACGCTGCGCACCAGGTGCCAGCTTGCGTCGTTCATGACCATCTGAACCAGGACATAGCCCGGGAAGAATTTACGTTCGCTTTTGCGACGCTGGCCGCCACGGATCTCAACCACTTCTTCGGTCGGGACCATGACTTCGCCAAATAACTCTGCCATGTTGTGTAATTTGATATGTTCACGCAGCGACGTGGCTACGCGACCTTCAAAACCGGAAAACGCCTGAACGA
>NZ_JACCQC010000122.1:0-382 GCF_015712225.1 Burkholderia sp. 9775_39 | reverse complement strand
GAAATACACCAGTTTAAACAATCATTCATCTGGTTTTGCGAATACTGATATTGATGATACTAACGGCCCACCGGCCTGTTGAGGAACCTGTAAAACGGAAAGGCTCATTGAAGCCGTATATTTTCTGGAGGTTCATCAGGCGCGGAACTCATCGAGGCGCGGGAATAAAATCCCATTCAGACGCCGGATAGATTCAAGCAAGCCAACTTGTCGTCAAAATCGGTGTTGCAAAAACGGGAGTGACCATAGATTCCGTTTTCTGAGGCGACCCCCACATAGAGACCTTCCCGGTCATTCACTTTGTAGAGTTTGTCCCTGGGCTTGAGATTGCGCAGCTTGGTATCGGTCAGCATGTACCTTGTCCTTCTTCGTCTCCGATACC
>NZ_JACCQC010000121.1:0-383 GCF_015712225.1 Burkholderia sp. 9775_39 | reverse complement strand
ACCATGAGATATGGGCCCGTAAATTGTTCTTTAAGGAGTATCGGGAAGAGTTTGAGAGCAGAGCACTTGCGGGTTACTTCTCAAAAATTTTTAGTGGCAATCCTTTTTTAATTGAAGAAGGACAACTGGGATACATGACTCCTGCCAACAAACTTTTTCAACCTCCCCCTTTCTTTCTCACAACTCTTGATCGCCTTGCTGAAACGAGCATTATTGCAATGCAACGTGGAGGTTTTCTTTGGCATGAAGGTGACAATTATTCTATAAACGCAGAGCTTCGAGAAGAATCACTTTCAGACATTATGCCAGATCAGTTTACACGAACGATCATGTTCGAGATTGATCTGGCAAGTGGCACAGACGAAGAGATTGCAGAGTCGCTT
>NZ_JACCQC010000120.1:0-386 GCF_015712225.1 Burkholderia sp. 9775_39 | reverse complement strand
GCACCGTCAACAACCGTCAGGTTGACTGGACTCAGCTGGACCACGTCATTGATGCGGCGATTGCCGCGCTGCCGCAGCTGGCGGGCATTAAAGACGCCGCGCCGGATGCGACCTTCCGCATTCGCGGCCAGAAGCTGGCGCGTGAACCGCACCGCTACAGCGGCCGCACGGCGATGCGCGCTAACATCAGCGTGCACGAGCCGCGTCAGCCGCAGGATAAAGACACGATGTTCGCCTTCTCCATGGAAGGGAACAACCAGCCGTCCGCCCCGCGTTCGCAGATCCCGTTCGCCTGGGCGCCGGGCTGGAACTCCCCGCAGGCATGGAACAAGTTCCAGGATGAGGTGGGCGGGAAACTGCGCCACGGCGATCCGGGCGTTCGTCTG
>NZ_JACCQC010000119.1:0-388 GCF_015712225.1 Burkholderia sp. 9775_39 | reverse complement strand
CATAAGGTAGGTGAAACGGAGATTGGAGTGAAAAAGTTTCGATGGGTCGTTCTGGTTGTCGTGGTGTTGGCTTGCTTGCTGCTTTGGGCGCAGGTATTCAACATGATGTGCGATCAGGATGTACAATTTTTCAGCGGAATTTGTGCCATTAACCAGTTTATCCCGTGGTGATATCATTTTTTCAGCACTAGATTTTCTTCCTCTCCAGCAGTGGTAGAATAGCGCCTCTACTCAGAGGTGGTGAAATGAACGAAGTTGTAAATTCAGGCGTGATGAACATTGCGTCTTTGGTTGTATCGGTGGTGGTTCTTCTTATCGGGCTCATCTTGTGGTTTTTTATCAATCGTGCCAGTTCACGGACTAACGAACAGATTGAACTGCTTGAGGC
>NZ_JACCQC010000011.1:0-221926 GCF_015712225.1 Burkholderia sp. 9775_39 | reverse complement strand
ACAAGCAGATGGGCTGGGACACGTCGAAGGTGAACGTGAACGGCGGGGCGATCGCGATCGGTCACCCGATCGGTGCGTCGGGCTGCCGGATCCTGGTGACGCTGCTGCACGAGATGGTCAAGCGCGACGCGAAGCGCGGGCTGGCGTCGCTGTGCATCGGCGGCGGGATGGGCGTTGCGCTCGCGGTCGAGCGCGTCGGAGCAGCGGCCTGACGACACGGTTCGCTTGCGGCGTGGGCCAGTGCCGCGGGCGAGCCGGACGGTTTTCGCGCAACACAGGCAGTCAACAACAAAGCGCGGTGCCGATGCGCGACGCGTCCGCGAAGCGGGCGGGGGCTGCGCATCGAAGCGGTGGGGCGGCGGCATGTCCGATGCCGTCGCCCCGCCTTTCATCGATTACTTTTTTGTCGGTAATTCATAGTATGACTAAGCGAATTGCAGTTGTGACGGGTGGGATGGGCGGCCTCGGCGAAGCGGTCAGCATCAGGTTGAACGACGCGGGTCATCGGGTAGTCGTCACGTATTCGCCGAACAACACCGGCGCGGACCGCTGGCTGACCGAGATGCATGCGGCCGGCCGCGAATTCCATGCGTATCCGGTGGACGTGGCCGATCACGATTCATGCCAGCAATGCATCGAGAAGATCGTGCGGGACGTCGGCCCGGTCGACATTCTCGTGAACAATGCGGGCATCACGCGCGACATGACGCTGCGCAAGCTCGACAAGGTCAACTGGGATGCGGTGATCCGCACCAACCTCGACTCCGTGTTCAACATGACGAAGCCGGTCTGCGACGGCATGGTCGAGCGCGGCTGGGGCCGCATCGTCAACATCTCGTCGGTGAACGGCTCGAAGGGGTCGGTCGGCCAGACCAACTATGCGGCCGCGAAGGCCGGCATGCACGGCTTCACGAAATCGCTCGCGCTCGAGATCGCGCGCAAGGGCGTGACGGTGAACACGGTGTCGCCCGGCTATCTCGCGACGAAGATGGTCACCGCGATCCCGCAGGACATCCTCGACACGAAGATCCTCCCGCAGATTCCGGCGGGCCGGCTCGGCAAGCCCGAGGAAGTCGCGGCGCTGGTGGCCTATCTGTGCTCGGAGGAGGCCGGCTTCGTGACGGGCTCCAACATCGCGATCAACGGCGGTCAGCACATGCACTGACGCGCGGCGGCCCGCACGGCGTTCGCGCCCGGGCGGGCCGCGTTCCGCACCATTCCGTGCCGAAGCGGCAGGCGCGCCGCTTCGGCCTCGCATTCCGGAGAACGCATGGGCGACACCTGGATGGGACTCGTGATCGGCGGCTCGGCACTGGCCGTCGCGCTGACGATGGCGATCGCGCTCTACTGGCTCGAGCGGCGCCGCGCGCGGCTGCTGCGGAATTTCGATCATCGCGATTGCTGGCTCGTCGCGTACGGCAAGTGCTTCGCGCGCAGGCCGGCGCGGTCGTTGCGCCGCATGCGCGGTGCACGGTGAGCGCGGCGCCGACGCGTCGCGATCGGTGAACGCTCGATCGGCGATCGATGGGCGATCGATGGGCTGTCATGCCCCGCGCGCATGCCGTCGGCCACGCGCGAGGGATGCGCGATCAGTCGTTCCTTTCGCTCTTTCCGGCAGACTCGCCCGAGTCGTTCTTGTGGAAGATCCGCTTCGTCGTGCGCTTGGTGGCTTCCCAGCCTTCGCGCGACGCATGCGCGACGCCGTGCCCGACCGCCTTCGCGGCGCTCGCGGTCGCGTGGCCGAAGCTGCGCGCCGCGTCGCCGGTCTTGTGCGCGGCTTCCTTCGAATCGCGCTTGATGTCCTGCTTCACTTCCGACATGTCCGCGTGGGCGAGCGGGCCGAGCAGCGCCAGAACGAGCGCGGCGCCAATGAACTGACGAACTTTCACGACCGGTTTCCTTGAGGTAAGCCTCTTCATCGAGGATTCGTGTTGCCGGCGGGCGCCGGTTGAAACGCGCCGGCGGCCGATGCGTCGAGCATCACCGCCGCGCGGCCGGACAGCAGCACGCGCTCGCCGCAGCGCAGCGCGAAGCCGTACAGCACCGAGCGGCCGTCGCCGCTCATGCGTTCCGCGTCGACGGTGAGTGGCTGCTCGAAGGTGTCGAGCCGGTCGACGAACGCGTCGACGTTGCGCACGCTCGCGAGATAGCCGACGCGCGGGCGCGCCTCATGCGCACCGAGCAGCGCGCCGTGTACGGCCATCGCCTGCGCCGCGTACTCGATGCCGCAGACCGACGCGAGCCGCCCGTGCGCGCGCAGCGGGTTGTGCGGATCGCGGTGGCTCGTCGCGGTGCAGCGAATTCGTTCGGCATCCCACGCATCGACCGAATCGAGCACGCACATCGTGCCGGCGTGCGGAATGTGCGCGGCAATCCACGCGTGGTCGAGCGGCGCGGTCAATACGACCGTCGTGGTCATCGCGCGCGCTCCGCGAAAGAGTCGGGCATCGCGACGTCGACCTGCACGCGCGTATCGGCCAGGTAATCGAGCACGACGCGCGTCGATTGCCGCGTGGCGAGCGCGTCCAGCAGCGGCAGCACGCGGGCGGCCGGATTGCCGGCGCGCAGTGCGTCGAGCTCGGCATGCGCGAGCGTCGTGGCGGGCGCATCGGTGAGCTGCACGTCGATGCGGGCGAGCGTGCGTTCGCTCGCTTCCGGCGCGAACACGAGCGCGACGCCGAACGCGTCGCCGATCGGCCGCACCGCACGCAACGGTTCCGGATAGTCGGTGTCGTACGCGATCAGCAGGCTCGGCACGCGATCGACGACGACCTGGCACAGGCTTTCGAGCAGGCCGGCGGCAAAGCTGCCGTCGTGCGCGCACAGCACGTTCGACGTCGCCATCGCGCGGGTCGCGATGCTCCAGTAGCCGGCCGGGGCGTTGTGCACCGAGTTGTGGAAGCGGGTCGGCGACAGCTGGCGATCGTCGCCGGCCAGCGTTTCGCAGATCGCGTGGCAGTTCTGGCCGTCGCCGCCGGATGCGCTGAACACGGTCGCGAGCGTCGCGGCATCGCGGCCGCTCGCGGCCACCGCCGCGTGGCCGACCGCGAGCGCGGCGCGCACGACGGGGCCCGTGCGACGCCGCTCGGCGGACGGCAGCCCGGCGGGCGGCGGCAGTTCGGTGCGGGCGGCCGCGTAGGGCGCGCGGCCCGCGAGCACGTCGGCCGCGTGCGGCCAGTCGGTCAATCCCGGCCCGACGAGGCCGACGCTTTCGATGAACGCGGTGAGTGTCATGGCGGGCCTCAACGGCGGGCGCGACCGGCCACGTGCCGGGCGCGGCCGAGGATCAGGCTGCAATTCGTGCCGCCGAAGCCGAACGAATTGGAGAGGACGGCGCGCACGCGCGTGTCGCGGCTCGCGAGCACGTAGTCGGCGACGAGCGCCGGGTCCGGCTGCGTCGTGTTGACGCCGGCCGGCACGAACTGCTCGCGCAGCGCGAGCGTGGCGACGATCGCCTCCAGCGCGCCGGCCGCGCCCAGCGTGTGGCCGGTCGCGCCCTTCGTCGAGCTGCACGGCGTGCGGGCGAACAGCGCGCCGAGCGCGCGGCTTTCCGCTGCATCGTTGCTCGGGGTCGCGGTGCCGTGCAGGTTCACGTAGTCGATATCGTGCGCGCCGAGGCCGGCGGCCGCGAGCGCCTGCTCGATCGCGGCGCGCGCGCCGAGCCCTTCCGGATGCGGCGACGACATGTGATGCGCATCGCTCGATTCGCCGATGCCGAGCAGCAGGATCGCGTCGTCGTCGAGCGCAGCGGGCGGGTCGGGCACACGTTCGACGAGCGCGAACGCGGCGGCCTCGCCGATCGAGATGCCGTCGCGTGCCGTGTCGAACGGCCGGCATGGCCGGCGCGACAGCAGTTCGAGCGAATTGAAGCCGTACAGCGTCGTCAGGCACAGCGAATCGACGCCGCCGACGACGGCCGCGTCGATCAGCCCGGCCTCGATCATGCGGCGCGCGGAGCCGAACGCCTTCGCGCCGGACGAACACGCGGACGAGATCGCCATCGCCGGCCCGCGCAGCGCGAAATACGCGCGCACGAACGCGGCCGGCGAATACGGGTTGTGCGTGTGCGCATAGCGGAAATCGGCCGGCAGCGCGCCGCTCGCCGGATCGCGGCGCTGGTACGCGCGTTCGGTTTCGAGGATGCCGGCCGTGCTCGTGCCGACGAACACGCCGATGCGTGCGGCGCCGTAGCGCGCAGCGGCCGCCGCGACGCGGGCGTCGAAGCCGTCCTGCGTCAGGCCGAGTTGCGCGAGGCGGTTGTTGCGGCATTCGAAGTCGGCGAGATCGGCGCGCACGGGGTGCGCATCGACGCCGTCCACCGCGCCGATCCACGTGTCGAGATCCGCGCGCTCGAAGTTGCACGGCACGAGCCCGCCGCGGGCGCGGCGCAGCGCACCGAGGGTCGCGTCGAGGCCGCGGCCGATGCAGCTGGTGGCGGTGAAGTGCGAGAGCAGGAGAGGGTTCACGAGGGTCGCATCCGGTGGCCGGAACGGGCGCCGCAGCAGGGCTGGCAGGCGCGCCGTTCGCGGTCAGATTTTATCAAACGGGGGTGCCGGCACGCGCGGCTGGCCGGGCGGTTCGGGCGGTTCAGGCGCGAGCGCCGCGCGCAACGTGGTCCAGTGCAACTGCGCGTCGGCGGCCGCGCGCAGCACCGCGTGCAGCACGTCGAGCACGACCGGTTCGCCGCGCGCATCGCGTGCGGCATGACCGTCGTGGACCAGCAGGATGTCGCGCGCCTCGAGGCCGTGAAGCAGGCGGCGCGTGACGGTCGCGGCGTCGCGCGCCCGCGTGTCGAAGCCGCGCCGCGTCCAGCTCGCCAGTTGCAGCCCGAATTCGCACAGCACCGGTTCGAGAAACGGATTGCGCAGGCCCGCCGGCGCGCGGAAGAACAGCGGGCGCGTGCCGGCGATGTCGGTCAGCGTCTGCTGCGCGGCCGCGATCTCGCGCCGCAGCGCGGCCGGCCCCGACAGCGAGAACGTATGGCGGTGCCGCTGGCTGTGGTTCTCCACCGCGTGACCACGCGCGACGATCGCCTCGATCCACCGCGGATGGCGGCGCGCGAGATCGCCGATGCAGAAGAACGTCGCACGCGCGTCGTAACGGTCGAGCAGGTCGAGCACGCGCGGTGTGACGTCCGGGTCCGGGCCGTCGTCGATCGTCAGCGCGATGCGGCGGCCCGCGCCGGCCGGCAGGCGCGTCCAGTTCGGGCCGAGCAGCGTGCTGCGCGGCCACAGGCCCGCCGCGGTCAGCGCGAGATGCGATGCGACCGCGCCACCGACGGCCCACGGCCACGTGGCCGGTTGCGCGACCACGGCGGCGGCCGCGCCCGCGTGCAGTGCCGCGGCGCCCGCGATCAGCGGCGTCGGCTTCCAGCGGCGTGCGTCGCCGGCGTGGCGCGGCGGCATGGACGACGACGCGTTCATGCGCGGCCTCCACGTTCACCATGACCGATCGTCGCCGCGGCGCGCGGCGCGAGAATCGCCGCGAACGCGAGCGCGAGCATCGCGCCGGGGCCGACGGTCAACCCGAAGGTTTCGAGCAGCGGCACGCGCGACAGCGCGAGCAGCCCGAAGCCGGCGACCGTCGCGAGGTTCGCGATCAGCAGCGATACCAGCGTGTACGGCGTGACGGGCTGCGCATCCGCGCGCCGGCAGAAGAACAGCGCGTAGTTCGAGCCGACCGCGACGATCAGCAGCATCCCGACCAGGTGCAGGATCGTCAGTTGCACGCCGGCGAGCGCGAAGCCGGCCGTCACGACCAGCACGGCCGCGACGAGTGGCGCAAGGGCGCGCGCGGCGCGGCGCGGCGATCGCAGCGCGATCAGCAGCAGCACGGCGATCGCGGCGAACCCCGCGAGCGACAGCCGGATGTCCTCGTGCACGTAGCTCACGTACAGGCGATCGGCTTCGGCCTTCATGTCGACGAACAGCGCATCGGGCACGCCCGCGCGCGCGACGGCGGCGCGAATCGGTGTCGCGTCGAGGCTCGACGCCGGTTGCGCGGTGCGTGCGGCGTCCGGCGCACGCAGCGGCAGCATCGCGCTCCAGCGGTCGTCGCGTTCGGTCAGCAGCGCGTCGACGGCGAGCGCCATCGACGTGCCGTGCAGGTCCGCGCGCGTCAGCAGCGGCGCGTGACGCGCGGCGTCGACGTCGGTGAGGAACGGCGCGAACAGGTCGGGCTTCACCGCGATCGGCTGGTGCGCGACGGCATCGCGCATCCGCGCGGCAAGCGTGTTCGCATCCGGCAGGCTCGCCTGGCGGGCGCGCTGCGCGGCGTCGCTCGGCAGGTAGCGGGCCGGATTGTCGAAACCGCCGAGCGTGCCGCGCTCGACGAGCGGCTGCAATTGCGCGGCCACTTTTTCCGCGCCTTCGAGTGCGGCCTGTTCGGTCGGCGCGGTAATCACGACGAGGTAGCGCACGTCGGGCGCGCCGACGTCGGCGCGCAGCCGGGCGTCGAGCGCCTGCGCCGGTGCCGGTACGGGGCTGAGCGCGGCGAGCTCGCGGCTCCACAGGCCGTCGCGATGCAGCGCGAGCGTCGCGCAGGCGGCGACCACGAGCACCGCGAGCGGCCAGCGCAGCCGCGGCGCGGCGTCGGCCGCGCGCGCGAGCACGGCGCCGACGCGCGAGACGTCGCGGATCGCGACATGCTCGCCGCGCAGGTGCGGCAGCACGAAGCGCGTGACGAGCGCGGCGGCCGTCAGGCCGACGATCGAATACAGCCCGAGCTGCACGAGGCCCGGGAAGCCGGAGAACAGCATCGACGCGAACCCGCACACCGACGTCAGCACGCCGAGCCGGATCGTCGGCCAGTACGCGGCGACCCACGCGCGCGTCGCGTCGGCCGGGTGTGCCGTGCCGCGCGTGCCGGCCTGCGCCGATTGCACGAACAGGTAGATCGAATAGTCGACGGCTTCGCCGATCAGCGTCGTACCGAACCCGAGCGTCAGCCCGTGGACCGTGCCGAACGCGACGCTGACCGCCGCGATCCCGGCCGCGACGCCCGTCAGCACCGGCAGCAGGCCGAGCGCGAGCGTGCGCGGCGACCGGTACAGCGTGAGCAGCAGCGCGACGATCAGCACGACGCTCGCCGTCGACAGCCGCTCGACGTCGTGCCGGATCGTGTCGCGCGTGTCGACCGAGAACACGCCGGGGCCGGTCATCGCGAGCGTGGTGCCGGCCGCATTCGGTACGGCCAGCGTCGCGGCCGCGAACGCGCGGCGCACGGCGTCGATCGCGCGGGCCTGCGCATCGGTATCGGAGCCGGCGGCGGCCGTCTGCACGACCAGCACCGCGCGCGTGCCGTCGCGCGACGCCCACACGCCGTCGCGGCTCGCCGGTTCGGCCGCGCTGTCGAGCCCGTCGACGAGCGCGGCGACTTCGCCGGTCGGGTCGCGCGGCAGCATCGCCTTCGCGACGAGGCCGGCCGACGAACTCAGCAGGTCGAGGCTGTCGCCGAGCGCCTGGTGCAGGCCGTCGGCGCTGAAGCGCTGCGGCGTGACGGCCGGGCTCAGCAGGTAGCGATGAGCGAAGACGAATTGCCGGTCGCGCGCGTCGTTCGCGGCTTCGCCGTTGTGCACGGCCGCGAACCGCGGATCGGTGCGCAGCGTGCCGGCGACGCGCCGCGACAGCGCGGCGCGCGTGCCGGCATCGCCGCCATCGATCGCGACGAGGATCAGGCGCGACACGATGCCGTCGCGCAACTGGTCGACGAGCACGCGCTGCCCGGCGCTCGGCGCATTCGGCAGGAACGCGGACAGGTCGGCCGTGAACTGCGCGCGCCCGATCGCGACGCCGCACGCGGCGAGCGCGAGCAGCCACACGAGCACCGCGCGCTGCCGCCACGCGGGTGGGCGACGCGTGACGGGCGAGGGGCGCGTACGATCGTCCATCAGTTCGCGTGCGCCGCGACGGGTTGCAGGCGCATCACCGAACGATCGCCGTCGGCCTGCCGGATCGCGACGCTGCGCAACACGTCACGCGTGCCGTCGAGCGTGATCGTGCTGACGACCTTCAGCATCCGCGAGTCGAGCGGCGTGAGCGTCAGCGTCCAGTCGTCGCCGCGTCCGGCGAGGGCGACCTTGTACACCTGTTCGAGCGCGAAGCGGTTGCCGGCGAGCGTCGCGCGGATGCTGTCGATGAACGCGCCGAGTTCCGGATAGCGCGCGAGCGCGAGCGTGTATTTGCGGTTGTTGCGCTCGACGGTGAGCATCTCGCCGTCGACGACGAGGTGTTCGGGCGTCGGGCGCAGCGTGTGCTTTTCCAGATGATCCGGCGCGACGAACACCAGTTCGCCCGACGATTCGATCGGCTGCGTGGCGATCGACAGGGTCTTCGTCTCGGTGAAGGTCGCGCGGCCCGACTTGTGCTGCGCGAGCGTCGACATCAGCCGGTCGAGGGTCCAGGCCGTTCCGGTATCGGCCGCGTGCGCCGGCACGGCCAGCGCGATCGCGGCGGCGGTGGCGGCGACCACGCGGATAACACCGGCGATGCGGGGCGACGAAAACGGGAGCAGGCAGCGGCGAACGGCGGTCATGCGTCGGAATCCCTCGTGGCGGGCAGGTCGGCGCCGGCGTGCGCCGCCTCGCGGCGCGCGGTTGCGGCCACGGCATCGCCGCCTTGCCAGAAATCGAAATAGTTGAACCAGTTGTACGGCGCCGCGCGGCAGTACCGGTCGAGCAGCGCGACGTAGCGCGCGAGCGCCGCGTCGACCGCCGCCGCGCGCGCATCGCGCCGCACGTCGGAGAAATCGGCGAGCGTCTCGAAGTGCACATCGTAGCGGTTGCCGTCGCGATAGAGGCCCGTCATGAAGATCACCGGGCGCTTCAGCATCGCGGCCATGTAAAGCGGCCCGAGCGGGAACGCGGCCGGCGCGCCGAGCAGCGGCACGCGCCGCAGCGACGCGGCCGCGTCGTCGAGCAGCGTGCGGTCGGCGAGCATGCCGACCATGCAGTTCGCGTCGAGGCGCTCGCGTACCTTCAGCATCGAGTCGACCTGGCCGAGCGGAATCACCTCCGGCTGCGCGGCCGGGTTCACCGCCGCGAGCGTCGCGTTGATCTTGCGCGCGTTCTTCTCGTACATCGTGACGACCACGCGCAGGTCCGGATGCGTGCGGCCGATCGCGCGCACGACTTCGAAGCTGCCGAGATGCGCGCCCATCAGGAACGCGCCGCGTCCGCCCGCGAGCGCATCGTCGACGAGCGTTTCGCCGTGCAGCCGGATGTCGAACAGGTCGAAGCGCCCGTTCATCAGGTACACGCGATCATGGATCGTCGCCGCGAACGTGAACACGTGCCGATAGACGTCGCGCCAGCGCGCGGGGCGCCCGAGCACGCGGCGCAGGTAGTCGCGCGACGCCGCGCACGCGGCCGGCGAGAACAGCACGAAATACGTCGCGATCAGGTGCAGCACGATACGCGCGCGCGGCCGGCCGAAGCGCAGCGAGATCCACGTCATCACGCGCAGCAAGCCCGCGTTGCTGCGCTCCTGGCGTTCGGCCCATGCGGTGCGCTTCATGGCTGCGCGCCATCCTGCACGGACGGTGGTGCGGACAGCACGCCGGTCGCGACCTCGCGCGACCCGGTGCGCACCGTGAAACGGATCGCGCCGCTGGCCGCCGCGTCGTACGCGAGATCGAGCGGTTCGCCGGGCGCGACCGGGCTCAGGAATTTCGCGGACCCGAGCCGCCACGCATGCAGCGGACGGTTCATCGCCGCGCCGATCATGTGGATCGCGTGATCGAGCAGCACGACGCCCGGCACGACCGGATGGCCGGGGAAGTGGCCGGGCAGCGCGGGGTGATCGGCGGCAATCGTGAACGCGAGCGCGGACGAGGGCGTGCGGGCCGGGCCGCGCCCGGCCGGCGGCGTGGGCGTCGCGCCCGTGGCACGCGCATGTTGCGCCACGAGCGCCGCCAGCACGTCGCGCGGCAGCTTGCCCGTTTCGTTGCGCGGCAGCGCATCGACGAACACGAGCGGGCGCGGCATGAACGCCGGATCGATCCGCTCGCGCAGCGCGCGTTGCAGATCGGCGGCCGAGAGCGTCGGCGCGACGACCAGCGCGACGAGCCGCGTGACCGGCTCGAGGGCGGTGTCGCCGTGCGCCGGCGCGGCTTCGTCCGGCATGAAGAACACGCCGTCGACCACCTCCGCGATCGCGTTGAGCTGATGGTTCAGGTACGCGAGCGACGTGCGCTTGCCGGCGATGTTGACGAGGTCGGCCTTGCGGCCGTGCAGCAGGAACCGGCCGTCGCCGAGCAGTTCGAGCGCATCGCCCATCGGCACGGGCGCCTCGACGTGCCCGCCCGATACCCACACGGTCGGCCCGCTGTCGTCGCCGTCCGGTGCGTCGCGGGCATCGAGCCGGATGTCCGGGAACCGTTCCCACGCCGCGCCTTGCGACGTGCGACGGGTCGCGATCTGACCGGTCTCGGTGCTGCCGTAGATCTCGACGAGCGGCGCGTCGAGCGCGGCCTCGGCTTCGCACGCGAGCTTTTCCGACAGCGGCGCGGTGGCCGACAGCACCAGCGCCGCGCGCGGCAGCGCATGGCCGGCGGACAGCAGCGCGCGCAGGTGGATCGGCGACGTGACGAGCACGCGCGGCTGCGGGAGCGCGTCGAGTTCGTCGCGAATGTCGCTCGGGTAGAACGGCTGGCGGTTGCTGAACGCGAGGCCGCCGATCAGCGCGAGCAGCACCGTCGACTCGAAACCGTACATGTGTTGCGCGGGCACCGTGCCGATCAGCGTCGCCGCACGGCCGTCGAGCAGCCCGAGCCGCTCGGCCGCCGCGCGCACGCAGCCGACCAGGAAGCCCCAGGTCTTGCGGTGCGGCACCGGCGCGCCGGTCGAGCCGGACGTGAACACGTAGGCCATGATCCGCGCGGCGTCGATTTGCGGGACGGCGAACGGCGCATCGGCCGCCGGTTCGCCCGGCGCGGCGTCGGGATACGCGAAGCGCGGCAGGTCGATCGCGCAGTCGGGCGCATCGTGCAGGCAGAACGCATCGGGCGCGAACGACGCGAGCTGGCGGACCATTTCCGGCGTGTGCGTCGACGGCAGCAGGCTGATCTTGCCGGCGACGAGCGCCGCGCACAGGCTGACCGCGAAGCGATAGCGGTCGCGGCACACGTTGAACACGTGGCCGCCGGCGGGCAGCGCGGCGGCCACGCGCGCGACGTCGGCGACGAACGCGCGCACGGTGACGGGAGAGCCGTCGCGCCAGGCGATCGTCCGGTCGGGCGAGGAATGGAATACCAGCGGGTGAGTCGGCATAAATCGGTCAAGACGGGAACGAAGGCCGGCGCGGCCATGGAGCCGCGCCGGTCATGAATTCATCGCGAGGCCTGCGATGCGTGGGTCGACGCGCGATACGCGCGCACCGCGTCGACCATTCGCGGCTGCGGCTCGTGCGGCAGCGCGACACGCCGGCACGCATGCTCGGCGGCGAACATCACGGCGACGAGCGGCAGCGACAGGTAGTTCGCGAAAGTCGACCACGTGACGATCGGCGCGGTCGCGAACAGCAGCGTCGACACGGCGGCGGTCGCGACGAAGAACAGCGTCCACGCGAGCGTGATCCGGCGCGTGTAGCGCGCGACGGCCGGCGTGACGGTGCCGTGGATCATCGCGGCGAAGCGGGTGCACAGCGGCACGTCGCCGGCCACGAGCGTGCGGCCGAACAGCAGCGCCATCGCGACGTTGAAGCTCGCGTGCTCCAGATACAGGCCCCATTCGAAGTGCTGAGCGAGCGGCGCGCGCGCGGCCCACAACGCGGCGGCGGCCAGCAGCCATGCCGGCACGAGCCACGCGCGCCGCGGCGAGCGCAGCGCCACGCCGAGCGCGAGCAGCAGCGGCGGCACGAGCGCCATCGCGAGGCCGACGCCGTGCGCGCCCGGTGTCGCGCTCGCGTAGTGCGCGCCAATCTGGTACGCGGCCACGGCGCCGACCGCTGCGACGCCGCGCACGACGGGCAGCAGCCGGCTCATCGACGGCCTCCGGGCGCACGGCGCGCGCACCGGCCGGCGGCCGGGCTGCAGCGGCTGACGGGCGGGCGAACCGGAACGGGGCGCAAGGGCGGACGCGGCATCACTGGAAACATCGGGCGGATCGTGGCCGGACGCGGGGTCGGGCCGTCAAACATCATATGAATGGCGGCCGGGACGCGAGTCCGGGCCGATGGTCGGGCACGCTCATTTTAGGGCCGCGGCGGGGCGGCTTCGGGCCGCCCGCGACCGGGTTTTGTAACCGATTGTATGGCACCGGGCGAACGGTTTCGCGGGGTCGGTCCATTTCCATCCAAAGCGGCTCAAGCGTCTCGTCCATTCCCGTGCGCAACGGGCCGCGGCGCCGGCTAGCGAGTCTGTAACCATTCGCGGTATACGACCCGATACCCATCGTCTAGAATCCGCGTAACTTTTACAAACGATCCCCACATGACGCAGGCGGGGAAGCCGGCAGACGCCGGAGGGACGGAGATTTGCACGCGCCGGGCGTGCACGACGGTTGCCGTTTCCGGGCGCCTCCCGCTGCCATGGGCCGCCTGCCCGCACGCATGATGAACGCACTGGAACAAGAGCTCGCCACGCTGATCATCGGCGAACTGAATCTCGAAGACGTCCCGCTCGAAACAGTGACGGCCGACACCCCGCTGTATGGCGAAGGTTTCGGGCTCGACTCCATCGACATCCTGGAAATCGCGCTGCTGATCTCGAAGAAATACGGCTTCGAACTGCGCTCGGACAATCCGGACAACCAGACGATCTTTGCGACGCTCGGTGCGCTGGCTGCCTACGTCGCCGCGCATCGCACGAAGTGACGGCGTCGCTCGGCGGACGATGCGCGACGGCATCGATCGAGGGGAAAACGCGATGAACGGAGCAAGGCGATGCGGGCGCTCGTGACGGGCGGCAGCGGTGTGCTGGGGCAGGCGATCTGCACGGCGCTCGCGCAGGCCGGCCATGAAGTGTGGGTGCATGCGAACCGCCATCTCGCGCAGGCGGAGGCGGTCGCGCAGCAGATCGTCGCGGCCGGCGGCGCCGCGCACGCGATCGCGTTCGACGTGACCGACGCCGACGCGACGCTCGCCGCGCTGCAGCCGTTCATCGACGATGCGCCGGTGCAGATCCTCGTCAACAACGCGGGCATCCACGACGACGCGCCGATGGCCGGCATGTCGCGCCGGCAATGGCACAGCGTGATCGACGTGACGCTCAACGGCTTTTTCAACGTCACGCAGCCGTTGCTGCTGCCGATGATCCGCACGCGGCGCGGACGGATCGTCAACATCGCATCGGTGGCCGGTGTGACCGGCAATCGCGGGCAGGCCAACTACGCGGCCGCGAAGGCGGGGCTGATCGGCGCGACGAAGTCGCTGTCGCTGGAGCTCGCGTCGCGCGGCATCACCGTGAACGCGGTGGCGCCGGGCATCATCGCGTCGCCGATGGCCGAACAGGCGTTTCCCGCCGAACGCATCAAGCAGCTCGTGCCCGCGCAGCGCGCGGGCCGGCCCGACGAAGTCGCGGCGATGGTCGCGTATCTCGTGTCCGACGCCGCGGCCTATGTGACGGGGCAGGTGTTGTCCGTCAACGGCGGGCTCGCATGACGAAGCGCGCCGCGTGGGCCTGACGTAACGCAACGCGGTGCAGGGCCGCGTGATCGCGCGGCCCGTGCCGCATCGTGAGGAAATCGAAGTGTCCGTGCATCCAGTCGACGCCGAACGGCGTCCGTGTCCGATGTTGCCCGCCGCCGCGCCTGCGGCCGCGCCGTTCGCGCACGGCGGCGGCCTCGCGCTGCGGCTCGTCCAGGCGAGCCATGCGAGGCTCGTCGCGCTGCTGCACGATGCGCGCGGCCGGGATGACGGATTCGATCGCGTGTTTCCCGGCGCGCTGGGCGCGGTGTGCATCGGCGCGGCGGGAACACCGGACGCCTCGCGCGCGGCCGCCATGGCGCGGATGCTGACCGATGCCGCGCCCGGCCTGCCGGTCGCACCGGTACAGATGGCGCTGCTCGGCGCCGACGTCGCACCGGACGATGCGGTCTGCGAAGTGTGGCAATGCGATGCGCACGACCTGCGCAGCGAACGGCGCGGTGCGCTGCATTACCGCTACAGCGAAGCGGCGGGGCTCGTGTTCGGCAGCCTCGTCGTGCACGAGACGGATGCGGCGTACGATGCGCGGCGCGACGGCGGCACGCCGCTCGAACGCGCGACGTTCGACGCGTACCGCGCGCTGTTCGAGCTGCTCGATACGCTGGGCATGCCGCATCCGCTGCGGATCTGGAACACCGTGCCGGCAATCAATGCGGTGCAGTTCGCGATCGAGCGCTATCGTCAGTTCAATATCGGCCGTCAACAGGCGTTCGACGCGTGCCGCCGCGCACTGACGGGCGGCGTGCCGGCCGCGTGCGCGCTCGGCTCGGTCGTGCCGGTCGCCGGCGATGCGTCGCCGGCCGCGCCGCTCGCGATCCATTTCCTCGCGAGCCGCACGCCGGCCGATTCCATCGAGAATCCGCGCCAGGTGAGCGCCTATCACTATCCGGCGCAGTACGGCCCGCGCGCGCCGACGTTCGCGCGCGCCGCCGCGTGGGCCGACGGCGACGCGACGCCGGTGCTGTTCGTCTCGGGCACCGCGAGCATCGTCGGGCACCGTACCGTGCATCGCGGCGACGTCGTCGCGCAGACGCGCGAGACGGTCGCGAACCTCGCGGCGGTGCTCGAGCAGGCCGCGCGGCAGGGGCACGGCCCGTTCTCGCTCGCGGACCTCGGCTATCGCGTCTACGTGCGCGACGCCGGCGACCCCGCGGCGCTGGCCGCGATCGGCCGCGTGCTGCGCGAGGCCGCCGGTCCTCACGTGCGGCCGCTGTTCGTGCATGCGGACGTGTGCCGCGACGACCTGCTGGTCGAGATCGAGGCCAGCGCCGGTCATGCGATGGAGTGGCTGTCATGAAGCGCGAGAGCCTCACGATCCGGCCACCGGTCGGGCAGGCGGCCGGGGTCGGCGAAGCGTGCCGGCGTTCGTCGGCCGGTCATACACTTTTGTCAGGATCCCCGTCTTCGTCATCGGCTGTTTCCATGTTCAAGCTGCACGCGTCGCCCACTCATCTCGTCCTGATTCCGAGCTACAACCCGGGCGCCAAGGTCGACACGACCGTGCGCCATGCGCGCGCGCAGTGGAACCCGGTGTGGGTCGTCGTCGACGGCAGCACCGACGGCAGCGCCGAACGGCTGCAGGCGATGGCCGAGCGCGATCCCGGCTTGCGCGTGATCGTGCTGCCGGAGAATCGCGGCAAGGGCGCCGCGGTGCTCGCGGGGCTCGACGCGGCGGCCGCGAGCGGCTTCACGCACGTGCTGACGATGGATTCCGACGGCCAGCATCCGGCCGACCTGATTCCCGCCTTCATGGCGGCATCGCAGGCCGCGCCCGATGCGATGGTGCTCGGCGTGCCGAAGTTCGACGCGAGCGCGCCGCAGTTGCGTGTGCAGGGGCGCCGGCTGTCGAACGCGTGGGCCGACCTCGAGACGCTGTGGGCCGGGATCGGCGATTCGCTGTACGGTTTTCGCGTGTATCCGGTCGCGCCGCTGGCGGCGATCATGCGGCGCCAGCCGTGGATGCGCGGCTTCGACTTCGATCCCGAAGCCGCCGTGCGGCTGTGCTGGGCCGGCGTGCGGCCGATCCGCATCGACGCGCCGGTGCGCTATTTCGGCCGGGACGAAGGCGGCGTGTCGCACTTTCACTACGGCCGCGACAACGCGCTGCTCGCGTGGATGCACCTGCGCCTGTTCGCCGGCTTCGCGATGCGGCTGCCGATGCTGGTCGCCCGGCGTCTGACGCGGCGGCGCGACCAGACGGCCTGAGCGAAGAGCCGGCCGTTTCCTTCGCGGTCGCCGCCCCGCGTGCGGCGATTACCCTGCTTTTCGTCGCCAATCCGGTGCCGGATCGCCGCGTCATGTCAATCCACCGAGTAATGAACGTGTCATCCGATGTAAACATCTGGTAATTTTCTGCCGGATTATGCAAAATCGCCGCTCCCAAATACAACTATCGAGGGATTCCGGGATGCAACTCAAGAAAGCGGTGGCGGCGTGTGGCGTGGCGTTTCTGTTGAGCGCATGCGGCGGGGTACAGAGCCTTGACGCGAACAGCCTGACGTCGGCGGGGACCAACCTGTACAAGGCAGCGACGCTGTCGGACAGCGACATCGCCGCGCTGTCGAACGAATCGTGCAAGTCGAGCGACGCCGAATCGAAGATCGCGCCGGCGAACAGCGCCTACGCGAAGCGCCTGACGAAGGTGATGAAGGGCTTCGGCGACATGACGCTGAACGGCCAGAAGATCAACTACAAGGTCTACCTGACCAAGGACGTCAACGCGTGGGCGATGGGCAACGGCTGCGTGCGCGTGTACAGCGGCCTGATGGACATGATGAACGACGACGAGCTGCGCGGCGTGATCGGCCATGAAATGGGCCACGTCGCACTCGGCCACTCGAAGAAGGCGATGCAGACCGCATACGCGGTGAGCGCGGCGCGCAGCGCGGCCGGCGCGGCCTCGCCGGGCGTGGCGGCACTGTCGAGCTCGCAGCTCGGCGACATCACCGAGAAGTTCATCAACGCGCAGTTCTCGCAGTCGCAGGAAAGCGCGGCCGACGACTACTCGTTCGACCTGATGAAGCAGAAGGGCATGAGCCAGAAGGGCCTCGTCACCGGCTTCCAGAAGCTCGCGCAGATGGACGGCGGCCAGAGCTCGATGATGAGCTCGCACCCGTCGTCGGCGAGCCGCGCGCAGCACATCCAGGATCGCATCGCGAAGGGCAGCTGATCGCGCGGCGGAGCGCCGGCCGTTCGCGCCGGCGATCGGCAAGCGACATGAAAAACCCCACGCTCGTGGTTCGGGCGTGGGGTTTTGTTTTGGGCCGTGCCTGCGCGCCGCTTACGGCACCATCCCCGGCAGCACGTACGCCTGCACGAGCGTGATCAGCCCGACGATCACCGCGAACAGCAGGCTGTGCCGCACCGTGAAGCGGAACAGCTCGGATTCCTTGCCGACGAGGCCCGTCGCCGCGCACGCGACCGCGATCGATTGCGGCGAGATCATCTTCGCGGTCACGCCGCCCGTCGTGTTCGCGGCGACCGCGAGCGTCTCCGGCACGCCGAGCTGATGGGCGGTGGCCTGCTGCAGCGAGCAGAACAGCGCGTTCGACGACGTGTCCGAGCCGGTCAGGAACACGCCGAGCCAGCCGAGGAACGGCGAGAAGAACGGGAACGCTGCGCCGGTCCCGGCCAGCATCAGCGCGAGCGTCGACGACATCCCCGAGTAGTTCGCGACGAACGCGAACGCGAGCACGAGGCCGATCGACAGGATCGGGCGCGTCAGTTCCTTCAGCGTCTCGCCGAACGTGACGCAGGCGTCGCGCGGCTTCATCCGCAACAGCGCCATCGAGATCAGCGCGGTCACGAGAATCGCGCTGCCGACCGCCGACACGAGATCGATCTTCAGCACCGCGTCGAGCGCCTTCGGCGTCGCGGCGATCGGCGCGGTCTTCACGACGAGCTGGTCGAGCCCGGCCACGTGAAATTTCAGCACGGTCGACGCGAGCGCGCCGTGCGCGGCGAACAGCGCCTTGAACGGTGCGATGCTCCACACGGTGACGACGGCCGTCAGGATCAGGAACGGCGACCACGCGCGCACGGTCTGCGCGAGCGTGTACGGCGACGGCTGGCGGCTCGTGCCGGAGCCGTTGCCGCCTGTACCGAACCCCGCGAGCGCCGCACCGCCGCCGGACGCGACGATGCCGCCCGCCGTCTGCTTCGCGCGGCTCGGCTGCCAGACCTTCAGGAACGCGGCGAGCGCGACGAGGCTGACGAGCGACGACGTGATGTCCGGCAGCTCGGGCCCGATGTGGTTCGACGTGAAGTACTGCGTCACCGCGAAGCTGCCGCCCGCCACGAGCGCGGCGGGCCAGGTCTGCCGCACTCCGCGCAGCCCGTCCATCATGAACACGAGCCAGAACGGCACCGCGAGCGACAGCAGCGGCAACTGGCGGCCGGCCATCGCGCCGATGTGGAACGCATCGATGCCCGTCACCTGCCCGGCGACGATGATCGGGATGCCCATCGCGCCGAACGCGACCGGCGCGGTGTTCGCGATCAGGCACAGCCCGGCCGCGTGCAGCGGCTTGAAGCCGAGGCCGACGAGCAGCGCGGCGGTGATCGCGACGGGCGCGCCGAAGCCGGCCGCGCCTTCGAGGAACGCGCCGAACGAGAAGCCGATCAGCAGCATTTGCAGGCGCTGGTCGTCGGTGATCGACAGCACGGACGCGCGGATGATGTCGAACTGGCCGGTCTTCACGACGATCTTGTACAGGAACACGGCCGCGACGATGATCCACGCGATCGGCCACAGGCCGTACGCGAAGCCGAAGCCGGCGGCCGCGAGCGCCTGCGGCACGGGCATCCCGTACGCGAGAATCGCGACGCCGAGCGACAGCAGCAGCGTGATCGCGGCCGCGACGTGGCCCTTCATCCGCAGCGCGGCCAGCGCGACGAAAAAGAAGATGATCGGAATCGCGGCGACGAACGCCGACAGCCCGAGGCTGCCGAGCGGGGTGTAGATCTGGTGCCAAACCTGCATGGGTGTCTCCTCCATGGATTTATCGGGGTACGGGTTTGAAAGCGGGTGCTATTCGGGCTGGCCGCGTGCGCGCAGCAGGTCGGACAGGCTGCGCGGCGCCGGTTCGAGCGGCGTGCGGTGCTGCGTCCAGCCCATCTGTTTCGCGGGCGTCAGCGCGCGCAGGCGCGTCGCGGTCCAGCGGAAGGCGCGGTACGCACGCGGATGCGCGAACGCACCCGACCAGAAGCGCCACACGAGTTCTTCCGCGCGGTGGTAGTTCGCGCCCTGGCCGCGCAACGGATGCGCGACCGGCTCGTCGGGCTTGCGGTTCGCTTCGGTGCGCAGCCGCACGAGCAGTTGCGGGATCGGGATCCGCACCGGGCACACCTCGCCGCAGGCGCCGCACAGCGTCGACGCGGTCGGCAGGTCGGCCGTCGCGTCGAGGCCGAGCAGGTGCGGCGAGATGATCTTGCCGATCGGGCCCGGGTAGGTCGTGCCGTACGCGTGGCCGCCGATGCGCGTATAGACGGGGCAGTGATTCATGCACGCGCCGCAGCGGATGCACTGCAGCGTCGCGCGCAGTTGTTCGTCCGCGTACGCCTGCGTGCGGCCGTTGTCGAGCAGCACGAGATGCAGCTCGCGCGGGCCGTCGCGTTCGCCGTCGCGGCGCGGGCCGGAGATCAGGTTGAAGTAGGTCGTGATCGCCTGGCCGGTGGCCGAGCGCGTGAGCAGGCTCGACAGCGGCACGATGTGCTCGAGCTTCTCGACGACCTTCTCGATTCCCATGATCGCCACGTGCGTGTCGGGCACCGTCGTCGACAGGCGGCCGTTGCCTTCGTTCTCGACGAGCCACAGCGTGCCCGTGTCGGCGGCCGCGAAGTTCACGCCCGACAGGCCGATGTCGGCCTCGGCGAACGCACGGCGCAGCGCGCGCCGGCCGGTCTGGATCAGTTCGTCGACGTCTTCCGTGTAGCGCGTGCCGGGCAGGTGCGCCGCGAACAGTTCGGCGATGTCGCCGCGGGTCTTGTGGATCGCCGGCATCACGATATGCGACGGCTTTTCGCCCGCGAGCTGCACGATGAATTCGCCCATGTCGGATTCGATGCAGTCGACGCCGTGCTCCGCGAGGTAATGGTTCAGCTCGATTTCCTCGCTCGCCATCGACTTGCCCTTGATCACGCGGCGCGCCTTCTTTGCCTGCGCGATGCCGAGCACGATCGCGTTCGCGTCGGCGGCGGTTTCGGCCCAGTGCACGTGCACGCCGGCTTCGGTGAGCTTCGTCTCCAGCCGTTCGAGCAGCACGGGCAGTTGCGCGAGCGCATGCTGCCGCACGGCTTCGCCGAGATCGCGCAACCGTTGCAGCTCGGTGTCGTCGGGGAACTGCGTCGCACGCTTGCCCTGCAGGAAGTCCATCGCGCCGCGAAAGCTCTGGCGCAGCGCCGGATCGTCGAGCGCGGCGCGCGCACGGGTCTTGAAGTCGCCGGGGGCGACGAATTGCAGCGGGTGGTTGCTCATCGCGGCAGGTCCTCGCAGGCGGGGGCGGCCGGCGGCGCGGCCGAATCGGTGACGATCACGACCCACAGGCGGCGCGGGCCGTGTGCGCCATAGGCGAG
Source organism: Burkholderia sp. 9775_39 (assembly GCF_015712225.1). Lineage (NCBI taxonomy): Bacteria > Pseudomonadati > Pseudomonadota > Betaproteobacteria > Burkholderiales > Burkholderiaceae > Burkholderia > Burkholderia sp. 9775_39. The sequence continues at coordinate 201,713 of NZ_JACCQC010000011.1, read as the reverse complement.
CGTCTGCTGGATGTCGGACGTCTTCGACGGGCCCGATACCAGCACGAGATTGGTCGGCATGCCGGCTTGCCAGCGTTCCGCGTGCACGGCGGCGTGCAGGTCCGCATGCACCGTGTTCGCGTGAACGAGCGCGATGTGCAGCGGCGGCACCAGCGACACCGTGCGCGGCGTGCCGGCATCGGGCGCGAGCACGACGGTGCCGGTGGCCGCGATGCCCGAGCGCGCGACGGTGAAGCCGGCGTCGATCGTGTCGAACAGTTCGGCCTTCCATGCGTCGATCGGCCGGTCGAACGGTACGGGTGCGACCGTCTCGGGCAGCGCGCGGGCGAGCGCCGCGGATTCGGCGCGGACCGGGTCGAGCAGCAGGCGGCGCACGCCGGCGTCGGCGAGCCGCGCGGCCAGCTGCGCGGGCCATGCGTCGGCGCTCGCGCACCAGACGTCCGCGTGCGAGGCGGCGAGCGCGGTCTGCATCGTCTGCGCGAGCGCCAGAGGATCGGGCGCGACCCGCGTACGCCGTGCCGCGTAGTGTGTGTCGATGCGCGCGTCGAGTGCAGCGGCCGCGTTCGTCGCGACATCCGGGGCGGCCGCGCGCAGCCGCGCGAGGATCGCGTCGCGCGCGCTCATTGCGACTCTCCGCGCAGCGAGCCGGCGCCGGCCGTGCGGCGCCACAGGAAGCTCGCGAGATGTTCGACCGGCAGCGACGCGCCGGCCTTGGCCGCAGCGTGGCCGATGTTCAGCAGGCAGCCGCAGTCCGCGGACACGAGCCGGTCGCAGCCGGTCGCGCAGGCCGACGCGACCTTGTCGCGCACCATCGCGCCGGAGATGTCCGGATGCTTCAGCGAGAACGTGCCGCCGAAGCCGCAGCATTCGGATTCGCGTTCGTGTTCGATGCGCGTCACACCCGGCAGCGCGTCGACGAGCGCGACCCCGTGCACGCGCGTGCCCATCTCGCGCCGCGCCGCGCACGACGTGTGCAGCACGACGCGTTCGTCGGGCCCGGCGCCGGCCGCGATCGCGTCGAGCCGTACGTCGAGCACGTGGACGAGGAATTCGGCGAGTTCGTAGGTCCGCTCCGCGATCGCGCGCGCCTTCGGGCCGTGAACGGGATCGTCGGCGAACAGCGCCGGCCAGTGGTGCCGGATCATGCCCGCGCACGAGCCGGACGGCACGATCACCGGCCACGGTTGCGCGAACAGGTCGAGCTGCGCGGCCGCGACGCGGCGCGCTTCGTCGGGATTGCCGCTGCTGTAGGCCGGTTGCCCGCAGCAGCTCTGGCCGCGTGGATAGTGGACCGTCAGGCCCTCGCGTTCCAGCAGGCGGACCGCGTCGAGTCCCGCTTCGGGGACGAACAGGTCGACCAGGCAGGTCGCGAACAGATAGACGTGCGCGGGGGCGGTGGGGTACGGCCTTGGGTTCATGTCTCGCTCCAGAGGCGACGGCCCGGCATGCGGAGCGTCGATTTCGCTGCATAATTCCCGCGTCCGCGCCGTAGCTCAAATTGGTTGGGCCAATCGGCGCGGCACGTATTCCGCGGGGAGACGCGACGATGGCAGCGATGACGGCACGGGGCCGGACCGAAGTGGTGATGCGCAAGATCGAGACGGCGCTGCTCGACGGCACGTGGCCGGCCGGCGCGCGGCTGCCGGCCGAGCGCGTGCTCGCGCAGCAGTACGGCGTCGCGCGCAATACGGTGCGCGAGGCGACCCAGCGGCTCGTCGCGCGCGGGCTGCTGCAGAGCCGGCGCGGCGCGGGCGTCTACGCGACGGACCAGTTGCGCGCCGGCATCGCGTCGCCGTGGGGCCAGCTGGTCGCCGACCATCCGGCGCTGCGCGACGACATCCTCGAATTCCGCCGCGTGCTGGAAGGGGCGACCGCCTATTTCGCCGCGCTGCGGGCCGATGCGAACGACCGGCGCCGGATCCGCGCGCTGCTGCGCGAGCTCGAAACCGCGCACGCGAACGATGACGCGGCCGTCGAGGCCGCGACCGACGCGAAGCTGCACGAGGCGATCGCGCTCGCGTCGCACAACACGATGTTCCTGCACCTGCATACGAGCGTGATCGGAATGTTGCGCGAGCACATTTCGATCAACGTGGCCGGGATGACGATGGAGGACGAGCAGGCATCCGAGTTGCTCTTGCTGCAGCACCGGGTCGTGTGCGAGGCGATCTGCGCGCAGCGGCCCGAAGAGGCGCGCACCGCGATGCAGACGCATATCGACTACGTGCGCAGCCATTTCGAACGCAGCGGCGATACGTCGTGAGATTGGTCGGACCAGTGACGGCGGCAGCCCGCGCGGCGGCCGGTCGCGCATCGCGCGCCACCCTGCCCGGCGCGCGGTGCGGCTGCGCGGCCCGCGCGATTGACCGGTTCGTCGGGCGCCTACTAGAATCGACCGGAACCGCTTGTCAGCCGCGCGCCGCGGCGATGACGTGCCCATTGATCCGATTGTCGAGGAAGCTTCCGTGCTCACGTCCTTGATCCGGCGCGCACCGGTCGCGCTGTCGTGGCGCGCCGCCTGCCGCCAGGCCCGCGCGCTGGTCGTCTGCGCGCTGCTGCCGCTCGCCGCGTGCGCGACGCATCCGCCCGCCACCTCGCTCGATCGCCCGGTCTCCCGCGCGTTGTCCGCCGATACCGCGACGCCGCTGCGCGATGCGCTGGCCGCGCCGGAAGCCGCGCATCCGGGGCAGTCGGGCTTCCGGCTGCTGGCCGACGGCGCCATCGCGTTGCAGATGCGCATCGCGCTCGCGCGAGCGGCGACGAAGACGCTCGACATGCAGTACTACATCGCGACCGAGGATACGACCGGCAAGCTGCTGCTCGGCGCCGCGCTGTACGCGGCCGATCGCGGCGTGCGCGTGCGGATGCTGGTCGACGACCTGAACTTCGACGATATCGACCGCGTGATGGCCGCGCTGAATACGCACCGGAACATCGAGATCCGCGTGTTCAACCCGTTCGGCGCGTCGCAGCGCGGCATGGTCGAGCGCACGACCAACTTCTTCACGCGGATCGACAGCTTCACGCGCCGGATGCACAACAAGGCGATGATCGCCGACAACCAGATCGCGATCGTCGGCGGCCGCAATCTCGGCGACGAATACTTCAGCGCGAGCCCGACGCTGCAGTTCCGCGATCTCGACGTGCTCGCGGCCGGCCCGGTGACGAACGACATCTCGAAGAGCTTCGACGACTACTGGGCGAGCGCGAGCAGCTATCCGTTGCGCGTGCTCAATCATCAGACGTTCGATCCGAAGGATCTCGACGCGATGCGCGACGAGCTGCGCGACCACTGGCGCAAGAACGCCGATCCGTACAACGCGAAACCGCTGAACGCGACGCCGCTCGCCCGGCAGATCGCGCGCGACGAACTCGAGCTCGTGTGGGCGCCGGCCGAATTCGAGGTCGATGCGCCGGACAAGGTCGCGCGGCCGACCGGCACCTACGTGAGCCCGCCGATGCAGCGGCTGGCCGAGCTGACGCGCGGCGCGCAGAAGGAATTCCTCGCGTTCTCGCCGTACTTCGTGCCGCACGACGCCGGCGTGAAGATCCTCGGCGACACGGCCGCGCGCGGCGTGCGCGTCGCGATCGTCACGAATTCGCTCGCGGCGACCGACGCGGTCGCGGTGCAGGCCGGCTATGCGCCGTATCGCGTGCCGTTGCTGCAGCGCGGCGTCGAGCTGTACGAGTTCAAGTCGCAGCCGGACCAGCAGCCCGCGCGGCTGTTCGGTTCGCGCTCGCGCGCGAGCCTGCATGCGAAGGCGTACGTGATCGACCGGCAAATCCTCGTGATCGGCTCGCTGAACCTCGACCCGCGTTCCGCGTACCTGAACACCGAGCTCGCGCTCGTGATCCACAGCCCGGTGCTCGCGCAGCAGGCCGCGGCGATCTTCGCGCGCGTGACGCAGCCGGACGAAAGCTACCGCGTCACGCTCGCGAAGCGGACCGACGGCAGCCCGCCCGCGCTCGAATGGACGGGCACCGACGGCGGCCAGCCCACCACCTATCACGTCGACCCGCATGCGGGGCTGCTGCGCAACGTGATGACGGGCATCTTCACGCTGCTGCCGGTCGACGACCAGTTGTAAGGGCGGGAACGGCTCCGGCAAAACCCGCGATACCGGTGCGCGGGGAAAGGTGATATGGTTGTGCGCGCAACGATATGTGAATCGTGAGGGCGCCGCCGGTCCGCTCGCACCATGCGGGCGCGGAACGCGCCGAACGGCGTGCCGCCGCACGGGCGTGTACGCACCGCGCGCGGCGCCGGCACGCGATGGACGATGCGCGCCGCCATTCGCCCGGGGCCGCGCGCCCCCGCAACCGGAGTTCCTCATGCAACGTGTACCGAACCAGCCGTTCACGCGTCCCGCGCGCTTCTCCGAAGCCGAATGGCAGGCGCGGGTGCAGCTCGCGGCCGCCTACCGCATCTTCGATCATCTCGGCTGGACCGAGCTGATCTACAACCACATCTCGCTGCGCGTGCCGGGCGAGGACGGTCATTTCCTGATCAACCCGTTCGGGCTCCATTACCGCGAGGTATGCGCGTCGAATCTCGTGAAGATCGACATCGACGGCAACGTGATCGGTCACTCCGACTGGCCGATCAATCCGGCCGGCTTCACGTTCCACAGCGCGATCCATGCGGCGCTGCCCGATGCGCACTGCGTGATGCACGTGCACACGACGCCGACGATGGCCGTGTGCTGTTCGCGCGACGGGCTGTCGTTCTCGAATTTCTATTCGGCGCAGCTGTACGGGAAGATCGCGTATCACGACTTCGAAGGCATCACCGTGCATCTCGAGGAAGGCCGGCGCATCGTCGAGAGTGCGGGCGGGCGGCCCGTGCTGCTGTTGCGCAACCACGGACCGGTGACGATCGGCGCGACGCTCGCGCAGACGTTTTCGCTGATGTGGTTGCTCAACCGCGCATGCGAGGTGCAGGTCGCGACGCATGCGATCGGCGACGCATTGCCGATCGCGCCGCCAGTGCTCGAAGGGTGCGTGCGCGATTCGCTGAATTTCGATCCGAAGCATGGCGCGGGACAGGACGCGTTCGACGCGCTGCAGCGTATCGTCGACCGGATCGATCCGGGCTACCGCGCGTGACGCGGGCGGTAGCCCGGTGAGGGCGCCGGGCTAGAACCGGTAGCCGACGCCGGCCTGGATCACGTCGGTGTCGCGGTCGTAGCGCGTGACCACGCGGTTCCAGGTGACGCGCGTGAGCCAGCGGTCGGAGATCCGGTAGCTGGCCGAGATCGACACGATGCCGGAGAACCGGCCGTCACCCGGGCCCGGCTGGCCTTCGCGGTTGCGCTGGTTGACGGTGAAATACGCGCCGGCGCCAGCCGACAGCGTGACCTTGTCGTTCAGGAACGCGCGCGTGAGCCACAGCTCGGACGCGATGCCGTTGCGGCGAACCGACTGCTTCGCGCCTTCGTACATCCACGTCGCGGTCCAGTCGAGCGAACGCGTGAGGCCGCGCCGGTATTCGATGCTGCCGCCGAGCGTCGACGGCGACGAGCGGCTGTTCAGAATCGTCTCGCCGAGCATCGCCGTGACTTCGTTGTGCGTGACCTTGCGCGTGCGCGGCAACGCGGTGTCGCGCGGGCCCGGCGTGTCGGGTGCATCGAGCTGATAGCCGACGCCGAACATCACCGACGTCGTGTCGGGCCCGCCGAACACCTGCGCGCGGTTGACCTGAAGCTGCGCGATCCAGCGGCGCGACGTGTAGTACGCGGCGCGCACGCTCATCAGCACGCCCCAGCCATGCGTATTCGAGTAGCCGCGGCCTTCGGCGGCCGGCACCGTGTCGAAGTAGCGATACGGGCCCGCGCCGGCCGACAGCACCAGGCGGCGGTTCGCGAGCGGCACGCGGCCCCAGAACTGCACTGCCTGGCCGTCGCGGTGATGATTCGGAATGTGCCCTTCGTTGTACCACGTGAAGCCGAGCGCGGTATGCGGGCTCAAGCCTTCCTGGTAATCGAACGCCCAGGAATACGTGCGTTGGCCGCCGCCCCACAGCGGGCCGGTGAACAGCGCGAATTCCTGTGCGTCGGCGGGCGCGCCGTAGAGCGCGGCGACGGAGCAGAGGCCGGCCACCAGCGGGCGGACACGGGCGGGGCGGGTCGGGCAGGGCATCGGGAGACGGGCCGGCACGGTTCACTTCTTTCCAGTCACGACAACACGCGGTCATTGTCCTGCGCACGAAAACACGTGTCGACCCGGCTGCGCGCAATAACGTATTACGCACATCGGGACAACATGCGGGTTGCGGTACTGGTCGACACGCGTTTCGATCGCGACGTGTGCGCGACGAAGCATGATTCGTCCTGCTTGATGATGAGCAGGGCCAAAGCGCGGCGTTCGCGCGCGGCATTCCGCTTGCCGTTCGAGACACGCAAAAAAAACGCGGCCGGGGTGGCCGCGTGAATACTCGCAGACTCCTTCGGACGAAGGAAACAAGCAACTGTGAAACGAAGTGTAGCGAAAGCCCGTGCACGGATTCAGGGGCCGTGCTGCAAAGGTCTCTTCCAGGTTTCGGCAGGCTGCCGGAGCGGGCGCCGATCGACTACCATCACGGGTGACGCCGCCGCCCGGGCGGCGTACCACGTCGTACAAGGAGAATCCATGCTCAAGCTGCGTTTGCTCCAGGTCGCGTTATGCGCGGGCGTGCTGGCGGCCGGCAGCGCCGCTGCCGAAACGGTGCGCCTGTCCGCCAGCCTGCAGCCGTCGAGCGAAGTGCCGCCGACGGCGACCAAGGGCTCGGGCGCCGTCGCCGCCACCTACGACACGGCCACCCACATGCTGCAGTGGACGGTCACTTACGAACACCTCACGGGGCCGGCCACGGCCGCGCATTTCCACGGGCCCGCGCCGGTCGGCCAGAACGCCGGCGTGCAGGTGCCGATTCCGAAGGACGAGCTGGCGAGCCCGATCAAGGGTTCGAAGGCGCTCACCGACGCGCAGGTCACCGACCTGATGGGCGGCAAGTGGTACTTCAACATTCATACGAAGGAACACCCGTCCGGCGAGATCCGCGGCCAGGTGATGCCGGCGAACTGAGCGCCGGCGTTTGATATAGAGGCACCTGTCGAGCGGCGCGGGAGCGTTCGCACGTACCATCGTCACACTGCGATGACGGAGTGCGTCCGATGAGTTGGCAAAGCAAGTTCGCCTGCTGGCTGCTGCGCTGGCAGTTTCGTCCGGAAACCATGCGCGAGGTGCTCGACCCCGCGCGTGCCCGGCGCTTCACCGACCTGCGGATGTTCGTGCCGCGCCGCCCGCCGTCGGGCTACCGGCTGCGGCAGTGCTACGGCACCGGTGACGCGCCGCTGCGCGGCGAATGGCTCGAGCGCACCGACACGGGCGCGGGCCGCGGGCCCGGCCGCACGCTGCTGTATTTCCACGGCGGCGGTTACTACTTCTGTTCGACGAAGACCCACCGACCGCTGGTGTTCGGCCTGACGAAGCGCGCGGGCGTCCGTTCGTTCTCGCTCGACTACCGGCTCGCACCCGAAAACCGTTTCCCCGCCGCGCTCGACGATGCGCTCGCCGCCTATCGGCAACTGCTGGCGCTCGGCACGCCGCCCGAGTCGATCGTGCTCGGCGGCGATTCGGCGGGCGGCGGCCTCGCGCTCGCGACGCTCGTCGCGCTGCGTGATCGCGGCGAGCCGCTGCCGGCCGGCGCGATCCTGTTCTCGCCGTGGACCGACCTGGCCGGCACTGGCGGCACGATGCGCAGCAACGACGGCGTCGATCCGATGTTCGCGGCCGCGGCGCTGCCGAAGGCGGCGAAGCTGTATCTCGGCGACGAGCCCGCGACGAATCCGTACGCATCGCCGCTCTACGCGGACTTCACGGGTCTGCCGCCGCTGTACATCCAGGCCGGCAGCACCGAGGTGCTGCTGGACGATTCACGCCGCGTCGCCGAGAAGGCAAAGGCGGCCGGCGTTCAGGTCGAAATCGAGGTGTGGCCCGACATGCCGCACGTGTGGCAGCTGTACGCGCCGATGGTGCCGGAAGCGCGCGACGCGCTCGACCGCGCGGCCGCGTTCCTGCGCCGCGTCGCGGTCGAGCGCGCGGTTCAGCGCGTGGGCGAGGCGTCGATCGCCTGATAGGCGGCCTTGACGGCCACCGAGCCGTACTTGCGTTCGAGCCGGCGCACGGTGAAGTGGCCGTGCGCCATCTGCTGGAAGTGGTCGATGAACAGCGTGTTGACGGTCGCGCCGAGCACGGCGCCGATCGCCGGGATCGACTTCGCGGCCATCTGTTCGGTCACCTGCACCGAGAAGCGCGAGGCCACCGTCTGCACGAGCTTGAACACGGCCGCCGAGCTGTGCGCGGCGATGCCTTTCGCCGTGATGTCCGACGACGCCTTCGAGATCGCCTGCGCGAGCGCGCCGCGCAGCACGAAATAGCCGAGATCGGCGTCTTCCTCCTGCTTGTCCGGGTTGCCGCCCATGCCGAGCACGGCCAGGCACTGCAACTGCGTATCGACCGACGTCAGGTCCTCGCCCTCGCTGCGCGCGATGTCGCACACCGAGCGGAAGATCAGCGTGGTCGTCACCGGCAGCTCGACCGGCAGCGCGAGAAAACCGAACGCGCCGCCCGCCGCGCCGGTCGTCGCGACCGCGAGCTTGTGCAGCAGGTTACTGGGTTTCTCGGGCTCCGCGTCCGGCGCCTGCGGCTTGCCGAGCGTGCGCAGCGCGATGTTCAGGCACTTGCGCAGCGCGAGCTGCGTCGCGTCGTTGATCTTGCCGGTCGCGAAGTCCGGCAGCCGCGCGATCATCTTCTCGATCGGCGCGCCGAGCACGCCCGTCAGCTTCATCGTCAGCGACGGGCTTTCCAGCACCTGTTTCGCGCGCCGCAGCGCGTCCCGATCCTCCGGCGACAGCGCCGTCGCGGGGGTGATTGAAATCGGTTCCATCTTTCTCCTTGGCCTGAGCGGGCCCTGAACCATCGCCAGCCTAGATTACTCTGGCATGCTAGAATTTTGAGATTCTTTGACTCGGCAAAAGTTGCATCGACAAAAAATGGCCGTTCACACCGCCGCCCACCATTCGAGCGGGCAAGTCCTGCCGTTCCGCGAGTCGCTGCTGGCGATGATCGGGATCTCGTTCGTCACCATGCTGGTCGCGCTGGACCAGACGGTCGTCGGCACGGCGCTGCCGACCATCGTCGCCGAACTCCGCGGCTTCGACCTGTACGCGTGGGTCGCGACCTCGTACCTGCTCAGTTCCGTGATCACGGTGCCGATCTTCGGCCGGCTCGGCGACTATTACGGCCGCAAGCCGTTCGTGATCGCGTCGATCGTCGTGTTCACCGGCGCGTCGGTGCTGTGCGGGATGGCCAACGACATGCTGACCCTCGTGCTCGCGCGCGGACTGCAGGGAATCGGCGGCGGGATGCTGGTCGGCACCGCGTTCGCGTGCATTCCCGATCTGTTCCCCGATTCCGTCGTGCGGCTGCGCTGGCAGGTGCTGATGAGTTCCGCGTTCGGCATCGCGAACGCGGTCGGCCCGTCGCTCGGCGGGTTCCTGACCCAGTCGTTCGGCTGGCGCTCGGTGTTCTACGTCAACCTGCCGATCGGCATCCTGTCGCTGATTTTCGTGTGGCGCTACCTGCCGCATCTGCGCCACGTCGAACACGATCGCAAGATGCGGCTCGACTGGCCGGGCGCGCTCTTGATCGCGCTGTCGCTCGGTGCGCTGCAACTGTTCGTCGAATGGCTGCCGAAGTACGGCGTCATGAGCTGGGCGTCGCTGCTGCTCGTCGTCGCGGTCGCGGCGGGCGTCGGCCTGTGGCACTGGGAGAAACGCTGTGCGCAACCGATTTTGCCGTTCGACATGTTCGGCAACCGTGCGCTGTCGGCGCTGTTCGTGCTCGCGATCCTCGCCGGTTTCTCGATGTTCTCGCTGCTGTTCTACGCGCCGCTGCTGTTCCAGGGCGGCTTCGGGATGTCGCCGAAGGAGGCCGGGCTCGTAATCACGCCGCTCGTCGTGTTCATCACGATCGGCAGCATCATGAACGGCCGCGTCGTCACGCGCATCCGCAACCCGAACGCGATGCTGCACGTCGGCTTCGTGCTGTTCGCCGTCGCGTGCGCGGGCATCGTCGTGGCGACCCACACGACGCCGGCCTGGATGCTGATGGCGCTGATGGTCGCGGGCGGCATCGGGCTCGGTTTCGTGTTGCCGAACCTCACCGTGTTCGCGCAGCAGACGGCCGGCCGCGAGCATCTCGGCATCGCGACGGCGCTCTTGCAGTCGCTGCGGATGGTCGGCGGGATGCTGGGCACCGCGCTGACGGGCACGCTCGTCAACCAGATGTATTCGAGCGGTGTGCGCAACGCGCTGTCGGCCGACCACGCGATGCAGTGGCACGCGCGGCTCGCCGATCCGCAGATCCTGATCGATCGCGCGGCGCAGGGCGGTCTCGTCGCGGAGTTGACGCGTGCCGGGCATAATGGCGCGCTGCTGCTGGAAGCGGCCCGCGAATCGCTGGTCGGCGCGATTCACCTGGGGGTCGCGATGGCGGCCGTCGTCGCCGTGGTGTCGGTGTGGCAGTGCCGTCGCGTGCCGCCGATCGCGCTGCGGCGCAAGATCGAACCGCACGTCGCGGCCGACTGACCGGTCAGGCGATCGAGCGATTCGACGACTCAACGATTCACCGGAACGAAATCAGCGCATGGAAGAACAGGACCGCGTCGCGATCTTGCAGCAATTCGGACGCACGTATCGCGCCTTCATGACCGCGTTCGAAGCGCACGTCGGGCAGCCGATGCCGCGCTGGCGCATCATGGTCGCGCTGCACACGATGGACGGGCATGCGTCGCAGAAGAAGCTCGTCGAAGTGCTGCGCATCGATCCGGGCGCGCTCACGCGCCAGTTGAAGTCGCTCGACGCGCTCGGCTGGATCGAGCGCGAATCGGACGCGCGCGACAACCGCGTGACCAACGTCACGCTGACGGAAGCCGGCCGCGCGGCGTTCGACGCGTGCCTGCCGCGCCGCAAGGCGTTTCTCGACCAGACGATGGCGCAGTTGCCGGACGATGTGCTGAATGCGCTGTCGGGTGCGCTCGCGATGCTGGAATCGCGGATCGCGGATGTCGGGTCGACGCCGGTCGCGCGTTGATGCGCGGGGCCGGGCGGTACTTGAGCGCCGCCGGCCGCCGCTTCATTTCATTCTGATCAGGTGACGGTTTACAGCTCGATGCGCGTGCCGAGCAACGCGAGGAACTGCGCGAGCCAGGCCGGATGCGCAGGCCACGCGGGCGCGGTGACGAACGGCGCGTCGGTCACGGCCGCGTCGACCGGGATGTCCGCGTATTCGCCGCCCGCGAGCTTCACTTCCGGCGCGCAGGCCGGGTAGGCCGAAATGCGCTTGCCGCGGATCACGTCGGCGGCCGCGAGCAGTTGCGCCGCGTGGCAGATCGCCGCGATCGGCTTGCCGGCCTCGGCGAACTCGCGCACGAGCGAGATCACCTTCGGATCGAGTCGCAGGTATTCGGGCGCACGGCCGCCCGCGATCGCGAGCGCGTCGTAGCGCGCCGCATCGACGTCGTCGAATGCCGCATTCAACGTGAACTGGTGGCCGGGCTTCTCGGTGTAGGTCTGGTCGCCTTCGAAATCGTGGATCGCGGTCTTGATCTTGTCGCCCGCGCGCTTGCCCGGGCAGACTGCATCGACGTGGTGGCCGACGGCCTGCAGCGCCTGGAACGGCACCATCGTTTCGTAGTCTTCGGCGAAATCGCCGGTCAGGAACAGGATCTTCTTCGCGGCCATGGCTTTCTCCAGTGAAGCAGCGTTGAAGGCCCGGTCGCGCCGTGCATGACGGCGACGACGGGCCCCGAGGACGAAAGCGCAGTGTACTCCGGCAGATTGAAGCGCGCGTGACGGCCGCCGCGCGCGAGCGGCAGGGCGGCGTCGCGCGCGGCGTGCGTCAGAAGAACGTTTCGACGACTTCCGTCACGCGGAATTGCGGATCGAGCACGAGCACCTGGCGCCACTTGTCGAACGTCAGGCACGGGTGCGAGATGTCGAACGCGACCATGTCGCCGACCTTCACGTCCGCGCCCGGCGGAATCTGCAGGTACGCGTGCTGGTCCATCATCCCGGTGACGGCCCAGCCTTCGGTGGCGGCGACGTCGCGCGGCGCGCTGTCGCGGCCCGGGCGGAAGTGGCGCGCCGGCTCGGGCAGGCCCGCGTCGAACGCCGCATCGCGCTTGCCGAGCGCGACGATCGCGCGATCGGGCTCCGGCACCGACTGCACGTACGCCCACAGCTGCAGCGCCGGCAGCAGCCCTTCGCCCATCGAGCGGGCGATCGGGTTGCGCGCGAACACGTCGCTCTGCGCCTTCTTGTAGATGCCGACGTCGTGCGTCAGGTAGCAGCCCGGACGCAGCACGACTTCCGCGAAGCCCGCGTCGGACGCCTTCCTGAATTCTTCCGCGACCACGTCGTACCACGCCGAACCGGCGCCGGACAGGATCGCCGGCGTGCGCGCGAAGCGGCCGGCTTCGGCCAGCTCGCGCGTGAGCGCGACCGCCTGCTGCAGGAACGCGCGGATCTCGCCTTCCTCTTTCAGCACGCCTTCATAGAGCTCGATGCCGGCCAGCTTCAGCGTGTCCGGATAGCGCGCGATCGCGGCCAGCACGGCCTCGCGCTGCGCGGCATCGCGCACGCCCGCGCGGCCGCCCGGCACGCCGAGCTCGATCAGCACGTTCAGCGACTTCTGCGCGGCGCCGAAGAAGCGGCCGAGCTGGTCGACGCTCTCCGCGGAATCGACGAGACAGAAGAACTCGAAATCGGGATCGGACAGCAGCCCCGCGATGATCGTCATGTTCTGGCGGCCGACCAGCTGGTTCGCGAGCAGCACGCGCCGCACGCCGCCGTGATACGCGGCCTGCGTCTGGTGCGCGGTGGCGAGCGTGATGCCCCACGCGCCAGCGTCGAGCTGGCGGCGGAACAGTTGCGGCGCCATCGTCGTCTTGCCGTGCGGCGCGAACTTGACGCCGTATTTCTGCACGAACGCCTGCATCCAGTTCAGGTTGTGCTCGACGCGATCCTCGTAAAGCACGGCGGCCGGCAGACTGACGTCTTCCGCGAGCAGGTTCCATTCGAGCCGGCCCGCGTCGCCGAGCGGCACGCTCGCGCTCGGCAGATTGCCCAGGCCCTTGCCGAACGGATCGATCGTCGCTTCCTGATAGTTTGTAACTTTCATGTCATCCCGCTCCATCATCACTATGCATTGCACTGAAGTTGACATGCAGATGGTACAGAAAGTAGCATCGGCGCGGTGATGTTATTTAATAACATCCAGCTTCGTATCCTTTTCCGCAGATGAATACGCCCGCTTCCCCGTCCGCTCCGCCAGCCGCCGAGCCCTATCCGGCTCAGGCCGCTCCGCCGGTCCTCGACATCGTCGCGCGGATCGCCGAATGCGCGCCCGAGTTGCGCGAGGCCGAGCGCAAGGTCGCCGCGTTCATCCTCGCCGATCTGGCCCGCGCCGCGCATGCGAGCATCGGTGCGCTCGCGCGCGACGCGGAGGTCAGCGTCGCGACGGTCACGCGTTTCGCGAAGGCCGTCGGCTGTCGCGACGTGCGCGAACTGAAGGTGCTCGTCGCGCAGGCGGCGGCCGTCGGCCAGCGCTTCCTGGTGCCGTCCGACGACACGCCGGCCGACGACGCGAGTCCCGCGTCGATGGTCTACGACGAGATCCGCGTGGCGCTCGCCCACAATCACCAGCTGTTGCGCAACACGTCGTTCGACGCGGCGGCCGACCTGCTCGCCGGCGCGAAGATGACGTACGTGTACGGGCAGGGCGGCGGCTCGACCGCGCTCGCCGACGAGCTGCGCTTCCGGCTCGTGCGCTTCGGCCGGCCGGTCGCGAGCTACCAGGACAGCCTGCTGCAGCGGATGGTGGCCGCGACGCTGTCGGGCGACACCGTCGTCGTCGCGTTGTCGGTGAGCGGGCGCGTGCCCGAGCTGCTCGAGAGCTGCCGGCTCGCGAAGCGCTACGGCGCGAAGCTGATCGCGATCACCGCGCCGGCGTCGCCGCTCGCGAAGCTCGCCGACCACCTGATCCCGGTCGTCGCGTTCGAAACCGATTTCATTTACAAGCCGTCGACCTCGCGCTACGCGATGATGATGGCGATCGACGTGCTCGTCACCGGCGTCGCATTGCGGCTCGGCGATGCGGGCCGGGAATCGCTGCGCCGCATCAAACACGCGCTCGACGCGCACCGCGGCGGCGGCGACCGTCAACCGGTAGGAGACTGACCATGCATTCGCATCCCGAAGCGGCCGATACGCTGATCGTCGGCGCGCAACTGTACGACGGCACCGGCGCGCCGCCCGTCACGCGCGACGTCGCGATCCGCAACGGCCTGATCGCGGCGATCGGCAACCTGTCGAACTGGCTCGCGGAGCACGTCGTCGACGCGAACGGCCGGGCGCTCGCGCCGGGTTTCGTCGACGTGCATACCCACGACGACACGCACGTGATCCGTGCGCCGGAGATGATCCCGAAGATCTCGCAGGGCGTGACGACCGTGATCGTCGGCAACTGCGGGATCAGCGCATCGCCGGTGACGCTCGCGGGCGACCCGCCCGACCCGATGAACCTGCTCGGCGAGCGCGGCGCGTTCCAGTACCCGACCTTCGCCGCTTACGTCGCGGCCGTGAACGACGCGCGCCCGGCCGTGAACGTCGCGGCGCTCGTCGGCCACACGGCGCTGCGCAACAACCAGATGGACCGCCTCGACCGCGCGGCGACCGACGGCGAGATCGCCGGCATGCGCGCGCAGCTCGAGGAGGCGCTCGCGAACGGCGCGCTCGGCCTGTCGTCGGGTCTCGCGTACGGTTCCGCGTTCGCGGCGCCGACCGAGGAAGTGATGGCGCTCGCCGAGCCGCTCGCCCGCTCCGGTGCGCTGTACACGACGCACATGCGCACCGAGTTCGACGCGATCCTCGACGCGATGGACGAAGCCTATAGCGTCGGCCGTCACGCGCAGGTGCCGGTCGTGATCTCGCACCTGAAATGCGCGGGCCCGTCGAACTGGGGGCGCAGCACCGAGGTGCTCGCGTCGCTCGAAGGCGCGCGCCGCTACCAGCCGGTCGGCTGCGACTGCTATCCGTACAGCCGCAGTTCGTCGACGCTCGACCTGAAGCAGGTGACGGGCGACATCGACATCACGATCACGTGGTCGGAGCCGCACCCGGAAGTCGCGGGCAAGCTGCTGAAGGCGATCGCGGCCGACTGGGGCGTGACCGAGCAGGAAGCCGCGCAGCGCATCCGTCCGGCCGGCGCCGTGTACCACAACATGTCCGAGGACGACGTGCGCCGGATCCTGTCGCATCCGGCGACGATGGTCGGTTCGGACGGCCTGCCGAACGATCCGCTGCCGCATCCGCGGCTGTGGGGCGCGTTTCCGCGCGTGCTCGGCCATTACGTGCGCGACACCAACCTGCTGCCGCTCGAGGAGGCGATCCGCAAGATGACGTCGCTGTCCGCGCGTCGCTATGGCATCCCGAAGCGCGGCGAGGTACATGTCGGCTATCACGCGGACCTGGTGCTGTTCGATCCGGCGAGCGTGATCGACGCCGCGACGTTCGAGAAGCCGCAGCAGCCCGCGCACGGGATCGACGCCGTGTGGGTGAACGGCGTGCTGACCTATGAAAACGGCCAACCGACCGGCGAGCGCGCCGGCGGTTTCGTCGCGCGCGGCGAGCGCGTGCCGGCCAGTGCCGATGCGGCGTTCTGAACGCGCGCATTCCGATCTTCCGTGCGCGCCGCAGCAGCCGGCGCGTGCATCCGTAACCGAAATGTGAGGAGTGAAACGATGAAGCGATATGGCGTAGGCGAAGCGAAGGGCACCGGCGGCCAGGTGATGCCGTTTGCACGGGCGGTCGAGGCCGACGGCTGGCTGTACGTGTCGGGCCAGACGCCGATGGTGAACGGCGAGGTCGTCGAAGGCGGGATCGTCACGCAGTCGAAGCAGGCGATCGAGAACGTGATCGCGATCCTGAAGGAAGCCGGCTACGGACTCGAGCACGTCGTGCGCTGCGGCGTGTGGCTCGATGACGCGCGCGATTTCGCGTCGTTCAACAAGGTGTTCGTGTCGTACTTCGGCGAGCATCCGCCGGCACGCGCGTGCGTGCAGTCGAGCATGGTCATCGACTGCAAGGTCGAGGTCGATTGCATCGCGTACAAGCCGCCGGTGAAGTAACGCGGCCGCGGCGAGTCGATACGCGCAACGGGCCCGGTGTGAACTGCACCGGGCCCGTTTTGTCATTTTCCGGGCGCGGTCCGACGGACTCGACGCCGTCACGCGGCTGCAACCGTTGCAACGCATTCAGCCCGTTGGTGTAACGTGCTGTCCGAACGACTGAAAGGACATGTATGGAATGGGCTGCACTGGTGCCGGAGCTGATCTGCTCGGACCTTGCCGGAAGCGTGCGCTTCTATCGTGACGTGCTGGGTTTCCGGATTCGCTTCGAGCGTCCGGAAGACGGATTCGCGTACCTCGAGCTCGGAGGGGCTCAGCTGATGCTCGAGCAGCAGAGCCCGGAAAGCTGGCTGACGGGCGCGATGGAGCCGCCGTTCGGGCGGGGAATCAACCTGCAGATCGAGGTCGATGCGGTCGGCCCGATTCATGGCCGGATCGTCGCCGCGGGCGTGGCGCTGTTCGCCGACCCCCGAACCTCCTGGTATCGGCAGGACGACATCGAACACGGCCAGATCGAGATGCTGGTGCAAGATCCCGACGGCTACCTGCTGCGCCTGGTGGAAATCCTCCCGGAGCGCCCGGTGCAAGGATGAACCAGGCCGTCCGCCGCCCGGAAGGGGCGGGCGAACGGTCGCCGGCGGGTTTCACTGCCGCGCGGTCCGCGCGTTGTCCGGCATCGGCTGGTTGTAATTCGTGCGGAACGGATTGATGTCGAGCCCGCCGCGGCGCGTATAGCGCGCGTACACCGCGAGCTTCACCGGTTTGCACGCGTGCAGGATGTCGAGGAAGATCCGCTCGACGCACTGCTCGTGAAAGCCCGTGTGATTGCGGAACGAGATGATGTAGCGCAGCAGCCCTGCGTGGTCGATCTGCGGCCCGACGTAGTGGATCTGCACGCTGCCCCAGTCGGGCTGGCCCGTGACCGGGCAGTTCGAGCGCAGCAGGTCGGACACGAGCGTCTCCTCGACCGGTGCTTCGTCCTCGCCGTCGGCCGCCGACAGCAGCGACGGATCGGGTTCGTACACGTCGGCGTCGAGGTCGAGCCGGTCGAGCGACAGCCCGTCGAGCTCGTCCATCTCCAGCTTGCGGAAATCGTGCGCCGACACCAGCTGGACCGACACGCTCGCGCCGCACGCGGCCGACACGTCGCGCTTCAGCACGTCGCGCACCGCGTCGACCGAGTCGAACTTCGACTGTGCGAACGAGCCGAGATACAGCTTGAACGACTTCGATTCGACGATGTTCGGCGATTCGGCCGGCACGTAGAACGTCGCGATCGCGACCTGCGGCTTGCCGCGCGCGTTGAGCCACGACAGTTCGTACGCGTTCCAGATGTCGGTGCCGAAGAACGGCAGCGCCGACGTGATGCCGAGCTGCTCGCGCGCGCCGGCGCGCGGGATCGGGAACAGCAGCGACGCATCGTACTGCGCCGCGTAGACGGTGGCCTTGCCGAGCGGGGATTGTTCGGGATTCATTGCACGCAGCCTTTACGACAGGAAGAGGCGGTAAGCCGGGTTGGCGCTCTCTTCGACATACGGATAGCCGAGCGCCGCGAGGAAGCGTTCGAATTCGGCGCGATCGGCCTGCGGCACCTGCAGCCCGACGAGGATCGAGCTGTAGTCCGCGCCCTGGTTACGGTAGTGGAACAGGCTGATGTTCCAGTCCGGCGCCATCGACGACAGGAACTTCATCAGCGCGCCCGGCCGTTCCGGGAATTCGAAGCGGAACAGGCGCTCGTCGAGCGCGAGCGGCGAGCGGCCGCCGACCATGTAGCGGATGTGCTCCTTCGACAGCTCGTCGTGCGTCAGGTCGACGCTCTTGAAACCGTGCGACTCGAAGTTCGCGGCGATCTCCGCCGATTCGCCGCGACGGCGGATCTGCACGCCGACGAAGATGTGCGCGGACTTCTCGTCGGCGATCCGGTAGTTGAACTCGGTGACGTTGCGATCGCCGACCAGCGAGCAGAAGCGCTTGAAGCTGCCGCGTTCCTCGGGGATCGTGACCGCGAACACCGCTTCGCGCGCTTCGCCGACCTCGGCGCGCTCGGCGACGAAGCGCATCCGGTCGAAGTTCATGTTCGCGCCGGACGTGACCGCGACGAGCGTCTGGTTCTCGATGCCTTCGCGTTCCGCGTACAGCTTCGCGCCCGCGACCGCGAGCGCGCCGGACGGCTCGAGCACGCTGCGCGTGTCCTGGAACACGTCCTTGATCGCCGCGCACAGCGCGTCGGTGTTGACCGTCACGACGCCGTCGAGGAATTCGCGGCACAGCCGGAAGGTTTCCTCGCCGACGAGCTTCACCGCGGTGCCGTCCGCGAACAGGCCGACCTCGCTCAGCTCGATGCGCTCGCCCGCGTCCAGCGACTGCTTCATCGCGCACGAGTCCTCGGCCTGCACGCCGATCACCTTGATCTCCGGACGCACCGCCTTCACGTACGCGGCGACGCCGGACGCGAGCCCGCCGCCGCCGATCGGCACGAAGATCGCATGGATCGGGCCCTGGTGCTGACGCAGGATCTCCATCGCGATCGTGCCCTGGCCGGCGATCACGTACGGGTCGTCGAACGGGTGAACGAACGTGAGGTCGCGCTCCTGCTGGACCTTCACCGCGTGCGCGTATGCATCGCTGTACGATTCGCCCGCCTGGATCACCTCGACGCTCGGGCCGCCGTGCGCGCGCACCGCGTCGACCTTTACCTGCGGCGTCGTGACCGGCACGACGATCACGGCCTTGATGCCCATCCGGGCCGCCGAGAACGCGACACCCTGCGCGTGGTTGCCGGCCGACGCCGTAATCACGCCGCGCGCGAGCGCATCCGTCGGAATGTGCGCCATCTTGTTGTACGCGCCGCGCAGCTTGAACGAGAACACCGGCTGGTTGTCCTCGCGCTTCAGGTAAACGGCGTTGCGCAGCCGGGCCGACAGGTTGCGGGCGGGTTCGAGTTCCGTCTCGATCGCGACGTCGTAGACGCGCGCGGTGAGGATTTTCTTCAGGTAATCGTGGGATGCCATGGGCGCTCGCGTGCAGTGCGGATGCAGACGGTAAAGGGTCAATGATAGCGCCAAGGGTCCGCCCGTACGCAAGCGGCATGCCGGGCGGGCGGCTGCGGGCGGCCGGGTGGGCGTGCCGGCAGGGGAGGCGCGCCGCCGGGCGCCGTTTTTTATCGGCTTAACCGCGTGGTTACCGACCGGACGGACGGCGAATGATCGCATGAAACCGCGCCGAGCCCCGCCCGGCGCGGCTCGCGGCGATAGCCCCACGACCTGTCCGGCGTGTCACGGACCGCCCGATCATGGGTTAGAATTCCGTTTTGAATCAAGGATTCGGAAGATGCAGAGGCACCCTCGGATCGCACCGTTGAAGCCGACGCCGCGCGCAGCCAGCCCCGCGGCCGAACGGCATGCGCGCCGCGCGCGATCGTGCTGATGATCCCGAGTGCCGCCAGGCCCTGTCGCCGGCCAGGAGGGGCGAGTCGCCCGCTCCGGCCCC
Organism: Burkholderia sp. 9775_39; assembly: GCF_015712225.1. Classification (NCBI taxonomy): domain Bacteria; kingdom Pseudomonadati; phylum Pseudomonadota; class Betaproteobacteria; order Burkholderiales; family Burkholderiaceae; genus Burkholderia; species Burkholderia sp. 9775_39. The sequence continues at coordinate 181,996 of NZ_JACCQC010000011.1, read as the reverse complement.
ATGAAGGACAGCCGCGCGCCTGGTAACAGAACAGATTTCCCCAAGATTGCGCCCACGCGCTTGCCGACGCCCGTGCACGGTGTATCGGCCCTCCGAGTCGTCCGAACATGAACGCACCACAAGTTTTCGATCCGCATGGCGCGGCCGCCGCCGTCGCCGCCGACCCCGCGCCCCGCCTGCGCGAGATTCCCTACAACTACACGTCCTTCTCGGATCGCGAGATCGTGATCCGCCTGCTCGGCGAAGAGGCGTGGTCGGTGCTCGACGAGCTGCGCGCCGAGCGCCGTACGGGCCGCTCGGCGCGGATGCTGTATGAAGTGCTCGGCGACATCTGGGTCGTGCGTCGCAACCCGTACCTGCAGGACGACCTGCTCGACAACCCGAAGCGCCGCGCGCTGCTGATCGAGGCGCTGAACCACCGTCTGACCGAGATCGGCAAGCGCCGCAGCGCGGATCTCACCGAGCATCGCGACGACGCGGGCCGCGAGCGCGCGTCGCGCGTCGAGATGCTCGAGACCGCCGCGCAGCGTGCGGTCAACGAGTTCGCGGACGAATTCGACAAGATGGCCGAGCTGCGCCGCCGCGCGACCAAGGCGCTCGGCCGCTGCACGCAGAAGGACAACATCCGCTTCGACGGGCTGTCGCGCGTGTCGCACGTGACCGACGCGACCGACTGGCGCGTCGAATACCCGTTCGTCGTGCTGACGCCCGATACCGAAGCCGAGATCGCCGGCCTGATCAAGGCGTGCTTCGAGCTCGGCCTGACCGTGATCCCGCGTGGCGGCGGCACCGGCTACACGGGCGGCGCGGTGCCGCTCACGCCGTTCTCCGCGGTGATCAACACCGAAAAGCTCGAACAACTGGGCGCGGTCGAGCTGACCGAGCTGCCCGGCGTCGCGCACAAGGTGCCGACGATCTTCTCCGGCGCGGGCGTCGTCACGCGCCGCGTGACGGAAGCGGCCGAGGCGGCCGGCTACGTGTTCGCGGTCGATCCGACGTCGCTCGACGCCTCGTGCATCGGCGGCAACGTCGCGATGAACGCGGGCGGCAAGAAGGCCGTGCTGTGGGGCACCGCGCTCGACAACCTGGCCTGGTGGCGGATGGTCGACCCGGACGGCAACTGGCTCGAAGTCACGCGCCACGAGCACAACCAGGGCAAGATCCACGACATCGCGGTCGCGCGCTTCGAGCTGAAGTGGTTCGACGGCGCGTATGCGCCGGGCGAGAAGCTGCTCAAGAGCGAGATGCTCGAGATCGAAGGCCGCCGGTTCCGCAAGGAAGGGCTCGGCAAGGACGTGACCGACAAGTTCCTCGCCGGCCTGCCGGGCGTGCAGAAGGAAGGCTGCGACGGGCTCATCACGTCCGCGCGCTGGGTGCTGCACAAGATGCCCGCGCACACGCGCACCGTCTGCCTCGAATTCTTCGGCCAGGCGCGCGAGGCGATCCCGAGCATCGTCGAGATCAAGGATTACCTGTTCGAGACGTCGAAGCAGGGCGGCGCGATCCTCGCGGGCCTCGAGCACCTCGACGAGCGCTACCTGCGCGCGGTCGGCTACGCGACCAAGAGCAAGCGCAACGCATTCCCGAAGATGGTGCTGATCGGCGACATCGTCGGCGACGACGCCGACGCGGTCGCGCACGCGACGTCCGAAGTGATCCGGATGGCGAACGGCAAGAGCGGCGAAGGCTTCGTCGCGGTCAGCGCGGAGGCGCGCAAGCGCTTCTGGCTCGACCGCAGCCGCACGGCCGCGATCGCGAAGCACACGAACGCGTTCAAGATCAACGAGGACGTCGTCATCCCGCTGAACCGGATGGGCGAGTACACCGACGGCATCGAGCGGATCAACATCGAGCTGTCGCTGAAGAACAAGCTGCAGCTGGTCGACGCGCTCGAAGCGTTCTTCCGCGGCGGCAACCTGCCGCTCGGCAAGACCGACGACGCGAACGAGATCCCGAGCGCGGAACTGCTCGAGGATCGCGTCCAGCAGGCGCTGGAACTGCTCAAGCGCGTGCGCGCGCGCTGGGAATTCGTGCGCGACCGGCTCGACCAGCCGCTGCGCGAGGCGCAGCACTACCTGGTGCAGCTCGGCTACGAGGCGCTCGCCGAGAAGTTCGCGGATCGTGCGGACGAACAGCCGGGCGCGACCGTGTTCCACATCACGCAGGACCGCACGGTCCGCATCTCGTGGAAGCAGGAAATCCGCGCGGAGCTGCGCGCGATCTTCAACGGCGGCGCATTCAAGCAGATCCTCGACGAGGCGCAGGCGATCCACAAGCGCGTGCTGCGCGGCCGCGTGTTCGTCGCGCTGCACATGCACGCGGGCGACGGCAACGTCCACACCAACATCCCGGTCAACTCCGACAACTACGAGATGCTGCAGGACGCGCACGCGTCGGTCGCCCGCATCATGACGCTCGCGCGCTCGCTCGACGGCGTGATTTCCGGCGAACACGGGATCGGCATCACGAAGCTCGAATTCCTGACCGACGACGAGATCGCCGAATTCCGCGCGTACAAGCAGCGCGTCGACCCGAACGGCCGCTTCAACAAGGGCAAGCTGCTCGACGGCGCCGACCTGCGCAACGCGTACACGCCCAGCTTCGGGCTGATGGGCTACGAATCGCTGATCATGCAGCAGTCCGACATCGGCGCGATCGCCGATTCGGTGAAGGACTGCCTGCGCTGCGGCAAGTGCAAGCCGGTGTGCGCGACCCACGTGCCGCGCGCGAACCTGCTGTACAGCCCGCGCAACAAGATCCTCGCGACGTCGCTGCTGGTCGAGGCGTTCCTGTACGAAGAACAGACGCGCCGCGGCGTGTCGATCAAGCACTGGGACGAGTTCAACGACGTGGCCGACCACTGCACGGTGTGCCACAAGTGCGCGACGCCATGCCCGGTGAAGATCGATTTCGGCGACGTCACGATGAACATGCGCAACCTGTTGCGCAAGATGGGCAAGAAGAAGTTCAACGCCGGCAACGCGGCGGGCATGTTCTTCCTGAACGCGACCAATCCGCAGACGATCAATGTCGCGCGCGGCGTGATGATGGGCGTCGGCTACAAGGTACAGCGCTTCGCGAACGACATGCTGAAGAAGGTCGTGACGAAGCAGACGCAGCACCCGCCCGCGACGACCGGCAAGCCGCCGGTGGTCGAGCAGGTGATCCACTTCGTCAACAAGAAGATGCCGGGCAACCTGCCGAAGAAGACGGCGCGCGCGCTGCTGGACATCGAGGACAACAAGATCGTGCCGATCATCCGCAACCCGAAGTCGACGACCGTCGATTCGGAGGCGGTGTTCTACTTCCCGGGCTGCGGCTCCGAGCGCCTGTTCTCGCAGGTCGGGCTGGCCACGCAGGCGATGCTGTGGGAAGCGGGCGTGCAGACGGTGCTGCCGCCGGGCTACCTGTGCTGCGGCTATCCGCAGCGCGGTTCGGGCCAGTACGACAAGGCCGAGAAGATCGTCACGGACAACCGCGTGCTGTTCCACCGCGTCGCGAACACGCTGAACTACCTCGACATCAAGACGGTCGTCGTGTCGTGCGGCACCTGCTACGACCAGCTCGCGGGTTACGAATTCGACAAGATCTTCCCGGGCTGCCGGATCATCGACATCCACGAGTTCCTGCTCGAGAAGGGGATGAAGCTCGACGGCGTGACGGGCACGCGCTACATGTATCACGACCCGTGCCACACGCCGATCAAGACGATCGACCCGGTGAAGCTGGTCAACGAGCTGATGGGTTCGGAGAAGGACGGCTACAAGATCGAGAAGAACGATCGCTGCTGCGGCGAATCGGGCACGCTGGCGGTCACACGGCCGGACATCTCGACGCAGGTCCGCTTCCGCAAGGAGGAAGAGATCCGCAAGGGCGCCGCGAAGCTGCGCGCGATTCCGGTGGTCGCGGGCGACGCGCCGGCGCCGGCCGCCGCGGCCGCGAACGGCCCGGACGTGAAGATCCTGACGAGCTGCCCGTCGTGCCTGCAGGGCCTGTCGCGCTACAGCGAGGACGCGAACCTCGAAGCCGACTACATCGTGGTCGAAATCGCGCGTCAGGTGCTCGGCGAGAACTGGATGGCCGATTATGTCGCACGCGCGAACCATGGCGGGATCGAGCGCGTGCTGGTCTAATGCGGGCATGACGAGCGCCCGACCGGGCCGGGAATGAGCGGGCGCCGGCGCGGCATGCCGGCGCCCGTCCACATGGGAGCGACGATGGAATGCGTGTTTTGCCGTGAAGACGGCGGCGAGGTGCTCTGGCAGGACGATGCGCTGCGCGTCGTGCTTGCCACCGGCGAGCACGAGTATCCGGGCTTCTGCCGGGTCATCTGGGCCGCGCACGTGGCCGAGTTCTCCGATCTCGGCGAGCCCGAGCGGGCACATCTGATGCGCGTGGTCTACGCGGTCGAGCGGGCCGTGCGCCGCGTGATGCAGCCGAACAAGGTGAATCTCGCGAGCCTCGGCAACATGGTGCCGCACGTGCACTGGCACGTGATTCCGCGCTTTTCCAACGACGCCCATTTTCCGCAGCCCGTGTGGGCGCCGCGCCAGCGCAGCGTGTCCGAGGCGCTGCTGCGTTCGCGCGCGGCGCAGGCCTCGCTGCTGCACAATGCGGTGCGCGAGGAAATTCAACGCATGACCGATTCGAGGCAAGCATGAGCGGTTTGACTTCCACGACGCCGATTCCGTCCGGCGTCGTCGTGCACGCGGTGTCGCGCGTGCTCGAATTGCAGTACCCGAACGGCGAGAGTTACCGGATTCCGTTCGAGCTGATGCGCGTCTATTCGCCGTCGGCCGAGGTGCGCGGCCACGGGCCCGGCCAGGAAACGTTGCAGACCGGCAAGCGCGAAGTGACGATCACCGCGCTCGAGGGCGTCGGCAACTACGCGCTGCAGCCGACGTTCTCCGACGGCCATTCGACCGGGATCTACTCGTGGGACCTGCTGTACGAGCTGGCGACGCAGCAGGACGCGCTGTGGCGTGACTATTTCGACAAACTGAAGGCGGCGGGCGTCGAGCGCGACGCGCCGATGCAGGCGGCCGGCGCGCCGCACGGCCACTGCCACTGAAATCGACGGCGCCCGCTCGGCGCCGTCTTGCCATTTACTGAGGATCAACGCGATGAGCAAAACCCACTTCGGCTTCGAGAGCGTCGAGGAAAACGAAAAAGCGAAGAAAGTGGCGGGCGTGTTTCATTCGGTCGCGAGCAACTACGATCTGATGAACGACCTGATGTCGGCGGGCATGCACCGCGCGTGGAAGGCGTTCACGATCGCGCAGGCGAACGTGCGCCCCGGCTTCAAGGTGCTCGACATCGCGGCCGGCACCGGCGACCTGACGAAGTCGTTCGCGAAGGCGGCCGGGCCGACGGGCGAGGTCTGGCATACCGACATCAACGAATCGATGCTGCGCGTGGGCCGCGACCGGCTGCTCGACAAGGGCGTCGTGACGCCGTCGCTGCTGTGCGACGCCGAGAAAATTCCCTTCCCGGACAACTACTTCGACGTGGTCACGGTCGCGTTCGGGCTGCGCAACATGACGCACAAGGATGCCGCACTGGCCGAGATGCGCCGCGTGACGAAGCCCGGCGGTCGCGTGATGGTGCTGGAATTCTCGAAAGTCTGGGATCCGCTGAAAAAAGCGTACGATCTGTATTCTTTCAAAGTATTACCGTGGCTTGGCGACAAGTTCGCGAAAGATGCCGAAAGTTATCGGTATCTTGCTGAATCTATCCGGATGCACCCCGATCAGGACACGCTGAAGACGATGATGGAACAAGCGGGCCTCGATGCCGTCAAATATTACAATTTGTCAGGTGGCGTGGTAGCTTTACACCTAGGGACCAAGTACTAAGGGGTTCTTTCCATACATTCGCCTTACATCTGGAGAAGCTGATGTCCGAAACGCGTTCGTTGTTCAACCGTAGCAAGCCGTCGAAGCCGTGGGCTCGACGGGTCGGCACGCTGCTGATGGTCGGCCTGCTCACGGCCGGCACGTTCGCATCGCTCGACGCTGAAGCCAAGCGCATGGGCGGCGGGCGCAGCATCGGCCGCCAGAATTCCACCGTCACGCAGCGCCAGGCCACGCCGCCTGCGCAACAGCCGATGCAGCAGGCCGCGCCGTCGCAGGCGCAGCGCACGAACCCGGCTGCCCCCACGCCGGCCGCGCAGCCCAACCGCTCGCGCTGGCTCGGGCCGATCGCCGGCCTCGCGGCCGGTCTCGGTATCGCGGCGCTGCTGTCGCACTTCGGTCTCGGCGGCGCATTCGCGAGCATGATGGCGAACGTCATCGTGATTGCGTTGCTCGCGATGGTCGGCATCTGGCTGATCCGCAAGTTCATGAACCGCCGTCGCCCGCAGGAGCCGGCGTATTCGGTCGGCGGCGCCGCATCGTCGTCGGGCGGCTACTCGCAAAGCCCGTCGTTCCAGCAAGGCAATGCCGGCAGCAACTACGCGGGCAGCGGCAGCAGCTATGCGAACGAAGCGCAGGGCGTGTTCGGCGGCGGTGCGGCGGCCGCCGGCGCGGCTGCGGCGGCAGCGGCGCCCCTGCAGGTGCCGGCCGGCTTCGACACCGAAGCGTTCCTGCGCAGCGCGAAAGTCTATTTCGTGCGCCTGCAGGCCGCGTGGGACCAGGGCAACCTGGCCGACATCCGCGAGTTCACGACGCCCGAAATGTTCGCCGAGATCAAGATCGACCTCGATTCGCGCGGCAACGACGCGAACCAGACCGACGTCGTACAGCTCGACGCGGAACTGGTCGCGATCGAGGATCGCGGCATCGAGCAGTCGGCGAGCGTGCGCTTCCACGGCCTGATCCGCGAATCGGCGAATACGTCGGCGGCGCCGTTCGACGAGGTGTGGAACCTGTCGAAGTCGGGCAGCCAAGGCTGGCTGCTCGCGGGTATCCAGCAGATCAACACGCACTGAGCGTGGCCGGCGGCCCGCGCCGCCGGGCACCCGGGCGACGGCCGCCGCACTGCGACCGCTTGCCGCCCGGGTGTACGGTCAGGCACGGTCCGCCATCGATCCGACGTTACAATAGAAACCCGCGTGGGCGCCCGGCCTGCGCGGGTTTTTTCTTTCCCAGCCCGATGACCTTTGCCGCCAAGCCTTTTGCTGCTGCCGTCAATCACCTGCTCGCGCGCGAATCGTGGGCACGCGACCGCCTGATTCCCTATGCGGGCAAGACTGCCCGGATCGACGTGCCTCCCGTCACGCTCACGCTGCTGGTGCAGCCCGACGGTTATCTGTCGGCCGTCGACGCGCACGATGCGCAACAGGTCGACGTGTCGATCGCGCTCGCCGGCGACACGGTCGCCGCGTTCCTGCAGGGCGGCCAGGCGGCCGTGATGAAGCACGTGAAGATCGAAGGCGACGCGGAATTCGCGACGCAGATCGCGAAGCTGGCCGAGCACCTGCGCTGGGAACCGGAAGAAGATCTCGCGAAGCTGGTCGGCGACGCGGCGGCGTACCGGATCGCGACGGTCGTGCGCGACGCCGGCGCGCGCGCACGCCGCACCGGCCGCAATGTGCTCGATTCCGTCGCCGAATACTGGCTCGACGAGAACCCGCAAGTCGTCCGGCGCACGTCGCTCGGCGGCTTCGACGCCGAGCTGGCGCGCGCACGCGATGCGCTCGCGCGGGTCGAAAAGCGGGTCGAGCGACTCGAACAAAAAATCGGCGCGCGCACGGGCTCCGGCCCGCGCGGCGCGCACTGAGGGCCGCAGGGCATGCGCATTTTCCGTTTCATCAAGATTGTCTACACCGTCATCCGCTTTGGCCTCGACGAAGTGATGCTGTCCCGGATCGACGACCGGCGGGTGAAGCTGCTGCTGCGGATCACGACGATCGGTCGCCGCTTCTCCGATCCGCCGGCCGTGCGGTTGCGTCACGCGCTCGAAAGCCTGGGCCCGATCTTCGTGAAGTTCGGCCAGGTGCTGTCGACGCGCCGCGACCTGCTGTCGGTCGATTTCGCGAACGAACTCGCGAAGCTGCAGGACCAGGTGCCGCCGTTCGATTCGGCCGTCGCGATCGCGATCATCGAGAAGTCGCTCGGCGCGCCGGTCGACGAGCTGTTCGACGAATTCGAGCGCGAGCCGATCGCGAGCGCGTCGATCGCGCAGGTGCACTTCGCGAAGCTGAAGCAGGGCGTGCACGCGGGCAAGGCCGTCGCCGTCAAGGTGCTGCGGCCGAACATGCTGCCGGTGATCGATTCCGACCTCGCGCTGATGCGCGACATCGCGACGTGGACGGAACGCATGTGGGCCGACGGCCGGCGCCTGAAGCCACGCGAGGTCGTCGCCGAATTCGACAAGTACCTGCACGACGAGCTCGACCTGATGCGCGAGGCCGCCAACGGCAGCCAGCTGCGCCGCAACTTCGCGGGCCTCGACCTGCTGCTCGTGCCCGAGATGTTCTGGGATTTCTCGACGTCGCAGGTGCTCGTGATGGAGCGCATGACCGGCGTGCCGATCAGCCAGGTTGAGACGCTGCGCTCGGCCGGCGTCGACATCAAGAAGCTCGCGCGCGAAGGCGTCGAGATATTCTTCACGCAGGTGTTCCGCGACGGCTTCTTCCACGCGGACATGCACCCCGGCAACATCCAGGTGAGCCTCGACCCGAACACGTTCGGCCGCTATATCGCGCTCGATTTCGGGATCGTCGGCGCGCTGTCCGATTTCGACAAGAACTACCTCGCGCAGAACTTCCTCGCGTTCTTCAAGCGCGACTACCACCGTGTCGCGACGCTCCACCTCGAATCGGGCTGGGTGCCGCCGGAGACCCGCGTCGAGGAGCTCGAAAGCGCGATCCGCGCGGTGTGCGAGCCGTATTTCGACCGCGCGCTGAAGGACATCTCGCTCGGCCAGGTGCTGATGCGCCTGTTTTCGACGTCGCGCCGCTTCAACGTCGAGATCCAGCCGCAGCTCGTGCTGCTGCAGAAGACGATGCTGAACGTCGAAGGGCTCGGCCGCTCGCTCGATCCCGAACTCGACCTGTGGAAGACCGCGAAGCCGTATCTCGAGCGCTGGATGACCGAGCAGATTGGCCTGCGCGGCTGGTACGAGCGGTTCAAGGTCGAGGCGCCGCAGTGGAGCAAGACGCTGCCGCAACTGCCGCGCCTGATCCACCATGCGCTGGCCGCGCGCCACGATGCGCCGCGCGCCGCGAGCGAGGAACTGATGCGTCAGGTCCTCGTCGAGCAGAAGCGGACGAACCGGCTGCTGCAGGCGTTGCTGATCTTCGGCCTGGCCGTCGGCGTCGGGGCGCTCGTCGCGCGCGTGCTGCTCGCGCTCGCGTACGGCGCTTGATCGAAAGGAGCACGGCGATGTCCGATCCGAAGCAACCGGCCGCACCGTCGGCCACCGATTTCGCGACACGCGACCCGGGCAGCGCGTCGTTCTGGAACGAGCGCTTCGAGCGCGGCGTGACGCCGTGGGAATTCGGCGGCGTGCCGGACGGCTTTCGCGTGTTCGCGCAGCGGCTGGCGCCGCGCGCGGTGCTGATTCCCGGCTGCGGCAGCGCGCAGGAGGCCGGCTGGCTCGCGCAGGCCGGCTGGCCGGTGCGGGCGATCGATTTCGCCGCGCAGGCGGTCGCTGCGGCGAAGGCGCAGCTCGGCGCGCATGCGGACGTCGTCGAGCAGGCCGATTTTTTCCAGTACCGGCCGCCGTTCGACGTGCAGTGGGTGTACGAGCGTGCGTTCCTGTGCGCGTTGCCGCCGAGCCTGCGTGCCGACTATGCGGCGCGCATGGCCGAGCTGCTGCCCGCGGGCGGATTGCTGGCCGGCTATTTCTTCGTGGTGGCGAAACCGAAGGGGCCGCCGTTCGGGATCGAGCGCGCGGAACTCGATGCGCTGCTCGCGCCGCACTTCGAGCTGGTCGAGGATTTGCCCGTGACCGATTCGCTGGCCGTGTTCGACGGGCACGAGCGCTGGCTCACGTGGCGTCGCCGCTGATGCGCGGGCGTCGCGGCCATTGCCGGAGCGCGCCAGGGTTTCGGCTATAATTCAAGGTTTTGCAAGCCGTTTCCAGTTTCTGCGGGAAAAATATCATGCCGATCTACGCCTATCGATGCGAAGCGTGCGGTTTCGCGAAGGACGTGCTCCAGAAGATGAGCGACGCGCCGCTGTCGCAATGCCCTGAATGCGGGAAGGATGCTTTTCGCAAACAGGTGACCGCCGCCGGTTTCCAGCTGAAGGGCTCGGGGTGGTATGTCACCGATTTCCGCGGCGGCTCGGGCGGCACCAGCGCGCCGGCGACGGCGTCGGGCGACGCGGCGCCGGCCGCACCGGCGGCTGAAGCCGCACCCGCCGCGGCCGCGCCGGCTGCGGCGAGCAGTTCGGGCAGTACCTCGACGACGAGCGCCGCGCCGGCTCCGGCCGCAGCGCCCGCCGCCGGTAGTTGACCGTCGCGGCCCGTCCGGGTCGCGACCAACCCGCGCCGCCGGCGCGGTTCATTGACGGCAGATGATGAAAAAGACGACCCTGAAAACGGTGTTCCTGACCGGCCTGCTGGTTCTCGTCCCGCTCGCGATCACGCTGTGGGTGCTCGGCCTCATCATCGGCACGATGGACCAGACGCTGCTCCTGCTGCCCGAATCGTGGCAGCCCGAGCGGATGCTCGGCTTCCATCTGCCGGGGATCGGCGCGGTGCTGACGCTCGCGTTCATCTTCGTCGTCGGGCTGGCCACGCAGAACTTCATCGGCCAGAAGCTCGTCACGTGGTGGAACGCGGTCGTGCGTCACATCCCGGTCGTCGGGCCGATCTACACGAGCGTCAAGCAGGTGTCCGACACGCTGCTGTCGAGCAGCGGCAATGCATTCCGCAAGGCGCTGCTGATCGAATACCCGCGCCGCGGCTCGTATACGATCGCGTTTCTGACCGGCACGCCCGGCGGCGACGTGGTCAACCATCTGACGGAAGAGTACGTGAGCGTGTACGTGCCCACGACGCCGAACCCGACGTCGGGCTTCTTCCTGATGCTGCCGAAGAGCGAAGTCATCGAACTCGACATGTCGGTCGATGCCGCGCTCAAGTACATCGTCTCGATGGGCGTCGTGGCGCCTTCGGCGCCGGCTCCGGCGCCCGCCCGCCGTCCCGTCGAGCCGCCGCTGTAAGTAAAGAATCATCGCCCGGGCCGCGCGTTGCGGCGCCCGTTGATCAAACCGAACGAAAGCAAACATCATGTCGATGCGTACTGAATACTGCGGTCTCGTGACCGAACACCTGCTGGGCCAAACCGTGTCGCTGTGCGGCTGGGTGCAGCGCCGCCGCGATCACGGCGGTGTGATCTTCATCGACCTGCGCGATCGTGAAGGCCTCGTGCAAGTGGTGTGCGACCCGGATCGCGCCGAGATGTTCGCGACCGCCGAAGGCGTGCGCAACGAGTTCTGCGTGCAGATCAAGGGCCTCGTGCGCAACCGTCCGGAAGGCACGGTCAACGCCGGCCTGAAGAGCGGCAAGATCGAAGTGCTGTGCCACGAACTGAACGTGCTGAACGCGTCGGTCACGCCGCCGTTCCAGCTCGACGACGACAACCTGTCGGAAACGACGCGTCTCACGCACCGCGTGCTCGACCTGCGCCGCCCGCAGATGCAGCACAACCTGCGCCTGCGCTACCGCGTCGCGATCGAGGCGCGCAAGTACCTCGACGAGCAGGGCTTCATCGACATCGAGACGCCGATGCTGACGAAGAGCACGCCGGAAGGCGCGCGCGACTACCTCGTGCCGTCGCGCGTGAACGCGGGCCAGTTCTTCGCGCTGCCGCAGTCGCCGCAGCTGTTCAAGCAGCTGCTGATGGTCGCGAACTTCGACCGTTACTACCAGATCACCAAGTGCTTCCGCGACGAAGACCTCCGCGCGGACCGTCAGCCGGAATTCACGCAGATCGACTGCGAGACGTCGTTCCTCGGCGAGCAGGAAATCCGTGACCTGTTCGAAGACATGATCCGTCACATCTTCAAGACGACGATCGACGTCGAGCTCGACGCGAAATTCCCGGTGATGCCGTACTCGGAAGCGATGGCGCGTTTCGGTTCGGACAAGCCGGACCTGCGCGTGCAGCTCGAATTCACCGAATTGACCGACGCGATGAAGGATGTCGACTTCAAGGTGTTCAGCACGCCGGCCAACGCGAAGGACGGCCGGGTTGCGGCGCTGCGCGTGCCGAAGGGCGGCGAGCTGTCGCGCGGCGACATCGACGGCTACACGGAATTCGTGCGCATCTACGGCGCGAAGGGCCTCGCGTGGATCAAGGTCAACGAGAAGGCGAAGGGCCGCGACGGCCTGCAGAGCCCGATCGTCAAGAACCTGCACGATGCATCGATCGCGGCGATCCTCGAGCGCACCGGCGCCGAAGACGGCGACATCATCTTCTTCGCGGCCGATCGCGCGAAGGTCGTCAACGACAGCCTCGGCGCGCTGCGCCTGAAGATCGGCCATTCGGAATTCGGCAAGGCGAACGGTCTCGTCCAGGCCGGCTGGAAGCCGCTGTGGGTCGTCGACTTCCCGATGTTCGAATACGACGACGAAGATGCACGCTACGTCGCCGCGCACCATCCGTTCACGAGCCCGAAGGACGAGCACCTCGAGTACCTCGAGACCGACCCGGGCCGCTGCCTCGCGAAGGCGTACGACATGGTGCTGAACGGCTGGGAAATCGGCGGCGGCTCGGTGCGTATCCACCGCGAGGAAGTCCAGAGCAAGGTGTTCCGCGCGCTGAAGATCGGCGCGGAAGAAGCGCAGGCGAAGTTCGGCTTCCTGCTGGACGCGCTGCAGTACGGCGCGCCGCCGCACGGCGGTATCGCGTTCGGTCTCGACCGCATCGTCACGATGATGGCCGGCGCCGATTCGATCCGCGACGTGATCGCGTTCCCGAAGACGCAGCGTGCGCAGGATCTGCTCACGCAGGCGCCGAGCCCGGTCGACGAGCGTCAGCTGCGCGAGTTGCACATCCGTCTGCGTCAGCCGGAGCAGCCGAAGGCGTAACGCGCTTCTCGCCCCGGTCGTGTGCGTGGTCACGCGCACACGACGCCCATGAAAAAGGCGCAGTGATGCGCCTTTTTCATTTTTTGCGGTACAGTCGCAGCACTTGCCGCACGTTCGGGCGCAGGCCCGGCGCACGGCCCTGTGCCGCATGAAACAAAGATGACGAAGCCGCCGAAAATCCCCGAATCCGTTCTCGTCGTGATCTACACGCCCGACCTCGATGTGCTCGTGATCAAGCGTGCCGACCAGCCCGATTTCTGGCAATCGGTCACCGGCTCGAAGGACGCGCTCGACGAGCCGCTCGCGCTCACCGCCGCGCGCGAAGTGGCCGAGGAAACCGGCATCGCGGTCGGCACGCCGGACGTGCCGGCCAGCGCGCTCGTCGACTGGCACCACCGGATCGAATACACGATCTATCCGCAATACCTGCATCGCTATGCGCCGGGCGTCACGCGCAACGTCGAGCACTGGTTCGGCCTGTGCGTGCCGCATCGCGTCGACGTGACGCTGTCGCCGCGCGAGCATGTCGACCATGCGTGGCTGCCGTTCCGCGAGGCGGCCGCTCGCTGCTTCTCGCCGTCGAACGCCGAGGCGATCCTGCAATTGCCCGCGCGCGTGGCCCTCGCGCGTGCGCCGCACGGCTCGTCCGCATGAATGCGGAGACCCGCAAGCGCTTCGCGCAATTGCGGCAGATGTTTCTGCAGGAGCGCGGCTCCGCGTCGCGGCTCGCGTTTACGGCCGGCAACACGGTGCGGCTGTGCGAAACCGGCGGCGAATTCTTCCACGCGCTGATCGAGCGGATCGACGCCGCCCGCGAGCAGGTGATGCTCGAAACCTACATCTTCTGCGACGACGCGGCCGGCCGCCCGGTGTCGGACGCGCTGATCCGCGCGGCGCAGCGCGGCGTGCGCGTGCGGGTGATCACCGACGGTATCGGCACCGCACGCCTGCCGCTGTTCGACACGTGGGCCGAGTCCGGCGTCGAGCACTGCATCTACAACCGTTTCCTGTTCGGCCGCTTCGGCTTCTCGCGCACGCACCGCAAGCTCGCGGTGATCGATCATGCGGTCGCGTTCTGCGGCGGCATCAACATCGTCGACGACTACACGCAGGGCAGCGCGACGCTGCCGTTCCCGCGCTGGGATTTCGCGGTCGAGATGGCCGGGCCCGCGGTGTCCGACGTGCGTGCCGCGTTCGAGCTGCAATGGCACCGGATCCAGTTCGGCCACAAGCCGTACGCGCAGTACGCGGCCGGGCTGCACGGCGGCGAAGCGTTCCCGGACATGTTCCGGCGCTGGATGCGCAGCCACCGGTGGATCAAGGCCGGCGCGCTGCGGGTCGTGACGGAGCCGAGCGTCGCGTTCGTCGCGCGCGACAACGTCGTGAACCGCCGCGCGATCGAGAAGGCCTATCTCGCGGCAATCGGCCAGGCGCGCCAGCGGATCCTGCTCGCGAATCCGTATTTCATGCCGGGCCGCAAGCTGCGTCGCGCGCTGACGGGCGCGGCGCGGCGGGGTGTCGACGTGCAGGTGCTGATCGGCCGCAAGGAATTCGCGGCGCTCGATACGGCCGTACCGTTCCTCTATCACACGCTGCTGCGCGCGGGCGTGCGCGTCGCCGAATACGACAAGACGATCCTGCACGGCAAGGTCGCCGTGATCGACGACAACTGGGCGACGGTCGGCTCGTCGAATCTGGACGCGCTGAGCCTGATGCTGAACAATGAAGCGAACGTCGTGCTGGTGCGCTACGATGCAGTGACGAACCAGTTGCGCGACGCGATCGCCACCGCGTTCGCCGAAGGCCGGGAGATCGATGCCGCGCACTACGCGGCGCGCCCGCGCGTCGAGCGGCTGCTGAACTGGCTCGCGTACACGACCTACCGTGTCGTGATGAAGGCGCTGACGGTCGGCGGTTACGACTGACGCCGACTAAGTATTCGCTTCAAAAAATCTGTCCGCACGTTCGTGCGGAAAAGCCGCTCCGGTCCCGCCGGAATCGCGCAAAATAGCGGCTCGGTTAGACACCGGTTTCTAATAATTTCCTTGTTTCGCGAGCGGCCGCACTCAATAATAGTACGGCCGTTCGATTTTATTCGAACCCCCGAACGGTTACAGAAATAGCTATGCGAAAAGGCGAACAGACGCGTGCCGCGATACTTGAAGCTGCTTTGGACCTCGCCAGCCGTGACGGGCTGGAGGGGCTGACGATCGGCCTGCTGGCCGAGCGCATGCAGATGAGCAAGAGCGGCGTGTTCGCGCACTTCGGATCGCGCGAAGACCTGCAGGTCGAGGTCGTCCGCGAGTACCACCATCGTTTCGAAAACGAGGTGTTCTTTCCGAGCCTGCGCGAGTCGCGCGGTCTGCCGCGTCTTCGGGCGATGCTGGCGCGCTGGATCGAGAAGCGCATCCAGGAGGTGACGACCGGGTGCATCTACATCAGCGGCGCAGTGGAGTACGACGACCGGCCGGACAGCCCCGTGCGCGAGCAGTTGATCGCGAGCGTGACCGCCTGGCGTGCCGCGTTGCTGCGCGCCATTTCGCAGGCGATGGAAGAAGGGCATCTGCGCACGGACACGGATCCGGAACTGATGCTCTTCGAGTTGTACAGCTTCACGCTCGGCCTGCATCACGACGCACGCTTCCTGCATTCGCCGGACGCCGTGCGCCTCACGTGGGCCGCGCTGGAAAAGACGATTGTTTCGTATCAGAGCGAGAGCCGTTAGCGGCGCGTGACCCGCCCGCCAGGAGCTCGAGCCGTTTTGCCCACCTTTGGAGAGAGTCATGGGACAGTACGCCGCGCCGCTGCGCGACATGCAATTCGTGTTGCACGAGCTTCTGAACGTCGAAGCCGAAGTCAAGCAAATGCCCAAGCATGCGGACCTCGACGCCGACACGATCAACCAGGTCCTCGAGGAAGCGGGCAAGTTCTGCTCCGAGGTACTGTTCCCGCTGAACCAGGTCGGCGACCGCGAAGGCTGCACGTATGAAGGCGACGGCGTCGTGAAGACCCCGACCGGCTTCAAGGAAGCGTATCAGCAATACGTCGAGGCCGGCTGGCCGGCGCTCGGCTGCGATCCGGACTACGGCGGCCAGGGCCTGCCCGCGTTCGTGAACAACGCACTCTACGAAATGCTGAACTCGGCGAACCAGGCGTGGACGATGTATCCGGGCCTGTCGCACGGCGCGTACGAATGCCTGCACGCGCACGGCGCGCCGGAACTGCAGCAGCAATATCTGCCGAAGCTCGTGTCGGGCGAATGGACGGGCACGATGTGCCTGACCGAGCCGCACTGCGGCACCGACCTCGGCATCCTGCGCACCAAGGCCGAACCGAACGGCGACGGCTCGTACTCGATCAGCGGCACGAAGATCTTCATCTCGAGCGGCGAGCACGACATGTCGAAGAACATCATCCACCTCGTGCTCGCGCGCCTGCCGGACGCGCCGCAAGGCACGAAGGGGATCTCGCTGTTCATCGTGCCGAAGTTCATTCCGGACGCCGCGGGCGAGCCGGGCGAGCGCAACGGCATCAAGTGCGGCTCGATCGAACACAAGATGGGCATCCACGGCAACTCGACGTGCGTGATGAACCTCGACGGCGCGAAGGGCTGGATGGTCGGCGAGCCGAACAAGGGCTTGAACGCGATGTTCGTGATGATGAACGCCGCGCGCCTCGGCGTCGGCATGCAGGGCCTCGGCCTCACGGAAGTCGCGTACCAGAACTCGCTGACGTACGCGAAGGAGCGCCTGCAGATGCGCTCGCTGACGGGCCCGAAGGCACCGGACAAGCCGGCCGACCCGATCATCGTGCACCCGGACGTGCGCCGCATGCTGCTCACGCAGAAGGCCTACGCGGAAGGCGCGCGCGCATTCACGTACTGGTCCGCGCTGCAGATCGACAAGGAGCTGTCGCACGCCGACGAAGCGGTGCGCAAGGAAGCGGCCGACCTCGTCGCGCTACTCACGCCGATCATCAAGGCGTTCCTGACCGACAACGCGTTCGAGTCGACCAACCACGCGATGCAGATCTACGGCGGCCACGGCTTCATCTCCGAGTGGGGCATGGAGCAATACGTGCGCGACGCGCGGATCAACATGATCTACGAAGGCACGAACTCGATCCAGTCGCTCGACCTGCTGGGCCGCAAGGTGCTCGGCGACATGGGCGCGAAGCTGAAGAAGTTCGGCAAGCTCGTCACCGAATTCGCGGAAGCCGAAGGCGTGAAGCCGGAGATGGCCGAGTTCATCAACCCGCTCGCCGACATCGGTGAAAAGGTGCAGAAGCTGACGATGGAAATCGGCATGAAGGCGATGCAGAACCCCGACGAAGTCGGCGCGGCCGCCGTGCCGTACCTGCGCACCGTCGGCCACCTGGTGTTCTCGTACTTCTGGGCGCGCATGGCGCGTCTCGCACTCGACAAGGAAGCGTCGGGCGATCCGTTCTACAAGTCGAAGCTCGCCACCGCCCGCTTCTACTTCGCGCGTCTGCTGCCTGAAACGGCATCGACGATCCGCGCCGCGCGCGCCGGTTCGAAGACGCTGATGGAAGTCGACGAATCGCTGTTCTGACGCGATTCAGGGCGGTGCGCGCCGCGCGCCGCCCGGACGCAACGGTTCCTGGTACTCACTTCGCCGTGCAGCCCTCACATTCCGCGCTGCACGACACTATCCGGAGACATCCCGTGAGCAATTTCCTGATTCGCAAGGTCGCCGTGCTGGGCGCCGGCGTGATGGGCGCGCAGATCGCCGCGCATCTCATCAACGCGCGCGTGCCGGTGCTGCTGTTCGACCTGCCGGCCAAGGAAGGCCCGAAAAACGCGATCGCGCTGAAGGCGATCGAGAACCTGAAGAAGCTGTCGCCCGCGCCGTTCGGCGTGAAGGACGATGCGAAGTACCTCGAAGCGGCGAACTACGAAGACGACATCGCGAAGCTGGCCGAATGCGACGTCGTGATCGAGGCGATCGCCGAGCGGATGGACTGGAAGCACGACCTGTACAAGAAGGTCGCGCCGCACATCGCTTCGCACGCGATCTTCGCGACCAACACGTCGGGCCTGTCGATCACGAAGCTGTCCGAAGGTTTCTCGGACGAGCTGAAGTCGCGCTTCTGCGGCGTGCACTTCTTCAACCCGCCGCGCTACATGCACCTCGTCGAGCTGATTCCGACCGCGCATACGCGCCCGGAGATCCTCGACCAGCTCGAAACCTTCCTGACGAGCGTCGTCGGCAAGGGCGTCGTGCGCGCGAAGGACACGCCAAACTTCATCGCGAACCGCGTCGGCATCTTCTCGATCCTCGCGGTGATCACCGAGGCCGCGAAGTTCGGCCTGCGCTTCGACGAAGTCGACGACCTGACGGGCAGCCGCCTCGGCCGCGCGAAGTCGGCGACGTTCCGCACCGCGGACGTGGTCGGCCTCGACACGATGGCGCACGTGATCAAGACGATGCAGGACAACCTCGCCGACGATCCGTTCTTCCCGGTCTACCAGACGCCTGCCGTGCTCGCCGAGCTGGTGAAGCAGGGCGCGCTCGGCCAGAAGACGGGCGGCGGCTTCTACAAGAAGGAAGGCAAGGCGATCAAGGTGCTCGACGCGAAGACGGGCACCTACGTCGATTCGGGCGCGAAGGCGGACGAAACGGTCGGCCGCATCCTGAAGCGTCCGCCGGCGGAACGCCTGAAGCTGCTGCGCGAGACGGATCATCCGCACGCCCAGTTCCTGTGGTCGATCTTCCGCGACGTGTTCCATTACATCGGCGTGCATCTCGAGTCGATCGCCGACAACGCGCGCGACGTCGACCTCGCGATCCGCTGGGGCTTCGGCTGGAACGAAGGTCCGTTCGAAGGCTGGCAGGCCGCCGGCTGGAAGCAGGTCGCCGAGTGGGTGCAGGAAGACATCGCGGCCGGCAAGGCGCTCGCGAACGTGCCGCTGCCGTCGTGGGTGCTCGAAGGCCCGGTCGCCGAGAAGGGCGGCGTGCACACGGCCGAAGGCTCGTGGGCGCCGGCCGCGAAGCGCTTCGTGCCGCGCTCGGACCTCGCGGTCTACGGCAAGCAGGTATTCCGTGCGCCGCTGCTCGGCGAAGCGGGTGCCGATCCGAAGACGTACGGCAAGACGCTGTTCGAGACCGACGCGGTGCGCGCATGGGTCGACGACCGCGCCGGTGAAGACGACGTCGTGATCGTGTCGTTCAAGTCGAAGATGAACACGATCGGACCGAGCGTGATCGACGGCCTCGTGCAGGCGATCGAACTCGCGGAGAAGGACTACAAGGGCGTGGTGATCTGGCAGCCGACGTCGCTGAAGCTCGGCACGCCGGGCGGCCCGTTCTCGGCCGGCGCGAACCTCGAGGAGGCGATGCCCGCGTTCATGATGGGCGGCGCGAAGGGCATCGAGCCGTTCGTGAAGAAGTTCCAGGAAGGCATGCTGCGCGTGAAGTACGCGAACGTGCCGGTCGTCGCGGCCGTGTCGGGCATCGCGCTCGGCGGCGGGTGCGAGCTGATGCTGCACAGCGCGAAGCGCGTCGTGCACGTCGAGAGCTACATCGGTCTCGTCGAAGTGGGCGTCGGCCTCGTGCCGGCGGGCGGCGGCCTGAAGGAAGCGGCGCTGCGCGCGGCGGACGCCGCGACGGCCGCGAACGCGACCACCGACATCCTGAAGTTCGTCACGAAGTCGTTCGAGAACGCGGCGATGGCGAAGGTGTCGGCGTCCGCGCACGACGCCCGTGCGATGGGCTACGTGAAGTCGTCCGACACGATCGTCTTCAACGTGTTCGAACTGCTCGACACCGCGAAGAAGGAAGCGCGTGCGCTGGCCGACACCGGCTACCGCGCACCGCTGCGTGCGAAGGACGTGCCGGTTGCAGGCCGTTCGGCGATCGCGACGATCAAGGCATCGCTCGTCAACATGCGTGACGGCCGCTTCATCAGCGACCACGACTACCTGATCGCGAGCCGCATCGCCGAAGCCGTGTGCGGCGGCGACGTCGAAGCCGGCAGCCTGGTCGACGAAGAATGGCTGCTCGCGCTGGAGCGTCGCGCATTCGTCGAGCTGCTCGGCACGCAGAAGACGCAGGAACGGATCATGGGCATGTTGCAGACCGGCAAGCCGGTGCGTAACTGAGCGAGCGGATAACTTTGTATGGGGCCCGGGCCGGCGCTGAAGCGCCCGCTCGGGTCGACAGGAGTCTGAAATGAGCAAACAACTGCAAGACGCATACATCGTCGCCGCCAGCCGCACGCCGATCGGCAAGGCCCCGCGCGGTGTCTTCAAGAACACGCGGCCGGACGAGCTGCTGGTCCACGCGATCAAGTCGGCGGTCGCGCAGGTGCCCGGCCTCGACACGAAGGTGATCGAGGACGCGATCATCGGCTGCGCGATTCCGGAAGCCGAGCAGGGCCTGAACGTCGCGCGCATGGGCGCGCTGCTCGCCGGCCTGCCGCAGACGGTCGGCGGCGTGACGGTCAACCGCTTCTGCGCGTCGGGCATCACCGCGCTGGCGATGGCGGCCGACCGCATCCGCGTCGGCGAATCGGACGCGATCTTCGCGGGCGGCTGCGAATCGATGAGCATGGTGCCGATGATGGGCAACAAGCCGTCGATGTCGCCGCACATCTTCGATCGCAATGAAGATTTCGGCATTGCATACGGGATGGGCCTGACCGCCGAGCGCGTCGCCGAGCAGTGGAAGGTGAGCCGCGAAGACCAGGACGCGTTCTCGGTCGAGTCGCACCGCAAGGCGCTCGCCGCGCAGCAGGCCGGCGAGTTCAACGACGAGATCGCCGCCTACACGATCAGCGAGCGTTTCCCGAACCTCGCGACGGGCGAAATCGACGTGAAGACGCGCGAGATCAAGCTCGACGAAGGTCCGCGTGCGGATACGTCGCTCGAAGGCCTCGCGAAGCTGCGCACGGTGTTCGCGAACAAGGGCTCGGTCACGGCCGGCAACAGTTCGCAGACGTCGGACGGCGCGGGCGCGCTGCTCGTCGTGTCGGAGAAGGTGCTCAAGGAATTCAACCTGACGCCGCTCGCGCGCTTCGTGAGCTTCGCGGTGCGCGGCGTGCCGCCGGAAATCATGGGCATCGGTCCGAAGGAAGCGATTCCGGCCGCGCTGAAGGCCGCCGGCCTGAAGCAGGACGATCTCGACTGGATCGAGCTGAACGAAGCGTTCGCCGCGCAATCGCTGGCGGTGATGCGCGACCTCGGCCTCGATCCGTCGAAGGTCAACCCGATGGGCGGCGCGATCGCGCTGGGCCACCCGCTCGGCGCGACCGGCGCGATCCGCGCGGCGACCGTCGTGCACGGCCTGCGCCGCCGCAACCTGAAGTACGGGATGGTCACGATGTGCGTCGGCACCGGCATGGGTGCGGCGGGCATCATCGAACGCCTGTAAGCGGGACGCGACGACAAGCGACGACGGTGCGCGGGCCACGAGCTCGCGCACCGTTTTTTCATTCCGGTAGAGACAGTCAAAGGAGACGGTTGTGGCCGACATTCAAGTGGAACGCGCCGACGGCGTGATGACGATCACGATCGCGCGCCCGGCGAAGAAGAATGCGCTGACGGCGGCGATGTACCAGACGATGGCCGATGCGCTCGCCGATGCGCAGGAAGACAAGGCGGTTCGCGTGATCCTGCTGCGCGGCAGCGACGGCAATTTCAGCGCGGGGAACGATCTCGAGGATTTCCTGAAGTCGCCGCCGAAGGACGACACCGCGTCGGTCTTCCAGTTCCTGGCGCGGATCAGCAGCGCGAGCAAGCCGGTCGTGGCGGCGGTGCCGGGCATCGCGGTCGGCGTCGGCGTGACGATGCTGCTGCACTGCGATCTGGTCTACGCGGCCGATACCGCGACGTTCTCGCTGCCGTTCGTGCAGCTCGGGCTGTGCCCGGAGGCCGCATCCAGCGCGCTGCTGCCGCGTCTGGCCGGCCATCAGGTCGCGGCCGAGAAGCTGCTGCTGGGCGAGCCGTTCGACGCGCTGGAAGCGCACCGGATCGGCATCGTCAACCGCGTGCTGCCGGCGGCCGAACTCGACGCGTTCGCGGCGAAGCAGGCGGCGAAGCTGGCGGCATTGCCGGCGGCATCGCTGCGTGTGACGAAGGCGCTGCTGAAGGAGACGGGCGGCGTGGCGACGCCCGCGCGGATGGCCGAGGAAGCGCGCCACTTCGCGACGATGCTGCGCGCGCCGGAAGCGCGCGAGGCGATGACGGCGTTCTTCGAGAAGCGCAAGCCGGATTTCCGTCAGTTCGACTGACGGAGCGGGCCGCGCCGGCGGCGGAGCGCCGGCGCGATCCGTTGATTGCGGTCAGGCCGTGCCGTAGTCGACGTGGCCGGTTTCGCGGCAGAAACTGACGAGCCGCAGGCCAGCCGCCTTCGCGATCTCGATCGCGAGCGACGACGGCGCGGAGATGGTCGCGACCAGCGGGATGCCGACCCGCGCGGCCTTGCGTACGAGCTCGTAGCTCGCGCGGCTCGACAGGAACACGAAACCGTCGGTGGTATCGGCGCGCGACAGCACGAGCGAGCCGATCAGCTTGTCGAGCGCATTGTGGCGGCCGACATCCTCGAATGCCGCGCGGATCGCGCCTGCTGCGTCGCACCACGCGGCCGCATGCAGGCCGCCGGTCAGTTTCGTGAGCGCCTGATGCGCCGGCAGCGCATGCGCGGCGCGCGCCAGTGCGTCGGGCGCGAGGCGTGCGAGAAAGCCGGTATCGGGCACGCGTTCGGGCGCAAGGTCGAGCAGGTCGATGCTCTCGATGCCGCAGACGCCGCAGCCCGTGCGCCCCGCGAGTGCGCGGCGCCGGTCCTTCAGCGCGGCGAACGCCTGCTGGACCACGTCCAGATGGACTTCCGCATGCGGCAGCGGCGCGTCGGCGTGCAGGATCACCTCGATGTCCTTGATGTCGCTGCCGCGCGCGACGATCCCTTCCGAGATCGCGAAGCCGACCGCGAACGCTTCGAGGTCGCATGGCGTACACATCATCACCGCGTGCGAGATGCCGTTGAAGACGAGTGCGACCGGCCATTCCTGGCCGACGAAGTCGTGCGCGGTGTCGACCGCGCCGCCGCGCGTGCGGCTGACGGGCAGCTCGATCGCGCCGCGCGGTTCGTCGCGAAGTTCGTCGCGCAGTTCGTCTGATTGGGTCGGATTCACGAGCACTCCCGTTGATTCGAAGCACGGCCGGCGACGATCGTGCCGCCGCCCGCGCGCAGAGGTTCTAAAATACCCCAGGCAAGCCGGCCGCGCCGGCATCCGCCACGTCAGGTAACGACCATGGGACTCAGCGACGCTCCGTTGCTCTTCAACTTCGAACACGATTCGTCGGAAAACTTCACGTACATCCCGATGATCGTGCGTTTCAATCTCGACCGCTTCGGCCTGCGGATTTCGCTCGACCAGTGGCAACTGCTGCCGCTCGAGGACCGCAAGCTGCTCGCGCGCTTTCCGGCCGACGACGACACCGCGATCGAGCCCAATTTCGATCATGCGCTGTTCGAAATGCTGCGCACGCACGCCGATCTGGAGCCGTCGTGGTTCCAGCCGGACGAGCAGCCGGCCTGGCGCGCGGTCGACACGGTGCCGGAGTCGCTCGTGCAGCAGAGCGCGCTGGCCGGGCTGCCGGCGCCCGCGCTCGCGCAGTGGCAGCGGCTCGCGCCGTTCCAGCGCTACGTGCTGGTCAAGCTGTCGCGCAAGCCGACGCTGAATCACGATTTCCTGCCCGCGATGCGGGAGTTCGGGCTGACGGCCACGCACTGACGGCCATCTGCCGCGCGGTGGCGCGGCGCGTGCCCGTCAGAGCGGCGGCAGTTGCCGCGGCTTGCGGTCCGGGCCGGTCGCGACGTACGTGAGCGTCGCTTCGGTGACCTTCACGACTTCGCCCATCAGGCGCATGCGCTGCGCGTATACCTCGACGTCGACCGTGATCGACGTGTTGCCGGTGCGCATGATGGTGGCGTAGAAGCTCAGCAGATCGCCGACGAATACCGGCTGCTTGAACACGAACGAGTTGACCGCGACCGTCGCGACGCGGCCGTTCGCGCGCTGGCTCGCGGGGATCGAGCCGGCGATGTCGACCTGCGACATGATCCAGCCGCCGAACACGTCGCCGTGGACGTTCGCGTCGTGCGGTTGCGGGACGACGCGCAGCGCGGGCTGCTTCTGCGGAAGTTCGAGGGTCGAATCGGTCATGGCGGGGGCTTTCATCCTGTAATAAATGGACCGCCGCGCGCAGGCGGGCCGGCGAGGGCGCCGGCAGCGGCGCGAAGCGGCTTCTGCGACAATACAACGTTCACAAATTGTACGAGAAAGCGCGCGAGCCGGCCGTCGGAAGACGGATCCGGCACCGCCGCGCAATCCTTCCCCCATGCGCCGATTTCCCGCTTCCGGCGAGCCCGCGCCGGCTTCGACCGGGCCACGCAACGACTGGCAGACCGTCCGGTCGCTGCTGCCGTACCTGACCACCTACAAATGGCGCGTCGCGCTGGCGCTCGGCTGCCTGATCGGGGCGAAGGTCGCGAACCTCGGCGTGCCGGTCGTGATGAAGCGCATCGTCGACCACCTGTCCTACGTGCAGCAGCTCACCGCGCTCGGCCGTGCCGAACAGTCGGCCGGCATCGTGCTCGCGGGCGGCGTCGGGCTGCTGGTCGTCGCGTATGCGCTCGTGCGGCTGTCGACGTCGCTGTTCACCGAGCTGCGCGAAATCCTGTTCTCGAAGGTCACCGAGAGCGCGGTGCGCCAGCTCGCGCTGCAGGTGTTCCGGCATCTGCACGGGCTGTCGCTGCGGTTTCATCTCGAACGCCAGACGGGCGGCATGTCGCGCGACATCGAGCGCGGCACGCGCGGCATCCAGCAGCTGATTTCGTATTCGCTGTACAGCATCCTGCCGACGCTCGTCGAGGTCGGGCTCGTGCTCGGCTTCTTCGTCGTCAAGTACGAGGCCTACTACGCGTACGTGACGTTCGCGGCGCTCGTCACGTACATCGTGTTCACCGTGAAGGTCACCAACTGGCGCACGCATTTCCGCCGCACGATGAACGAGCTCGATTCGCGCGCGAACTCGCGGGCGATCGATTCGCTGATCAACTACGAGACGGTCAAGTACTTCGGCAACGAGGAGTGGGAAGCGCAGCGCTACGACGAGAACCTGAAGCGCTACCGGAAGGCCGCGATCCGCTCGCAGAACTCGCTGTCGGTGCTGAACTTCGGCCAGCAGGCGATCATCGGCACGGGGCTGGTGTTCATCCTGTGGCGCGCGACGCAGGGCGTGCTCGCGGGCAAGCTGACGCTCGGCGATCTCGTGCTGATCAACACGTTCATGCTGCAGCTGTACATTCCGCTGAATTTCCTCGGCGTCGTCTATCGCGAGCTGAAGCAGAGCCTGACCGACATGGACCGGATGTTCGGGCTGCTGTCCGCGCCGAAGGAAGTGGCCGACCGGCCCGATGCGCCGCCGCTCGCGGTGACCGGCGCGCAGGTGCGCTTCGAGCACGTGAACTTCGCGTACGAGCCGTCGCGGCCGATCCTGCACGACGTGACGTTTACGATCGAGGCCGGCACGACGACCGCGGTGGTCGGCCACAGCGGGTCGGGGAAATCGACGCTGTCGCGGCTGCTGTTCCGTTTCTACGATCTCGACCGGCAGGCCGGCGGCGCGATCCGGATCGACGGCCAGGACATCCGCGACGTCACGCAGGAATCGCTGCGCGCATCGATCGGGATCGTGCCGCAGGACACCGTGCTGTTCAACGACTCGATCTATTACAACATCGCGTACGGGCGGCCGACCGCGACCCGCGACGAGGTGGTCGCGGCCGCGCGCGCCGCGCACATCCACGACTTCATCGAAAGTCTGCCGAAGGGCTATGACACGCCGGTCGGCGAGCGCGGGCTGAAGCTGTCGGGCGGCGAGAAACAGCGCGTCGCGATCGCGCGCACGCTGCTGAAGGACCCGCCGGTGCTGCTGTTCGACGAAGCGACGTCGGCGCTCGATTCGCGCTCGGAACGCGCGATCCAGCACGAACTCGACCAGATCGCGCGGCATCGCACGACGCTCGTGATCGCGCACCGGCTGTCGACCGTCGTGCACGCGCAGCAGATCCTCGTGATGGACCACGGGCGGATCGTCGAGCGCGGCACGCACGACGAACTCGTGCGCGCCGACGGGTTGTATGCGCAAATGTGGGCGCTGCAGCAGCAGCGCGCGGCGGCTGGCGGGGAAGAGGCCGAGGCCGCGTGAGCGCGCAGGCGCCGCGCGACATGGCGGGCGGCGGGAATGGATGGTGGGCGTCCGTCCGGCAGCGGGCGGTGTAGCGGCGTCGCGGTCGGGTGACCGGGCGGATGCCCGCGGGCACGTGATCCGGGCTCGGCCGGGCATTCATCGGCCCGTCAGGCCATCGGCGCCGCGCCGGCTACCCGACGACCGGCGCCCGGCCACGAGACGATCAGCCCGCGGCGGCGCGCAGCCGCGCGTCGAGCTCGCCGAGCTGCGCGGGCGTGCCGACGTTCTCCCAGATGCCTTCGTACAGTTCGCCGCTCGCGTGGCCGGCTTCGATCGCCGCGCGATAGTACGGCGTCAGCGCGCGCCGCGTGCCGGGCGCGAGGTCGCGGAACATCCGCGTGTCGTACAGGCCGATGTTGCCGAACGTGAAGCGCGCGGCGCCGTCGAGCGCCAGACGGCCATCGTCGCCGAGCGCGAAGTCGCCGGCCGGGTGGAACGGCGGGTTCGGCACCATCACGAGGTGCATCGCCGGCGTGTCGAGCGCGGCCATCCGGGCCGCGCGCGGCGCGAGCGTCCGGTAGTCGAACGCGCAATACACATCGCCGCTGACCGCCGCGAACACGGCCGGCTGCCCGTCGCGCTCCAGCAGCGGCAGCGCCTGCGCGATGCCGCCGGCGGTTTCCAGTGCGTCGCCCTCGGCCGAATAGGCGATCCGCACGCCCCAGCGCGAACCGTCGCCGAGCGCGGCCTCGAGCTGCGCGCCGAGCCATGCATGGTTGATCACGATGGTCTCGATGCCCGCCCGCGCGAGCGCCTCGATCTGCCACACGATCAGCGGCTTGCCGCCGGCTTCGAGCAGCGGCTTCGGGCGGGTGTCGGTCAGCGGGCGCATCCGTTCGCCGCGTCCGGCGGCGAAGATCATCGCCGTGGTCAGGGTAGTGCTCATGTTCGACTGGGTGTGGGGGCGGTCAGAACGTATAGCCGACGTCGGCCGGCGCGTTGCCCTCGAGCTCGTCGAGCAGCTTCGCGAACGGCACGAGCGGGCGGTAGCGCAGCGCGACCTTGCGCGCATAAGCCAGGAAGCGCGGCAGGTCGTTCAGGTAGTGCGGCTTGCCGTCGCGGTAGTTGATGCGCGCGAACAGGCCGAGGATCTTGATGTGGCGCTGCAGCCCCATCCATTCGAGCTGGCGGTAGAACTCGCCGAAATCGGGATCGACCGGCAGGCCGGCCTTTTTCGCCTTTTCCCAGTAGTACGCGAAGCAGTCGAGCTCGAACTCCTCGTCCCAGCTGATGAACGCGTCGCGCAGCAGCGACACGACGTCGTACGTCAGCGGCCCGTACACGGCGTCCTGGAAGTCGAGCACGCCCGGATTCGGCTCGCAGACCATCAGGTTGCGCGGCATGAAGTCGCGCAGCATGAAGCCTTGCGGCTGCGCGTGCGCGCTCGCGACCAGCAGCGCGAAGGTGCGCTCGAGCGTGCCGCGCATCGCGTCGGTGACCGGCTTGCCGAGGTGGCGGCCGACGAACCATTCGGGCAGCAGCTCCATTTCGCGGCGCAGGAACGCTTCGTCGAACGGCGGCAGCACGTCGGGCTTCGACGTGAGCTGGAAGCGGATCAGCGCATCGAGCGCGGCGCGCATCAGCGGACGTGCGGCGGCCGGGTCGGCCGGGTCGAGCACCGAGATGTACGACGTGCGGCCGAGGTCGGTCACGAGCATGAAGCCTGCGTCGAAATCGTGAGCCAGCACGTCGGGCACGTGGTCGCCGGCCGCGGCGAGCAGCTGCGCGACCTGGACGAACTCGCGGCATTTCTCGGGCGGCGGCGCATCGACGGCGATCAGCGTGCCGCCGGCACTGGTGGCCGACGCGACCCGGAAATAGCGGCGGAAACTGGCGTCCGACGACGCGGGCGCGAGGGTCGACAGATCGAGGGCGTAGCGCCCGGCGAGCGGGTGCAGCCACGCGGTGAGCGCTTCGAGGCGGGCGTCGGGCTGGGATGCGGCGGATGGGGGCGTCATGAAACTCGGCGGAGGGGGGAACGTCTTGCCATATAATACCCCACGACTTTTTTGACGCGCCCCCGCGTCAGCTTCCGCCGTGCAGGCCCGCCGCCTGTCGCGCCGTCCGCCCGATCGCCTCCCCGGTTTGCGAAGAGCCGCAGTCGCGGCTCGACGGCGCGGCCCGCCGCGCGCGAAGGTGCCGTGCAGGCGCGGTTGACAAGGGGCGATTCGCCAAACGATAGATGCCGCCCAAACCGCTATTCCCGAATGTTTTCCCCGGTGACGGGGCGCCGCGCAAACGGCGGCTCGCGCTCGCGCTCCTGGCCGTGCCCGGCCTCGTGCCGGCCGTGTCGTACGCGCAGCTGTCGGGCGCGGCTGCGCAGCCGCAGCCGCTCGACTCGCCGTGGGATCTGCGTCTCGCACCCCAGCTCGAGGATCATCCGCTGAAGGACGGCGCGAAGCCGGCCGCCTTCGTGATCGCCGACCACACGAGCGGCACCGCCGAGCAGGATCTCGCCGCGAAGGGCTCCGCCGAGCTGCGGCGCGGCGACGCCGTCGTGAAGGCCGACGCGATCCACTACGATCAGGATACCGACATGGCCGATGCGTACGGCCAGGTCAAGGTGGTCAATGGCGGGATGTCGTTCGCGGGCCCCGAGGCGCACATGAAGATCGAGGCGAGCCAGGGCTTCATGACCGCGCCGAAGTATCACTTCAACGTGACGGGCGGGTCGGGTAGCGCGGAGCGCGTCGACATGGTCGACAACGAGCGCTCGGTGTTCGTCAACGGCACATATACGGCGTGCCAGTGCTCGACGAACCCCGCGTGGTACATCAAGGGCAGCCGCTTCGACTTCGATACGGGCGCCGACGAGGGCACCGCGCGCAACGGCGTGCTGTTCTTCCAGGGCGTGCCGATCTTCGCGAGCCCGTGGATGACGTTCCCGCTGTCGGGCGAGCGGCGCAGCGGCCTGCTGCCGCCGACGTTCTCGATGAACTCGAACAACGGCTTCGAGCTGTCGCTGCCGTACTACTTCAACATCGCGCCGAACCGCGACCTGACGCTCACGCCGCGCATCATCTCGCGGCGCGGCGTGATGACCGAGGCGACGTTCCGCTACCTGTCGCCGTCGTATTCGGGCACGTTTACGGCCAATTACCTGCCGGATGACCGGCTCGCGCACCGCAACCGCTACGCGATCTACTGGCAGCACCAGCAGAATTTCGGCGGCGGTTTCGGCGGCTACGTCTACTTCAACAAGGTCTCGGACAACACGTATCCGGAAGACCTCGGGTCGACGAACCAGTTCGTCAACGGGACGCAGACGCTGTACCAGCAGGAAGCCGGCCTCACGTACAACAACGGCCCGTGGTCGGTGCTCGCGCGCTACCAGCACTGGCAGACGCTGCCGCCGTCGATCGCGCCGTACAGCCGCGAGCCGCAGTTGAACGTGAAGTACACGAAGTACAACGTCGGCGGTTTCGACTTCGGCGCGGAAGCCGACTATTCGCGGTTCCGCATCACGACCGCCGATGCGACCCAGGGCGACCGGATCGTCTTCAACCCGTACATCTCGTACGGCGTGTACGGCCCCGGCTACTTCGTCGTGCCGAAGGTCCAGTATCACTTCGCGTCGTACGACCTGGGCTACCTGTCGTCGACCACGCCGAACAACCCGAAGCGCTTCACCGAGTCGATCCCGACCGTGAGCGTCGATTCGGGCCTGATCTTCGACCGTTCGGTGCGCCTGTTCGGCCAGGACTTCATCCAGACCCTCGAGCCGCGCCTGTACTACGTGTACACGCCGTATCGCGACCAGTCGAACGCGCCGCTGTTCGACACCGCGGAATCGGACTTCGGCCTCGCGGAGATCTACCAGCCGAACACGTTCGTTGGTAACGACCGGATCGCCGATGCGAACCGGATCACGGCCGGCCTGACGTCGCGCTTCATCGATCCGCGCACCGGCGACGAGCGCGCGCGCTTCGTGATCGCGCAGCAGTACTACTTCGCCGATCAGCGCGTCACGCTGACGCCGGGGCAGAGCGCCGTGCTGGCGCGCCACTCGGACCTGATCGTCGGCGCCGCGCTGAAGCTCGGCTCGGGCTTCATGTCGGAAACGGCGTTCCAGTACAACCAGAACAACAACCAGCTCGTGAAGTCGAGCGTCGGTTTCGGCTACAGCCCGGGCGAGCGCCGCGTGATCAACGTCGGCTACCGCTATACGCGCGCGAACACCACGCTCGACAACCAGCCGATCAACCAGTTCCTGGTGTCCGCGCAATGGCCGCTCACGCGCCGCCTGTATGCGATCGGCCGTTTCAACTACGACCTCGCCGGAGATCGCGTGGTCGACGGTCTGGTCGGCTTACAATACGACGCGGACTGCTGGGCGCTCGGGGTCGGGGTCCAGCGATTTGCGAACGGCATCAATACGTCGGGACAGCAGAACTCGTCGACGCGATTCATGATGCAGCTGACGCTCAAGGGCCTGTCGACCGTCGACAACGGCCTCGTGTCCGCGTTCCGCGCCGGGGTGCCGGGCTACACGCCGTTGCCGCCGCCGCCGCCGCCGATGTCCCGCTTCAGCAACTACGAGTAACGCCGGCATGTCTGCACCGGTCAGCACGATTTCAATGGAGTTTCAGTGGCAATGAAGAAAACCCTTCGTTTCGCGGCAGTCGTGTCCAGCCTTGCCGCGTCCGCCGCGCTGCTCGCCGCCGCGCCGGCCGCGGCGCAGGCGCTCGGTTCGCAAGGTGCGCAGCTCGCCGACGAAGTCGTCGCGGTCGTCAACAACGACGTGATCACGGGCCGTGAACTCGACCAGCGTGTCGGCTTGATCGCGCGCCGGCTGCAGCAGCAGAACGCGCCGGTGCCGCCGGCCGACCAGTTGCGCGGGCAGGTGCTGAACCAGATGGTGCTCGAACGTATCCAGGTGCAGAAGGCCAAGGATGACGGGATCCGTGTCGACGACGCGACCGTGCAGGCCACGCTGCAGCGTCTCGCGCAGGCGAACGGGATGACGCTCGACCAGTACCGCGCGCGTCTCGAGGCGCAAGGCGTGCCCTGGAGCATCTTCACGAACGACGCGCGCACCGAGCTGACGCTGTCGAAGCTGCGCGAGCGCGAGGTCGACGGCAAGATCACGGTGTCGGACGCCGAGGTCGCGAACTACATCGCGAGCCAGCGCGGGCCGAACGCGTCGCAGCAGCAGGACCTGCGCTTCCAGCACATCTTCATCAAGGCGCCCACCAACGCGCCGCAGGCCGACATCGAAGCCGCGCAGAAGAAGGCGGAAGCGCTGCTGCAGCAGGCGAAGTCGGGCGCCGATTTCGAGCGGCTCGCGAAGAACAACTCCGAAGCGAACGACGCGAAGAAGGGCGGCGATCTCGGCTTCAAGTCGCCGAGCGCGCTGCCGGCCGACGTCGTCGAGGCCGCGTCGAAGCTGCGCCCGGGCCAGGTCAACCCGACGCTGATCCGCGTGCCGGACGGCTTCGAGATCGTGCGCCTCGTCGATCGCCGCCAGAGCCAGGGCGCGAGCGCCGCGGCGCCGAAGATCGTCCAGACGCACGTGCGCCACATCCTGCTGCGCGTCGGCGAAGGCAAGTCGGAAGGCCAGGCGCGTCAGCAACTCGTTGACATCCGCAACCAGGTCGAGGCCGGCGGCGATTTCGCGAAGTTCGCGCGCACCTACTCGCAGGACGGGTCGGCGTCGCAGGGCGGCGATCTCGGCTGGATCAGCCCGGGCGAGACCGTGCCGGAATTCGAGCGTGCGATGAACAACCTGCAGGACGGCCAGATCAGCCAGCCGATTCGTACCGAGTACGGCTACCACCTGATCCAGGTGCTGAACCGCCGCGAAGCGGAAGGGTCGGTGCAGCAGCAGATGGACATCGCCCGCCAGGCGATCGGCCAGCGCAAGGCCGAACAGGCCTACGCCGACTGGCTGCGCGAGCTGCGCGATTCTTCGTACGTGCAGTACAAGATCGGCGGCGTCGGCCCGGCGAACTGAGCGAGCATCGAATGACCACGCCCGCGCTGCAGATCGCGATCACGACCGGCGAACCCGCGGGAGTCGGCCCGGAGCTGACCGTGCAGGCGCTGCGTGACGCCGCGCAGCGTTGGCCCGACGCGCATTTCACCGTGCTCGGCGATGCGGCGTTGCTCGACGCGCGGGCCGCGGCGGTCGGCATCGACCCGGCCACGCTGGCCGGCGGCGCGCAGGTGTCGGTCGCGCATCGCGCGCTGGCCGTGCCCGCGCAGGCGGGCAAGCTGGACGCGGCGAACGGCCGCTACGTGCTCGGGCTGCTCGACGCGGCGATCGACGGCGCGCTGGCGGGCCGGTACGACGCGATCGTCACCGCGCCGCTGCAGAAAAGCACGATCAACGATGCGGGCGTGCCGTTCACCGGCCATACCGAATATCTGGCCGAGCGCACGCATACGCCGCGCGTCGTGATGATGCTGGCCGGCACCGGCCACCGGCCGCTGCGTGTCGCGCTCGCGACCACCCACTTGCCGCTGAAGGACGTATCCGCCGCGCTGACGATCGACGGGCTCGTCGAGACGCTCGCGATCATCGATCGCGACCTGCGGCGCGACTTCGGTCTCGCCACGCCGCGCATCCTCGTGACGGGCCTGAACCCGCACGCGGGCGAGAACGGTTATCTCGGCCGCGAGGAGATCGACGTGATCTCGCCGGCGCTGGCCCGTGCGCATGCGCAACACATCGATGCGCGCGGCCCGTATCCGGCCGACACGCTGTTCCAGCCGCGCCATCTGGCCGATGCCGATTGCGTGCTGGCGATGTTCCATGACCAGGGCCTGCCCGTGCTGAAGTACGCGACGTTCGGCGAGGGCATCAACGTGACGCTCGGGCTGCCGATCATCCGCACGTCGGTCGACCACGGCACCGCGCTCGATCTGGCCGGCACGGGCCGCGCCGATCCGGGCAGCATGATCGCCGCGCTCGATACGGCCGTCACGATGGCGCGCCATCGCCGCGCAGCCTGACGCTGCCGGCTTACCCCATTCGTCGTATTTTTCGTTTTACTCAGTCGATGTCGAACAGCAGACAGCACCAAGGCCATTTCGCGCGCAAGCGCTTCGGGCAGAACTTCCTCGTCGATCACGGCGTGATCGATTCGATCGTCGCGACGATCGGCCCCGCGCGCGGCCAGCGGATGGTCGAGATCGGGCCCGGGCTCGGCGCGCTGACCGAGCCGCTGATCGAGCGTCTCGCGACGCCCGAGTCGCCGCTGCACGCGGTCGAGCTCGACCGCGACCTGATCGGGCGCCTGCAGCAACGCTTCGGCGCGCTGCTGGAACTGCACGCGGGCGATGCGCTCGCATTCGACTTCCGCTCGCTCGCGGCGCCCGGCGACAAGCCGTCGCTGCGGATCGTCGGCAACCTGCCGTACAACATTTCCAGCCCGCTGCTGTTTCATCTGATGACGTTCGCCGATGCGGTCATCGACCAGCATTTCATGCTGCAGAACGAAGTCGTCGAGCGGATGGTCGCGGAGCCGGGCACGAAGGCGTTTTCGCGGCTGTCGGTGATGCTGCAGTACCGCTACGTGATGGAAAAGATGCTCGACGTGCCGCCGGAGTCGTTCCAGCCGCCGCCGAAGGTCGATTCGGCGATCGTCCGGATGATTCCGTACGAGCCGCACGAACTGCCGGACGTCGATCCCGTGCTGCTCGGCGAAATCGTCACCGCCGCGTTCTCGCAGCGCCGCAAGATGCTGCGCAATACGCTCGGCGACTACCGCGAGACGATCGATTTCGACGCGCTCGGCTTCGATCTCGCGCGCCGTGCGGAGGACGTGAGCGTGGCCGAGTACGTCGGCGTCGCGCAGGCGCTTGCGGCGGTGCGCAAGGCCGGATGACGCGGGTCGCGCGCGCCACCGGCTGTATCGAAGAGGCTGC
Organism: Burkholderia sp. 9775_39; assembly: GCF_015712225.1. Taxonomy (NCBI): domain Bacteria; kingdom Pseudomonadati; phylum Pseudomonadota; class Betaproteobacteria; order Burkholderiales; family Burkholderiaceae; genus Burkholderia; species Burkholderia sp. 9775_39. Next base: position 147,870 of record NZ_JACCQC010000011.1, on the reverse strand, counting down.
CTGACCGGCGGCCTTTTTTATTGCCCGCGCATCTCGCGTCGGTCGTCACGCCCGCCGGCGCGGCGGCGCGTTGACGAGCGCGATGCCGGTCAGCACGAGCGCGGCCGCGGACATGAAGCGCCAGCCGACCGATTCGCCGAGCAGCAACACGCCGAACGCGACGCCGAACAGCGGCGACAGGAACGTGAAGACGGACAGCCGGGACGCGCTGTAGCGCGTCAGCAGCCAGAACCACGACAGGTAGCTGACGAACGCGACGATCACCGACTGGTACGCGAGGCTCGCCAGCGCGACCGGCGTCACGTGCGCGAACGACATCTGGCCGGACAGCGCGGCGAGCGCGACCAGCACGACCGCCGATACCGCGAGCTGGTAGAACAGCGTCTTGCTCGCGCTGGCCCGCGCGAGCGCCGTCGAGCGCACGACGACCGTCGTCGCGGCCCACATCGCGCCGCCGAGGATCCCGAGCGCGTCGCCGGCGAGCCCGGCCAGCACGGACGCGCCGGGCGCGCGCGGCTTCAGGAAGCCGTCCGCGAACGCGAGCGCGATGCCGGCGAAGGCGAGACCGACACCGGCCCATTGCGTGCGCTGCAGCCGCTCGCCCGGGGCGAACAGGTGCAGGCCGAGCGCGGTGAAGCACGGCGCCGTGTACAGGAAGATCGCCATGTGCGACGCGCTCGTCAGCGTCAGTCCGAAGAACACGCAGATGAATTCGCCGGCGAACAGCGCGCCGGCGGCGAGCCCCGCGCCGAACGTGCCGTCCGCCTGGAACAGCGGCGTGCCGCGCGTGCGGGCCCAGCCCCATAGCAGCACCGCCGCGATCACCGAGCGCAGCCCGGCCTGGAACATCGGTGCGATCGCGGCGTTCGTGCTCTTGATCGCGACCTGCTGGAAGCCCCAGATCGCGCACAGCAGCAGCATCAGGCCGACCGCGCGCGTATCGAGCGCGCGGCGCACGGGGGCGGCGGCAAGCGCGGTCATCGGCGCGCCTCGCGGGTCCGGTATGACGGCGGCGAGGTCAGGCGGGCGGCGCGTCCGGCGCGCTCGAATCGGCGGTTTCGCACGGCAGTGTGGGGTAGGGAAGAGTGGGTGGTCGCGGTCGGGCGGCGGGACGCATGCCCGCTTTTGGTGCGAAGTGGAAGGATGTTACCCGATCGGCGCGGTGGTCGGGCGGGCCGGAGTGTGACGTTTTCTGCCGTTGCGCTTGCGTCGGGTCAACCGATGCGCCGCCTCGGCCGTGCGCCGGGCGGGGCGCCTCCAGCTGGGCGCCCCCGGCTGGGCGCCCCCGGCTAGGCGCCCCCGGCGAAATTCACCCGTCTCCGGTAGAATTTCCGGTTCTGGAAAGTCCCCACAGGAGTACAACACATGCGTTTGCTGCATACGATGCTGCGAGTCGGCGATCTCGACCGCTCGATCAAGTTCTACACCGAATTGCTCGGCATGAAGCTGCTGCGTCGCGAGGATTATCCGGAAGGCAAGTTCACGCTCGCGTTCGTCGGCTACGAAGACGAGAGCACGGGCACCGTGATCGAACTCACCCATAACTGGGAGACGCCGTCCTACGATCTCGGCAACGGCTTCGGCCATCTGGCGGTAGCGGTCGACGATGCGTACGCGGCCTGCGAGAAGATCAAGGCGCAAGGCGGCAAGGTCACGCGCGAGGCAGGCCCGATGAAGCACGGCACGACCGTGATCGCGTTCGTCGAGGATCCGGACGGCTACAAGATCGAGTTCATCCAGAAGAAGTAAGCGCGGGATGAACCGGGCCGCGGCGTGCGATGTGCGCCGCGGCAGCGAAAAAGGGCGATGCGGGGTAATCCGCATCGCCCTTTTTCGTTGGAGCCGAAGCCGCGCGCGTCAAAGCGACGGCAGCAACTCGGGCGGATGATGCTTGAGCGTATGCCGCGCTTCGCGGAACTCGGGGAAGATCGATTCGACGGTCTGCCAGAAGGCCGGGCTGTGGTTCATCTCGCGCAGGTGCGACAGCTCGTGCGCGACGACGTAGTCGATGATCGACATCGGGAAATGGATCAGCCGCCAGTTCAGGCGGATCTTGCCGTCGCTCGAGCAACTGCCCCAGCGCGTCGCGGCCGACGACAGCGCATACATCGAATACGTGACGCCGAGCTTTTCCGCGTAGACGACGAGGCGTTCGCCGAAGATGCGTTTCGCTTCGCCCTGCAGCCAGCCCTGCACGCGATCCTTGATCTGCTGCATGTCGGCCTGCACGGGCAGCGGCAGCGACAGCCGCAGCGCATCGGCATCGAACGCGACGGCGCCCGCGCCGAGCGCGATCGTCACCGTCTTGCCGAGATACGGCAGCTGCGCGCCGTCGCGCCAGTCAATTTGCGGCAGCGCGCGCTGCTCGGTGCGCGTCTTCCACTCCGCGAGCTTCGCGAAGATCCAGCGTTGTTTCTCCGCGATCGCCGCTTCGATGTCGGCGAGCGTGACCCAGCGCGGCGCGGTGATCGACAGCCCGCTGCCGTCGATCGTGAAGCCGATCGTACGGCGCGCCGAGCGCTTCAGCCGGTATTCGAGCACGCGGCTGTCGAGCGCGAACGTGCGCACGCGCGAGCGATCGGGCGCCGGGCCCGGATCGAGCGGTGCGGCGGGTGCGACTTCAGGCGGCGCCGGCGGGGCGGCGGGCGCCGACGGCGCCGCGGCCGGCCCGTCGAAGAGCGGCAGATCCATCTGGCGATGATCGAGGGCCACGACGGCAGGCCGTGGCCGCGGACGCTGTTTCATCAGTTCGCTTCTTTTTGTCGTACGCAACGGCTGCAATCCGGGGCTTCAGGCGCGCGCGGCATCGCGTGTGCCGGCGTTGCCCGCCTGACGATACGCATCGGGATCGATGCGGCGCATTTCCGCTTCGATCCATGCTTCGACCTGCGAGTTCAATGCATCGGGCGTCAGCCCTTCGCTCGCGATCGGCTTGCCGATCGACACCGTGACGACGCCCGGGAATTTCGTGAACGAGTTACGCGGCCACACCCGCCCTGCATTGTGCGCGATCGGCACGACCGGCGTGCCGGTTTCGATCGCGAAGCGCGCGCCACCCGTCTTGTACTTGCCCTGCTTGCCGACCGGCGTGCGCGTGCCTTCGGGGAACATGATCATCCATGCGCCTTCCGACAGGCGCTTCTTGCCCTGGCGGATCACCGAATTGAACGCGTTCTTGCCTTCCTTGCGGTTGATGTTGACCATGTGCAGCAGCCCGAGCGCCCAGCCGAAGAACGGCACGTACAGCAGCTCGCGCTTGAACACGTAGCAGAGCGGCTTGGGCATCAGCGCCGGGAACGCGAGCGTCTCCCACGCGGACTGGTGCTTCGACAGCAGCACGGCCGGGCCGTCGGGCAGGTTTTCCATCCCTTCGATCCGGTAGCGGATGCCGTTCAGCCAGCGCACGACCCACAGCGTCGACTTGCACCAGCCGGCCGCCATCCAGTAGCGCGCGTCGGGGCGCATGAACGGAAACGCGATGAAGCACGCGGTGGCGTACGGCACCGTGTACAGGATGAAGTAGATCAGCAGCAGCAGGGAGCGGACGAAGCGCATCGGCGTGAGTCTGGCGTTGGGGAGGATGCGCGCGGCAGCCGCATCACTCGTGTTCGTGTGAAAGAAAATCGAGCGCAAACGCGCGCAGGTCGTCGTGGACCTTCGTGCCGGGCGGCAGATTGCCCGCGGCGAGCGTTTTCTTGCCCTTGCCGGTCAGCACGAGGTGCGGCTGGAAGCCGACCGCGACGCCGGCCTGCAGGTCGCGCAGCGAATCGCCGACGACCGGCGTGTGATCGGGATCGATCTCGAAGCGCTCGGCGATCATCTGCATCATGCCGGGTTTCGGCTTGCGGCAGTCGCAATGATCTTCGGCCGTATGCGGGCAGAAGAACACCGCGTCGATGCGCGCGCCGACCGCGGCCGCCGCGCGATGCATTTTCAGGTGCATCTCGTTGAGCGCGGCCATGTCGAACAGCCCGCGACCGATGCCGGACTGGTTGGTCGCGACGACCACGCGGTAGCCCGCGTGGTTGAGCCGGGCGATCGCCTCGAAGCTGCCGGGCAGCGCGATCCATTCGTCGGGCGTCTTGATGAACGCGTCCGAATCGACGTTGATCACGCCGTCCCGGTCGAGGACGACGAGCTTTCGGTTGGGGCTGGTCGGCATCGGGCGGCCCTTATGCGGCGAGCTTCGAGATGTCGGCGACGCAGTTCATCTGCTGGTGCAGCGCGGACAGCAGCGCGAGACGGTTCGCGCGCAGGGCCGGATCTTCCGCGTTGACCATCACGTCGTTGAAGAACGTGTCGACCGGCGCGCGCAGCGCGGCGAGCGCCGACAGCGCGCCCGTGTATGCACGCGCCTCGAGCTGCGACTGCACGTGCGGCGTGACGGCCGCGAGCTGTTCGTGCAGCGCCTTCTCGGCGGCCTCGACGAGCAGCGTCGGCTGCACCGCGCCGTTCGCGCCGCCTTCCGACTTCTTCAGGATGTTCGAGATCCGCTTGTTCGCGGCCGCGAGCGCTTCGGCTTCCGCGAGGCGCGTGAATTCGCGCACCGCGTCGAGACGCGCGACGAGATCGTCGATGCGCGTCGGATTCAGGCTCAGCACCGCGTCGATTTCGCCGGCCGAATAGCCGCGCTCGCGCAGCAGGCCGCGCAGGCGATCCATGAAGAACGCGAAGATCGCGTCGGTCGATTCGGCAACGCCCGGCACGCCGTTAAAGCGTGCATGGGCCGTGCGCAGCAGCGAGACGAGATCGAGCGGCAACTGCTTTTCGAGCAGCAGGCGCAGCACGCCGAGCGCGTGGCGGCGCAGCGCGAACGGATCCTTCTCGCCGGTCGGCGCGAGGCCGATGCCCCAGATGCCGACGATCGTTTCGAGCTTGTCCGCGAGCGCGACGGCGGTCGACACCGGCGTGGTCGGCAGTGCGTCGCCGGAAAAGCGCGGCTGGTAGTGCTCGGCGCATGCGAGCGCGACGTCGTCGGCTTCGCCGTCGTGGCGCGCGTAGTACGTGCCCATCGTGCCCTGCAGTTCCGGGAACTCGCCGACCATGTCGGTCAGCAGGTCGGCCTTCGCGAGGCGCGCGGCGCGCTTCGCGTGCGCGGTGTCGGCGCCGATCGCAGGGGCGATTTCGCCGGCCAGCGCCTCGAGGCGCTCGACGCGGGCGAGCGCCGAACCGAGCTTGTTGTGATAGACGACGTTCGCGAGTTGCGGCACGCGGTCGGCGAGCGGCTTCTTCTTGTCCTGCTCGAAGAAGAACTTCGCATCGGCGAGGCGCGGGCGCACGACGCGCTCGTTGCCCTCGATGATCTCGCCCGGCGTCTTCGTCTCGATGTTCGACACGATCAGGAAGCGCGAGCGCAGCTTGCCGGCGACGTCGGTCAGCGCGAAATACTTCTGGTTCGTCTGCATCGTGAGGATCAGGCATTCCTGCGGCACCTGCAGGAATTCGTCCTCGAAGCGGCACGGGTAGACGACCGGCCATTCGACCAGCGACGTGACTTCGTCGAGCAGCGATTCGGGCATCACGACCGTGTCGCCGTTCGCATGTTCGTTCAGCTGCGTGCGGATCGTTTCGCGGCGATCGGCGAAGTGCGCGATCACGCGGCCCTTGTCGCGCAGCGTGTCGGCGTACGCGCGGGCGTGCTGGATCGCGACCAGGCCGTCGGACAGGAAGCGGTGGCCGAGCGTCGTGTCGCCGGCGTCGACGCCGAACGCGGTGACGGGCACGATGCGGTCGTCGTGCAGCACCGTCAGGCGATGCACCGGGCGCACGAACTTCACGTCCGAGCCGTCCGGGCGCTGGTACGTCATGAATTTCGGGATCGGCAGCTTCGCGAGCGCCTCGTCGAGCGCGGCCTGCAGGCCGTCGGCGAGCGTGGCGCCGGCCGCCGAGTAATTGATGAAGAACGCTTCGGCCTTGCCGTCCTGCGCGCGCTCGAGATCGGCGATCGACAGGTTCGGGTGGCCGAGCGCCGCGAGCTTCTTCGCGAGCGGGGCCGTGGGCTTGCCTTCGGCGTCGAGCGCGACCGACACGGGCAGGACCTTTTCGCGGACCTGCCGGTCAGGCGCGACGGCGCGCACGTTCTGCACGACGACCGCGAGGCGGCGCGGCGTGGCGTAGCGTTCGAACACGAGTTCGCCTTCGACGAGGTCGCGCGCCGCGAGGCGTTGCGCGAGACCTTCGGCGAATGCGTCGCCGAGGCGCGCGAGGGCCTTCGGCGGCAGCTCTTCGGTCAGCAGTTCGACGAGCAGGGGGGCGGGATGATTGTGCGTCATGGTTGGATTGAATCTCGTCTCGTCAGACCTGATCGATCTTGCGTTCGACCTTGAGCGGCGGCGCCCATGCCGGCTGGGCGGCGTCCTGGGCGTCGGTGGTGAGGCCCGGCACGCCCGGCGGGTTGCCGAGCATCGGGAAGCCGAGCTTCTCGCGCGAGTCGTAGTAAGCCTGCGCGACGAGACGCGACAGTGCGCGGATGCGGCCGATGTACGCGGCCCGCTCGGTCACCGAGATCGCGCCGCGCGCGTCGAGCAGGTTGAACGTGTGGCCGGCCTTCAGCACGAGTTCGTACGCGGGCAGCGCGAGCTGCGCGTCGATCATCTTCTTCGCTTCCGCTTCGTAGCTGTTGAAGAACGTGAACAGCAGGTCGACGTTCGCGTGCTCGAAGTTGTAGGTCGACTGCTCGACCTCGTTCTGGTGGTACACGTCGCCGTACGACAGGCGGCGCAGCTCGGGGCCGTTCGGGCCTTGCTCTTCCCACTCGGTCCACACGAGGTCGTACACGTTCTCGACCTTCTGCAGATACATCGCGAGGCGCTCGAGGCCGTACGTGATCTCGCCGAGCACCGGCTTGCATTCGAGCCCGCCGACTTCCTGGAAATACGTGAACTGCGTGACTTCCATCCCGTTCAGCCACACTTCCCAGCCGAGGCCCCACGCGCCGAGCGTCGGGTTCTCCCAGTCGTCCTCGACGAAGCGCACGTCGTTCTGCTTCAGGTCGAAGCCGAGCGCCTCGAGCGAGCCGAGGTACAGGTCGAGGATGTTTTCCGGCGCCGGCTTGAGCACGACCTGGTACTGGTAGTAGTGCTGCAGGCGGTTCGGGTTTTCGCCATAGCGGCCGTCCTTCGGGCGGCGCGACGGCTGCACGTACGCGGCGCGCCACGGCTCGGGGCCGACCGCGCGCAGGAACGTGTGGACGTGCGACGTGCCCGCGCCGACTTCCATGTCGATGGGCTGGAGCAGGGCGCAACCCTGCTTGTCCCAGTAGGACTGCAGCGTCAGGATGATTTGCTGAAACGTAAGCATGAAGAGCCTTCGTGGCGCTGGCGCTCCGTTGCGGACGGCGCTCCGGGCGGGCCCGGAGGGTCGGCTCGCGCGGCGGCGCGGCTTGTTAGTGTGCTGAAACGCGTAATTTTACCGGATCGGCGACCGGATGCGGCCGGAAGGCCGATGCGGGCATCGCCGCACCGCTCCCGCGGCCTGCGCGCACGCGCGCGGCGCCCCTGCCGCGGCGCGTCGCGCGGGCGGTAAGATGCGCGTATTGCGGCGCGCCACGCGTGCCGCGTCACCGCTTGCCGATGCCGATTGCATGGACGAACCGACCGACATTCTGATTCCGCTGCTTCCGCCGTTCCTCGCGCTGCTCGGGCAGGCCGCCGACGCGCAGGCGCGCGGCGAGCGCCCCGCGCACGATCTGTGGCTGGCCGCTGCCGCCCATCTGCATGCGGTCGATGCCGACGCGCTCGTGCGGCTCACGACGGCGCTCGTCGCGCGGCAGCGCACGGCCGACGCGCTCGCGCTCGCCGAATGCGCGGTGCGCGTGCAGCCGGGCGCGGCCACACACTTCAACCATGGCTATGCGCTGCAGATGGCCGGCCGTCACGCGGACGCGGTCGCGCCGTACCGCGCGGCGCTCGCGATCGATGCCGGCTGGCCGTCGCTGCGCAACAACCTCGCGATCGCGCTGCGCTTGTCGGGCGCCGATCGCGCGGAAGAGATCGCGTTGCTCGATGCGGCCGTGCAGCACGATCCGCGGGACGTGCAGGCATGGATCAACCTCGTCGTCGCGCGGATCGCGACGCACGACCTGGACGGTGCGCTCGCGTGCGCCGCGCGGCTCGTCGAGCTCGCGCCCGACAACGCGCTCGCGATGAACAACGTCGCGATGGCGATGAAGGAGGCGCAGCGCTGGGACGAGGCCGAGCGCCATGCGGCGCGCGCCTGCGAACTCGCGCCCGACGATGCGTCGTTCCGCTTCAATCTCGCGATCATCCAGCTGGTGCGCGGCAACCACGCGGCCGGTTGGCGTGGCCACGAGGCGCGCTGGGACGGCGCGGGCGAGTTGCGCGGCCGCCGGCCGGCGCTGCCGGGCCCGCGCTGGCAGGGCGAGCCGCTCGCCGGCAAGACGCTGCTGGTGTGGGGCGAGCAGGGGCTCGGCGACGTGCTGCAGTTCTGCCGCTTCGTCGTGCCGCTCGCCGAACGCGTGCATCGCGAAGGCGGCCGGCTCGCGTGGAATACGTTTCCGGCGCTCGGCACGCTGATGCAGCGCAGTCTCGGCGCGCACGCGGACGTGTTCGGCGCGGGCGGCGGCATCGACGCGCTGCCGGCATTCGATTACGAAGTGCCGCTGATCGGCCTGCCGCTGATGCTCGGGATGGAGGCGTCGACGCTCGCCGCGTCGGTGCCTTACCTGCGGGCCGAACCACGCGCACGTGATGCATGGCGCGCGCGGCTCGCGGGCGATGGCCGGCTGAAGGTCGGGCTCGTGTGGACGGGCAGCGCGGGCCATCAGCGCAATCCGTTCCGGCGCGTCGGGCTCGAGCGCTATGCCGACGCGTTTCGCGGCATCGACGGCGTCGCGTTCTATTCGCTGCAGCCGGGTGCGGATGCGGATGTCGCCGCCGCGCGCGCGGCGGGCTTCGCGATCGACGACTACACGGCCGAGTTGAAGAGCCTCGACGATACGGCCGCGTTCATCGGCGCGCTCGATCTCGTGATCACCGTGTGCACGTCGGTCGCGCACCTGGCCGGCGCGCTCGGTGCGCGCACCTGGGTGCTGCTCGACGTGAATCCGCACTGGCCGTGGCTGCTCGATCGCGCGGACAGCCCGTGGTATCCGACCGCGACGTTGTACCGGCAGCCGACGTTCGGCGCGTGGGCGCCGGTGATGGAGGAAGTGAGCCGCGATCTGCGCGGCCTTGCCGCGCAGCCGGCGCAACAGGATCGATCGAACTGATCGTCCCGGCCCGCCTGAGCGGCCGGCCGGTTCGTGGTCACGGGCCGCCGCGCGCGGCAGCGGCCCGCTGCATCATGCCGCTTCGTCGTCGCCGGGCTTGCGGCCGTTGCGCCGCCGCAGCCCGGGCCCGAACGTGAAGCCGAACGCGAGCAGCACGAGCGACACCGCGAGCACGATATTGTTGCCGCTCGTCACGTACGGCGTGAAGCCGCTCGTGCCTTCGATCCGCACGTCGAGCGAGCCGATCGTGAACGGCTTCAACTGGCCGAGCACGCGGCCGTGCGCGTCGATCGCGGCCGTCATCCCGGTGTTGGTCGAGCGCAGCATCGGCCGGCCCGTTTCGAGCGAGCGCATCCGGGCGATCTGCAGGTGCTGGTCGAGCGCGATCGTGTCGCCGAACCACGCGAGGTTCGTCACGTTGACGAGCACGCCCGGCGGCTGCGGGTTGTCGCGGATCGTCGCGGCGATTTCCTCGCCGAACAAGTCCTCGTAGCAGATGTCGGCCATCACCGGCTGGTTGTGCACGAGGAACGGCTTCTGCACGGGCGCGCCGCGCGCGAAGTCGCCGAGCGGCATCTTCATCAGGTCGACGAACCACCGGAAGCCCCACGGAATGAACTCGCCGAAGGGCACGAGGTGGTGCTTGTCGTAGTGATAGATGTCGCGCGAGTTCGGCGTCACGCCGTACAGGCTGTTCGTGTAGTCGACGTAGTGGCCGTCCTCGGTCACCGACGCGCCGACCGCGCCGAACAGCACGGCCGAGCCGGTCGTGTCGCTGAACTTGCGGATCGCGACCGCGAACGGCTCGGGCAGCTCCTGGATCATCACCGCGATCGCGGTCTCGGGCGTGACGATCAGGTCGGCCGGCTTCTCGACGATCATCTGCTGATACATCTTGATCGCTGCGTCGATGCCTTCCTGCTCGAACTTGATGTCCTGCTTCACGTTGCCCTGCAGCAGCCGCACGGTGAGCGGCGCGTTCGCGGGCACGGTCCAGGTGACCTGCGACAGTCCGAGGCCGGCCGCGACGAGCGCGACGGCGATGCCGGCCGGCGCGGCGACGCGCACGCGGGCGTTGCCGCCGGATGCGCCGGCTCCGTTGTCACGCACCGGCGACGGACGCGCGGCGACGAGCGCCTGCACGACCAATGCGGCGAACAGCGCGAGCACCCACGCGATCCCGTACACGCCGACCACCGGCGCAAAGCCGGCGAACGGGCCGTCGACCTGCGGGTAGCCGCTGCCGAGCCACGGAAAGCCGGTGAACACGGTGCCGCGCAGCCATTCGCCGAGCGCCCACGCGCTCGCGAACGCAAACGCGCCGTGCCAGGTCGGCGAGAACGGCCGCGGGTCGGGCGCGCGGCGATGCCACGCATGGCCCGCGCAGAACGACCACAGCCCGGCCGAGAATGCCGGGTACAGCGACAGGTACAGCGAGAACAGCACGAGCGCGCCGCCCGCGAGCGGCGCGGCCATCTCGCCGTACACGTGCATGCTGATGTAGAGCCACCAGACGCCGCTGACGAAGTTGCCGAAGCCGAACGCGCCGCCGGTGAGCGCGGCGCCGCGCCAGCTCGACGTGCGCGTCAGCTGTGCGAAAAACCAGACGAATACGACGAGCTGCAGCCAGCCGCCGTGCGGCGTGGGCGCGAAGCTGAGCGTATTGGCGGCGCCGGCGAGCAGCGCGGCCGGATAATGCCAGCGCGGCAGCGCGCGGCCGGGGGGCGGCGCGAGAAGGCCGCCAGCCGGGCGGGACGGGATCGGATCGTCCATGTGAAGCGGAAGTGGGCGAGCGGTTGAAGGAGGCGCGGCTGGCGCGGAACGGTCAGTCTTCGTGCGAGGTTTCGGCGCGACGGCTGGCGAGCGGGTTGCGGCGCACCAGCAGCACATGAACCTGGCGCGCATCGCCGCGCTGGATTTCGAACGCGAGGTTGCCGAGCTGCAGCTTCTCGCCGCGGTGCGGCACGCGTCCGAAATGATGGGTGATCAGCCCGCCGATCGTGTCGACTTCGTCGTCGGGGAAATCGGTGCCGAACACCTCGTTGAACTGTTCGATCTCGGTGAGCGCACGCACGCGGTAGCGGCCGTCCGGCCCCGCGATGATGTTGCCGGCTTCCTCGTCGAAGTCGTATTCGTCCTCGATGTCGCCGACGATCTGTTCGAGCACGTCCTCGATCGTGATCAGGCCCGCGACGCCGCCGTATTCGTCGACGACGATCGCCAGGTGGTTGCGGTTCACGCGGAAGTCGTGCAGCAGCACGTTCAGGCGCTTCGATTCCGGAATGAACACGGCCGGGCGCAGCATCCCGCGCACGTCGAACTCTTCCTCGGCGTAGAAGCGCAGCAGGTCCTTCGCGAGCAGCACGCCGATCACGTTGTCGCGGTTCTCCTCGTACACGGGGTAGCGCGAGTGCGCCTTTTCGAGGACGAACGGGATGAAATCCTCGGGCTTGTCGGCGATGTTGATCGCGTCCATCTGCGCGCGCGGCACCATGATGTCGCGGGCGCACAGATCGGATACCTGGAACACGCCTTCGATCATCGACAGCGAATCGGCGTCGATCAGGTTGCGTTCGTGGGCGTCCTGGAGGATTTCCAGCAGCTCGCCGCGGGATTCGGGCTCGGGCGAGATGAAGTCGGTCAGGCGCTCGAGCAGCGAGCGCTTTTCTTGCGGTTTGTCGGTTGACTTACGACTGGGATACGAATCGTTCATGGTGGTGCGCCCGGGTCATGCCGGGGCGCGCGGTCACGGAGTAGGCAAGGATACACCAAGGGCACGACGCGACCGTGTCACCCCGGCCGCACGGCCAGGATGGGCGGCTCGCGCGGGCCCGCTCGCGGACGGCCGCGCCGGGCGCGACGCCGTCCTCGGGTCCATCCTAGCGCAGAAAGAGTCGGCGGGGCGGGGCGGCAAAAAAACGGTGGCGGCAAGGGCGGCGCGGCCCGACGCGGGACATCGGTCGTGAGCGCGGCATTCTGCCGCAGGCGGGCGCCGCCGGCGCTCGGTTCAGAACCGCATGCCGGCCGAGCAGCCGCCGGCGGCCGCGCCGTTGGTCGCGGCGCCGCCGCAGCCGAGGATTCCGCAGCCGGACAGCGCGACGCTCGCGGCGACGAGCAGCGCGGCGATCCTGCCACGCGACCAGTTTGACGGTTTCATCGGGGATGTCCTCGTTCGGATGCGCGGGCGGCGTGGTGTCGCATCACCGGCATCGCGCCAGCAGCCCTTCCAGCGCGCGGTCGGGGATGCCGCTCGCGCGCAGCGCGTCGACCGTGCGGCTCACGTAGTCGAGCGTCGTGCCGTAGCGGCCGGCCGCGCAACTGAACACTTCCTTCACGACGGGATCGGTCAGCTTGCCCGTATAGGTCGGTGCATCGCGGCGCATCACGAATGCGAGCGCGTTCACGCGTTCGCCGGTCTCGAGCGAGCACGGCAGCCACGCGGGCCGGTACGAGCCCATCGGCATCTCGCGTTTCCACAGCGTCTCGAGATGCGGCTGCGCGGTCGGGCCGGAGAGCCGGAACGCGATGCCCGAGCACGAGCCGCCGCGATCGAGCGCGAGCACGAGGCCCGGCCGCTCGGGGGTGCCGCGGTTCACGCGCGACCACAGGTAGAGCCCGCGGTGATAGCCGTGCACCTTGCCGCGTACGGCGGCGACGGTCGGCAGCCCGGGGTTCCAGATCAGCGAGCCATAGCCGAACAGCCACAGATCCTGCCGGCCGTCCCAGTCGCGCATCGTATGCGCGAGCGACGCCGCGAGCTCGTCTTCCGTCAGCAGACGGCCTTCGCCGATCGACGGCGGGTAGGCGGGCGGCAGCATCGCGGCGTTACGCATCGGGCGGACGGCTTACTGGTACGGGTTCGGGAAACCCAGTTTAGCGAGGATGTCGACTTCGAGCGCTTCCATTTCGGCCGCGTCCTCGTCGCTGGTCTCGTGGTCGTAGCCCTGCGCGTGCAGCGCGCCGTGCACCAGCAGGTGCGCGTAATGGGCCATGAGCGGCTTGCCCTGGTCGTGCGCTTCCTTCTCGACCACCGGGCAGCACAGCACCAGGTCGCCGATCACGGTGCCGTCGGGCGCCGCGTCGTACGCGAAGGTCAGCACGTTGGTCGGATAGTCCTTGTGGCGGTAGCCGGCGTTCAGCGTACGGCCTTCGTTCTCGCCGACGAAGCGCACGGTGAGCTGCGCGCTCGCGAACAGCGCCGGCTCGAGCCATTCGGCGATCAGCTTGCGCTTGGGGAGCGTCTTGCGCACGTCGCTCGTGATCTCGTCGCCGTACTGCACCGACAGGTCGAGTTCCAGCGCGCGCGGCTCGTCTTCCGGATCGTCCTCGCGCGGCGCGAACTCGGCGCCGACGTGCAGCGTCACGCTGTCGTAATGCTCGGGTTGCAGCGCGAGCTTCGCGCGCATCGCCGGATCGTTGTGCTGCGCGACGATCGCGACGGCCGCGTCGCCCGAGCTGCCCGACAGGTCGAACATCAGGCTGCGGCCGTCCGGGAAGTCGATCCGCAGCCCTTGCGCGTTGACGGTGCGGGCTTTGCCCTTCGCGTCGAACAGCGAAAGGCGGGGGGATTCGGACGCGGCGGACTGGGCGCGACCGGACTTGCGGGAACGGGAGGATTTCATGACGCGTGCGGCGATTGGGACGCGTTGAGGATACACCAAACGGCCGATCGCGCCCGAATTCGGCCGGGCGGCGCGCGGGCGAAAAAAAGCCCGGCGCGCCATGACGGCGGGCCGGGCCGGCAGGCCTGGGGCAGCGCACGCGCGCCGCCGCTCAGCCGTCCTGGTGCTGCGCGTGGAATTCGTCGTACGCCTCGACGATGCGCGCGACGAGCGGATGGCGCACCACGTCCGCGCTCGTGAAGCGGGTGAGCGCGATGCCGCGCACGCCGCCGAGCACCTGCTGCGCCTCGACGAGGCCGCTCTTGTGGCCGCGCGGCAGGTCGACCTGGCTCGTGTCGCCGGTCACGACCGCCTTCGAGCCGAAGCCGATCCGCGTGAGGAACATCTTCATCTGCTCGGGCGTCGTGTTCTGCGCCTCGTCGAGGATGATGAACGCGTGGTTCAGCGTGCGGCCGCGCATGTACGCGAGCGGCGCGATCTCGATCATCTGGCGCTCGAACATCTTGGCCGTCTTGTCGAAGCCGAGCAGGTCGTACAGCGCGTCGTACAGCGGACGCAGGTACGGGTCGACCTTCTGCGCGAGATCGCCGGGCAGGAAGCCGAGCCGCTCGCCGGCCTCGACGGCCGGGCGCGTCAGCACGATCCGCTTGACCTGGTCGCGCTCGAGCGCGTCGACCGCGCACGCGACCGCGAGGTAGGTCTTGCCGGTGCCGGCCGGCCCGATGCCGAACGTCACGTCGTGCGACAGGATCTGCTTCAGGTATTCGCGCTGAGCGGGCGTGCGGCCGCGCAGGTCGGCGCGCCGCGTGTAGAGCTTCGGCGCCGGCTCTTCGTCCGGCTCGTCCGCGTCGAGCTGCACGACCGGTTCGTCGAACGGATGATCGGGGTCGCCGCGAAAGCGCACGTCGAGCGTGTCCTGGCGGCCGTTGCCGGCCGTGTGGCGCACCTCGACCAGCGCGAGCTGGATGTCGTCGACCGACAGCGGATCGCGCGCGCGGTTGTAGAAGTTTTCGAGCGCGGCGAGCGCGAGCTTGGCGCCGCGCCCGCGGATCGTGATCCGGTGGCCGCGCCGCGCGAGCGTGACGTCGAGCGCCTGTTCGATCTGCCGCAGGTTCTCGTCGAGCGGGCCGCAGAGGTTGGCGAGGCGCGCGTTGTCGTCGCGCGGGGCGGTGAATTCCAGTGCTTGGACGGTCTTCAAAGTAGCGTCGGGCTCCTGTCGGGCGTCAATCAGTGGGTGGCCGCGCTCGCGTCGTCGCTGACGATCACGAGCTCGCCGCGCAGCGAGTGCGGGTACGCATGGTTGATCTTCACGTCGATCATCTGGCCGATCAGGCGCGGGTGCGACGCGAGCGGCGCCGGGAAATTCACGACCCGGTTGTTCTCGGTGCGGCCCGCGAGTTCGTTCGGGTCCTTGCGCGACGGGCCCTCGACGAGGATCCGCTCGACCTTCCCGACCATCGACTGGCTGATGCGCGCGACGTTCTCCTCGATCGTCGCCTGCAGATGTTGCAGGCGTTTGAGCTTCACGTCGCGCGGCGTGTCGTCGGCGAGGTTCGCGGCCGGCGTGCCGGGGCGCGGGCTGTAGATGAACGAGAAGCTGGTGTCGTAGCTCATCTCGTGCACGAGCGCCATCATCTTGTCGAAATCGTCCTTGGTCTCGCCGGGGAAGCCGACGATCATGTCGGTCGACAGCGACAGGTCGGGGCGGATCGCGCGCAGCTTGCGGATCACCGACTTGTATTCGAGCACCGTGTAGCCGCGCTTCATCGCCATCAGGATGCGGTCGGAACCGTGCTGGACCGGCAGGTGCAGGTGGTTCACGAGCTTCGGCACCTTCGCGTAGGTGTCGATCAGGCGCTGCGTGAATTCCTTCGGATGCGACGTCGTGTAGCGGATCCGCTCGATGCCGGGGATGTCGGCGACGTATTCGATCAGCGTCGCGAAATCGGCGATCTCGGACGAGCCGGCCGCCAGCGCGCCGCGGTAGGCGTTCACGTTCTGGCCGAGCAGCGTGACTTCGCGCACGCCCTGGTCGGCGAGGCCGGCCACTTCGGTCAGCACGTCGTCGAGCGGGCGCGACACTTCATCGCCGCGCGTGTACGGCACCACGCAGTAGCTGCAGTACTTCGAGCAGCCTTCCATGATCGACACGAACGCGCTCGGCCCCTCGACGCGCGCGGGCGGCAGGTGGTCGAACTTCTCGATTTCGGGGAACGTGATGTCGACCTGCGCGCGGCCGCTCGCGCGGCGCGCGTCGATCATCTGCGGCAGGCGGTGCAGGGTCTGCGGGCCGAACACGAGGTCGACGTACGGCGCGCGCGACACGATCGACGCGCCTTCCTGGCTCGCGACGCAGCCGCCGACGCCGATCAGCAGGCTGGGCTTCGCTTCCTTCAGCTCGCGCACGCGGCCGAGATCGGAGAACACCTTTTCCTGCGCCTTTTCACGCACCGAGCACGTGTTGAACAGGATGATGTCCGCGTCTTCCGGCGTGTCGGTCTTTTCGAGGCCTTCGGCCGCGTTGAGCACGTCCACCATCTTGTCCGAGTCGTACTCGTTCATCTGGCAGCCGAAGGTCTTTACGTAAACTTTCTTGGTCATGGGGATTCGCCGTTCGCAGTGGTTGACCTGGGGGCGTCGTCAAGGGTGAGTCGGGACGGCCGTGCGCGGCACGCGAATCGCGCGCACGGACAGGAAAGGCCGTCGGGAAAGCCTTCCATTATAGCTTTTCATGCCAAGACGGACGGGCGGCCGGTTGCGGGCGCGCGACGCCGGTTTTCGCGTTCCGACCCCGCAGTGGTGACGGCCCGGCCGTCAGCGACACGCGTTCAGCAGATCGTCGAGCGCGGCTTCCTCGCGCGCGAAGCGTTCGGCGAGAAAGTCGAGCAGCACGCGCACGCGCGGCGCCATGTAGCGCTTGCTGTGATAGATCGCGTGCAGCGGCGCGTCCTGGTGCCGCCACTCGGGCAGCAGCACGCGCAGCCGGCCCGCGCGGACGTCGTCGGCGATGTCCCACAGCGACTTCAGCGCAATGCCGTGGCCGCGCAGCGTCCATTCGCGCGTGAGCCCGCCGTCGTTGGTCTCGAACGCCGTCGACACGGGCACCGTGTGGATCTGCACTTCGTCGCCGCGCGTGAAGTGCCAGGTGTTCATCGGGCCGGACGCGATCGTGATCACGTTGCACGGAAAGCGGGCCAGATCGTGCGGATCGGCCGGCACGCCATGGCGCTCGACGAACGACGGCGCCGCGCACAGCACGCGCCGGTTGGTCGCGAGCCGGCGGGCGATCAGCGCGCCGTCGGGCGGCGCGGCGAAGCGGATCGCGAGGTCGATCTCGTCCTGCCACAGGTTCGACGACGAATCGGACGCCGTCAGCGAGAACGTGACGCCCGGATGCAGCGTCGTGAATTCGTGGAGCCAGTCGAGCAGCTGATGGCGGCCGAAATCGGACGTTGACGACAGCCGCACCTTGCCGCTTACGACATTGCGGCCTTCCTGCAGCATCGCGTCCGCGTCGTCGAGCGCCTGCAGCGCCTGGCGGCAGCAGTTCAGGTACAGCTTGCCTTCGTCGGTGAGCCGCAATTGCCGCGTCGAGCGTTCGAACAGCCGCGTCGCGATCTTCGCCTCGAGCTTCGCGAGCCGCGCGCTCGCGGCGGCCGGCGTGAGGTTCAGCTTGCGCCCGGCGGCGGACAGGCTGCCCAGCTCCGCCGCCTCGACGAACAGCCGGATGTCGCCCAGTCGGTCCATGCGATTTTCCAGAAATATTTGAAAATGGTTCAAATGCCACGCCAATTATCAAATATAGACGTCTTCGGGACAATGCGCGCACATCCCGCTTTTTTGTGCGGTGCGGCACCGATCGGGCGCCGCGGCCGCCGCCTTCCGGAGAACGTCATGCCCATTCCGTTACTGGCGCTCGCGATCAGCGCCTTCGCCATCGGCACCACCGAATTCATCATCATGGGCTTGCTGCCCGAAGTTGCGCACGACCTGGCCGTGTCGCTGCCGTCGGCCGGCCTGCTCGTCACCGGCTACGCGCTCGGCGTCGCGGTCGGCGCGCCGCTGCTCGCGGTGCTGACGAGCCGCATGCCGCGCAAGGCTGCGCTGCAGTTGCTGATGGCGATCTTCATCGTCGGCAACGTGCTGTGCGCGACCGCGTCCGGCTACGCGATGCTGATGGTCGCGCGCGTCGTCACGTCGTTCGCGCACGGTTCGTTCTTCGGCATCGGTGCGGTGGTCGCCGCGTCGCTCGTGCCGGCCGACAAGCGCGCGAGCGCGATCGCGCTGATGTTTACCGGACTTACGCTGTCGAACGTGCTCGGCGTGCCGTTCGGCACGTTCGTCGGCCAGTTGCTCGGCTGGCGCGCGTCGTTCTGGATCGTCGCCGCGCTCGGCGTGCTGGCGCTCGGCGGCGTGGCCGCGCTGGTGCCGAACCGCCACGACAGCGGGCCGGTCGGCCTCGGCCACGAAGTGCGCGTGCTGAAGGAGCCGCAGGTGTGGCTCGCGCTGCTGATGACCGTGCTCGGCTTCGGCGGCGTGTTCGTGGTGTTCACGTACATCGCGCCGATTCTCGAGACCGTGTCGGGCTACTCGCCGCGCGCGGTCGCGCTGATCCTCGTGCTGTTCGGCGCGGGGCTGACGATCGGCAATACGATCGGCGGCAAGCTCGCCGACCGCGCGCTGATGCCGTCGCTGATCGCGATCCTCGTCGCGCTGATGGCCGTGATGGCCGTGTTCGCGAAGACGAGCCACCTGCCGGTCGCGGCGGCCGTCACCGTATTCGTCTGGGGGATCGCCGCGTTCGCGACGGTGCCGCCGCTGCAGGCGCGCGTGGTCGAGAAGGCCGCGAGCGCGCCGCATCTCGCGTCGACGCTGAACATCGGCGCGTTCAACGTCGGCAATGCGGGCGGTGCGTGGCTCGGCGGCCTCGCGCTGGAACACGGCTTCGCGCTCGATGCGCTGCCGTGGGTCGCGGTCGCGGTGACGTTCGCGGCGCTGATCGTCACGTGGCTCGCGATGCGGCTCGACGCGCGCGGCCCGGCCCGCGGCGCCGCGCCGGCGGCCCAGTGAGCGTCGGCCCCGGCGCGCCGACGGCGACGCCATAGCGGCAGGAAAAGGTTCGCGAGAAACGCATTCCTCCGCGATGCTGATAACGGTGTGAAGATAACTTCGTTTGCCCGTGCCAGGCCGGGTGATAGCGTCTCGATACGCGCCAATGACCGGCGCAACCCGATTCCGATTCCGGCTTACCCCCTACGCAGGGCCGCGCGGCGGCCCGGAGGCAATGCTATGTCTTCATCCCTGGCGCTCGTGCGCGACGTGTCTTCCTTCGAGTCCGGCCATGCCGCCGACCTGCGCGCGTCCGCGTCGCTCGACGTGCTCGAGCAGGTCGTCGGCGTGAACCTCGCGCGCTTGCGCGCCGAGCGGCAACTGTCGCTCGATGCGCTCGCGCGGCTGTCCGGCGTGTCGCGCGCGATGCTCGCGCAGATCGAATCGGCGCGCAGCGTGCCGTCGATCAAGGTGCTCTGCAAGATCGCCGCGGCGCTGAAGGTGTCGGTCGCCGCGTTTCTGCGGCGCCACGCGGTGAACGGTTTCGAGCATCTGGCGGCCGAGCGCGCGTCGCGCGTCGTCAGCTCGAACGGCCGTTTCTCGGCGCGTGCGCTGTATCCGGAAGGCGAGCCGGCCGCGGCCGAATTCCACGAGCTGCGCATCGCGCCGCTGCATACGGAGCCCGGCGCGCGTCGCGCCCCCGGCACGACGGTCAACCTCGTCGTCAGCGAAGGCACGCTCGAAGTCAGCGTGCACGACCGCCGCCAGTTGCTCGCGACCGGCGACGCGATCGTGTTCGATGCCGACCAGCCGTACAGCCTGCGCAACCCGGGCGACAGCGAAGCGCGGGCGTTTCGCGTGACGGTGAGCCCCGAGGTGCCGCCGCGCTGGCTCGTGCCCGACGCGGCGCACACGGCGGCCGCCAACTGATCGCGCGGGCCGCGCGGCGCGACTGCGCTCCCGGATTCTCGCGGGATCGCGGGCGGGTGCGTCGGCCGTTCGGACGATGCCGTTAGACAGGGTCGTCAGTAAGGTTTTACCGGTAGTGGGCTGCGCGTCGCGCGCGGCTGTTGTATGCTTGGCCCGCCGGTGACGGGGCGTTCCCGTCCGGCAATCAGTGCGTCTTCAGGGCGGGGCGAAATTCCCCACCGGCGGTAGGCTGGCGTAAGCCGGCGAGCCCGCGAGCGCCCGCGAATTCGCGCGGGGTCAGCAGATCTGGTCGAATGCCAGAGCCGACGGTCACAGTCCGGATGAGAGAAGATGTGCAGATAGTCATGTCCGTCAGGGCCGCTTCGCGCTGCGTGCGAAGCGGGTTGTCGTTCTGTCTGTTTGCAATGCCCTGAAACGTTTTTCGCCCAAATCGTATTTGCGAGGAGCGTTTCACATGTCCTTGATGTCCGTTTCGTCGGCGCCTGCCGACGCCTTTGCCGATCTCCCGTTGCTGGATTCCGAACCGGTGCCGCCGCGCATCGCCGCCGCGCTCGACGCGATGCGCGCCGGCCGCGCGGTCGTGCTGCAGGATGACCACGACCGCGAGAACGAAGCCGACCTGATCGTCGCCGCCGAGCGCATCACGCCCGAGACGATGGCGCTGTTGATCCGCGAGTGCAGCGGCATCGTCTGCCTGTGCCTGACCGACGACACGGTGCGCGCGCTCGAACTGCCGCCGATGGTGCAGACCAACGAAAGCCGCAACGGCACCGCGTTCACCGTCTCGATCGAGGCGCGCGAAGGCGTGCATACCGGTGTGTCGGCCGCCGATCGCGTGACGACGATCCGCGCGGCGATCGCCGACGGCGCGAAGCCGCACGACATCGTGCGCCCCGGCCACGTGTTTCCGTTGCGTGCGCAACCGGGCGGCGTGCTGGCGCGCCGCGGTCATACCGAAGGCACGGTCGACCTGTCGATCCTCGCGGGCCTGAAGCCGGCCGGCGTGCTGTGCGAGCTGATGAATCCGGACGGCACGATGACGCGCGGCGACGATGTCGAGCGCTTCGCGCAACGGCACGGGCTGCCGATGCTGACGATCGCGGAACTCGTCGCGTTCCGCGAGGCGTTGGCGGCCGCGCGCGAACGCTGCTGCGAGCCGGCCTGAGCGAAGGAAGGCGGGCGCGTACGCGCGCCCGCGGCATGGCCGGATCGACCCGGTCCGGCCCGAATGACGATCAGGACTGCATGTCGCCGAATTCGCCGCGCATGCCGGCTTCGACGAGCGCCGGCAGTTCGTCCATCCGGCGCATGATCCGCGTGATGCCCATCGCGCGCAGCGCGTCCGCGTAGTTGTCGGGGATGTGGCTCGCGCCGACGAACGCGATCGTCTTCATCCCGGCCGCCCGCGCGGCATTCAGCCCCGAGATGCTGTCCTCGACGACGACGCAGCGCGCCGGCTCGACGCCGAGCGTGTGCGCCGCATGCAGGTAGACGTCGGGGTAGGGCTTCGGCCGCGCGACCTGTTCGGAACTGAACACGCGCTCGCCGAAGATCTCGGTGAGCGACGCGCGCTTCAGCGAATTGCGCACGCGCACGAGCCGGCTGTTCGACACGACGGCGGCCGGCAGCGTGACCTTCAGCAATGCGTCGCGCACGCCGCTGATCGGCGCGAGCGATTGCGCGAGCGCGATTTCGATGTTGTGCTCGATGGTCTCGATGAAGTTGGCGGGCATCTCGATGCCGAAGCGGGATTCGATGCCGGTGAGGAAGCGCGACGTCTGCTGGCCGAATGCCGACTTCGCGGCGGCTTCGAAATCGAGGTTGGGAAACGTGGCGGACAGCGTGTCGAGCAGCACGCGGTCGGCGATGACTTCGCTGTCGACGAGCACACCGTCGCAGTCGCAGATGAGGTGATCGAGCATGGTGATGAAAACGCGGGATATCGGCGACGCCGATCGATTCGCCATCATACGTGCTTTCATGCGCCTGCCGCGCGACGTGGCGGCAAATTTGCCCGATGCGGCCGTGCTACTGCGGCGACGCGTGCCCGAGTGCCGCCGGTCGTGCGGCTGCGGCGACCCGGTTGCGCGGGCCGCCGCCGTTCACGGCGTCACAGCGCGATCACGCGCCCCGTTTTCCACGACGTCATCGCGGCTTCGGCCAGCTCGAGCGCGGCGAGCCCGTCGTCGATCGTCGTCCGGACCGGCGTGCCGTCGCGCAGCGCGTCGACGAAGTGCGCGATCTCGGCCGCGTACGCGTGCCGGTAGCGTTCGAGGAAGAACGGCTCCGGCACGTCCGTCGCGATGCCGCCCGCGAGCCAGGCGCTCACCTCGGTCGGCCGCACGTTGCCGGCCTGCAGCATCCCGTGGCTGCCGAGCAGCTCGAAGCGCTGGTCGTAACCGTAGGCCGCGCGCCGCGACGTGTTGATCTGGCACAGCAACCCGCGCCGCGTGCGGATCGTCACGGCGGTCGAATCGATGTCGCCCGCGTCGTGCACGGCCGGATCGGTCAGGCAACTGCCCGTCGCGTGCAGCGTCTGCGCTTCGTCGCCGAGGATCCAGCGGAACACGTCGAAGTCGTGGATCAGCATGTCCTTGAAAATGCCGCCCGAGCTGCGAATGTAGTCGGCGGGCGGCGCGCCCGGATCGCGGCTCGTGACGACCAGCATTTCCGGCGCGCCGATCTCGCCGCGCTCGACGCGCGCCTTCAGCGCCGCGAAGGTCGGGTCGAAGCGGCGCTGAAAGCCGATCATGCAGGTCACGCCGGCGCGCCGCACGACGTCCGCGCATGCACGCGAGCGTTCGACGGTGAGGTCGACCGGTTTCTCGCAGAACACCGCCTTGCCCGCGTTCGCGGCGGCGACGATGAGATCCGCGTGCGTGTCGGTGCTCGACGCGATCACGACAGCCTGCACCGACGCGTCGCCGAGCGCGCGCTCGACGTCGGCGACCTGCGCGCCGTGCGTACGGGCGAGCGCTTCTGCCGACGGCGCGTGCCGGTCGATCACGTATGTCAGTTTCGCGCCCGGCTGGCGCGCGAGATTCGCCGCGTGGATCTTGCCGATGCGGCCCGCGCCGAACAAAGCGAATTCGATCATTCCGTTCTCCTGTGGATTGCGTTGTCTTGCCGATGCGCTCAGCGATCCGCCAGCTCGCCGCGCACGTAGTCGATGCTCGCCCGCAGCCGGTCTTCGATGTCGTCGGCTTCGGCGATCTCGCTCGCGAACGGCTCGAACGACAGCGCGCCGCGGTAGCCGCGCGCGAGCAGTTCGCGCAGTTGCCGGATGTTGCCGAGCCGGTCGGCGCCGCCGACCAGCACGCGGTGGCCGTCGCGCATCCGCTCGATCGGCAGGTCGGCTTCCTCGACGCCCGAGATGTGCACGAGGCCCGTCAGGTTCGGGAAGAAGATGTCCTCGCCGGCGAGATGATGGTGGAACGTGTCGTGCACGAGCCGGAACACCGGCTCGCCCGCCGCCGCGTAGATGCCCTTCACCGCGTCCGACTTGCGGCGCAGCGCGCATTCCTCGAAACCGAGCGGCTCGATGAAGCCGAGCAGGCCGCGGGCCGCGAGGATCGGCTTCAGCGCCTGCAGCGCCGTCACGAGATCCGCGTGGCGGGCGTCCGCGCTGCGCGTGTCGGCGCGGCTGTTGGTCGGGCACAGCACCAGCGCACGCGCGCCGCATTGCGCCGCGTAGTCGGCCAGCGCGGTCGCCTCGTCCGCGCGCTCGGCGTTCCACTGCTCGAAGCGCTGCAGCGCGTTGATCGTCAGGATCGTCACGCCGCCGGCCTCGGCCGTTGCGCGCACGGCGGCGGCCGGCGTGCCGTCGGCGAGCTCGACGCCGTCGAGATCGTTGCGGATCTCGATCGTGTCGACACCGAGGCGCCGGCACAGCGCGACGTAGCGGTCGAGCGGCAAGCGCGGCGCGCTCATCCGGTTCAGCGAAAAGTGGCAGGCTTGCGTCATCGTTCTGTCCTTGGAGCTTGAGTGGGGCGTGGGGGGCGAATCAGGTGCCGGCATGCGCGGCGAATGCTTGCCACGTGTCGCGCAGCCATTGCGCGCACGCGACGTTGTTGTCGAAGATCGAATAGCGTGCGCCGCCGCCGTAGTCGGGAAACGGGATGAACTCGCAGCTGATCTGCTCGAGTCGTGCCGGCTGCGCGGGAGCGGGAGCGTGAACCTCGGCCTGCGCTTGCGCGTGCAGCAACTGGCGCAGCGCGGCTTTCCACGGATCGAGCGACGCCGCACGCCATTCGCCGTGATAGGCGCCCGGCGCGGGTTCGACGAACGGGTACTGGATACCGCGCCCGGGCCGGCCGTCCGCGCGGCGCATCCAGCGGTTGGCGGGATTGTTCGGCGTCACGCTGCGCGCATGCGCATGCCGGACCCAGCCGCGCGCGATCCAGTCGGTGTAGATCGCGGCGGGCGACGCCGGGTCGAGCATCGCGCAGCCGCCGTCGGCCGATTCGCGAAGCCCCGACGCGTCGAGCTCGGCGCGGTTGCCGATCTTGAACAGCAGATGCGAATGATCGAGCGTGATCCGGAACGGCGCGCCGGCCTGCTCGACCAGCCGCGCGACGCGCGCCACGCGGGCGACATCCTCGCTCCACATGTCGACGTGCACTTCGAGGCTCGGCAGGCAGCCGACCGGCTCGCCCGATGCGTAGGCGCGCAGGTAGAAATCGGCGACTTCGCGGTCCGACAGCGGATGGCCGTCCGCGTGATGCGCGAACAGCTGGCAGTTGAGCACCGTGCTGCCGAAGCGCGCGCCCGCCGCGACGATCTCGGCGACATGCGCTTCGTCGCGGCCGGCGCACCAGATGCCGCCGATCACGCGAATCGGCAGCGCGTGGCGGTCGACCAGCGCGAAATACGGCGACAGGTCCTCGCCGCGTACCGGGTTCTTTTCGATGTAATCGAACACGCCGGCAGCGGCGACCCGCCGGAAGCGCTCGGCGGGCGTGGGCGGCGGCAGCCCGTCGTGTTCGAGCACGCCGTCGAGGTTCACGCCGATGAGGATCGGTTCAGCCATCGTCTCCTGTCCGTTGTCGGTTATCGATGGCTGACCAATGTACGGAGGCGCGGCGCGACCCGCATGACAAACGTTGGCGAAAAATCGCCAACGCGACGGTCGATTTTTTCGCCACGAGCACACGGTCCGCCGCGCGGCGCGATTCACGGCTGCAGGTACGCGCTCGTCCTCACGTTCGCCGGACAGAACACGCGGAATTCGACCGGATCGTCCGGCGGCGGCTGTTCGACGATGCCGCATGCATGCAGCACGTGCTGCAGCGCGGAAATCGCCTGTCCGTCCGGATCCTGGTCGATCGCGAGATCCATCGCGCCGGCTTCGATGAAGGCGCGATGCTGGTCGATCATCTCGTGGCCGATCCATACGACGCGCCCGATCGCGCCGGCCTTGCGCAGCGCCGCTTCGATGCCGGCCGAACCGGCGCCGCTGTTGTAGATCGCGACCACGTCGTCGTGCGCCTGCAGCGCCTTCGACACCGCGCGGTAGCAGCGGTCGTCCTGATCGAGCGTCTCGACCGGCGCGTCGTCGCAGCGCACGGCGGCGAACGCGTCGGCGAGCTGGTCGCGGCAGCCGGCCATCCGGTCGACGTGCGCGCGGTAGCCCATGCGCCCGCCGAGCAGCAGCACGCGGCCGGGGCGCGCCGCGAGGCGGCCGATGTAGTAGCCGGCCGTGCGCCCGGCGCGATAGTTGTCGATGCCGGCGAAGTGCGTGCGGTCGATGCCGCCGATGTCGGTGACCATCGTGACGACGGTCTCGCCCCGCGCGATCGCGCCGGCCAGCGCGTCG
Source organism: Burkholderia sp. 9775_39 (assembly GCF_015712225.1). Lineage (NCBI taxonomy): Bacteria > Pseudomonadati > Pseudomonadota > Betaproteobacteria > Burkholderiales > Burkholderiaceae > Burkholderia > Burkholderia sp. 9775_39. The sequence goes on along the minus strand of NZ_JACCQC010000011.1, from coordinate 122,225 downwards.
CGCACGCGGGCCGTGTCGTGCGCGGTGACGATCAGCGCCGCGCGCCGGTACGCGGGCCGTTCGATCAGCGTCGCGGCGCGCGCGTCGTCCGCGGCGGGCAGGATCGTCCGGTGCACGACCACGCGCCGGTCGAGCATCTGCAGCGAGCGCTGCAGCGCCTGCTGCAAGCGTCGGAAGAATGGCGCGTCGGTGTCCGGCAGCAGCACGTCGACGTGGATCAGCCCGTGCCGCGTGTCGGGCAGCTGCCGCGGCACGCCGAGCTGCCGCGCGGCCGCCACCACGCGTTCGCGCGCCTGCGCGGAGACGCTGCCGCGCTCGTTCAGCACGCGGTCGACGGTGGTCGTGCTGACGCCGGCGAGCGCCGCGATCTCGTCGAAGCGCGCGGTACGCTTGCGCCAGCGCGGCCCGGATTCACCTGCCATGGTCGTCTCCATCGTGAGGGTCGCCATCGATCGCGTGGCGTTGTCGGGAACGCTAAAGCGGTGGCGAAATTTCGTCAACGTTTCGATTGAGGCGGGGCGGCCGCTCGCCTAATTTCGTTCCTATGGCGAAGCGCTTGCCGCGCTTCCCCCGCACGAGAACCCCAGGAGACAGACGTGGCCCAACCCGACGACCCGGCACGCGAACCCACGGCGGCGCGCCGTCAGGCATACCGAATGATTGGCGGCGCCGGCGAGCGCGCGCACGCGGCCGGGCTCGTCAACGCCGCGTGGTACCGCTGCGCGGTGCCGCGGCCGCTGATGAAGCAGCTGATGCAGCGCGGCGATGCGCGTGCGATTCGCGACACGCTGATCTGGTACGCGGCGATTGCAATCAGCGGCGCGCTCGCGTGGCTGGCGTGGCGCGCGCACTCGGCGTGGGCGATCCCCGCATTCTTCGTGTACGGCACGCTGTACTGCAGCCCGGCCGATTCGCGCTGGCACGAATGCGGGCACGGCACCGCGTTCCGCACGCGCTGGATGAACGACGCGCTGTACCAGGTCGCGTCGTTCCAGGTGTTCCGCCGCGCGACTGCCTGGCGCTGGAGCCATGCGCGCCATCACACCGATACGCTGATCGTCGGGCGCGATCCGGAAATCGCCGCGCCGAAGCCGACCGACTGGCTCGCGCTCGCGCTGAACGTCGTCGCGCTGAAGCACGTGGCCGGCGAACTGCGCAAGATGATCGCGGTGTCGTTCACCGGCCGGCTCGACGACGAGGAGCGCACCTACGTACCTGCATCGGAATGGCCGAAGGTCGTGCGCGAGTCGCGCATCCATCTCGCGATCTACGCACTCGTGACGGGCGCCGCGCTGTACTGGCACACGCTCCTGCCGCTGCTCTACATCGGGCTGCCGAGCCTCTACGGCGCGTGGCTGTACCTGTATTTCGGCCTCACGCAGCACGCGGGCATGCCGGAGAACGTGCTCGATCACCGGCGCAATTGCCGGACCGTGATGATGAATCCGGTGTTCCGCTTCCTGTACTGGAACATGAACTATCACGTCGAGCACCACATGTTCCCGATGGTGCCGTTCCATGCGTTGCCGAAGCTGCATGAAGCCGTGAAGGCCGACATGCCGCCGCCGTACCGCAGCACGCTGGCCGCGTACGCGGAGATCGTGCCGGCGCTGGTCCGGCAGACGCGCGACCCGTCCGCTTGCGTCGTGCGGCCGGTGCCCGATGCCGCGCGCGCCTAGCCGTTATCCAATATCCCGACGAAGGAGACACACACCATGACGCAATGGATCGACACCGGCGCGCTCGACGATATCGACGATGAAGACGTCGCACGCTTCGACCACGGCGGCCGCACGTACGCGATCTACCGGATCGGCGGCCACGTGTATGCGAGCGATGGCCTGTGCACGCACGAGCAGGTGCATCTCGCGGACGGGCTCGTGATGGATCACGTGATCGAATGCCCGAAGCACAACGGCCGCTTCGACGTGCGCGACGGCCGGCCGCTGTCGGCGCCCGCGTGCGAGAAGCTGCGCACGTACCGCGCGAAGATCGAAGACGGCCGCATCCTGATCGAGGTATGACGCAATGAACAGCGACCGGGTGATGGCGATCGTCGGTGCGGGCCATGCGGGCGGCCGCGCGGCGCAGGAGCTGCGCGCGTGCGGCTGGCGCGGGCGCATCGTGCTGATCGGCGCGGAGCCGCATCCGCCGTACGAGCGGCCGCCGTTGTCGAAGGGCGTGCTGACGGGCGAGCGCAGCGCGGCGCAATGCCGGTTGCGCGATGCGCAAGCCTGGGCGGCCGATCGCATCGAACGGATCGTCGCGACCGTCGAGCGCATCGAACCGCACGCACGCGAAGTGCGGGTGTCCGGCGGGCACGTGTTCGGCTACGACGCGCTGCTGCTGGCCACGGGCGGCCGTGCGCGTCGCCTGGCCATCCCGGGCGCGGCGCTCGACGGGGTATTCGCCTTGCGCACGCTCGACGATGCGGCGGCGCTCGGCGCGCGGCTCGTTCCCGACGCGCGGATCGTGCTGATCGGCGGTGGCTTCATCGGTCTCGAAGTCGCGGCGTCGGCGCGGCAGCGCGGCTGCCGCGTGACCGTGCTCGATGCGGCGCCGCGACTGCTCGGCCGCGCGGTGCCGGCCACCATCGCGACGCGCGTGCATGCGCTGCACGACGCACGGGGCGTGGCGATTCGTCTGAACCGGACGCCGGTGGCGATCGAGCGGACCGCGGGCGGGGCGCTGGCCGTCGTGCTCGACGACGGCGACACGCTGATCGCCGACACGGTCGTGGCCGGCATCGGCATCGAACCGGCCGACGAGCTGGCGCGCGATGCGGGCCTCGCGGTCGAGCGCGGGATCGTCGTGAATGCGCAGCTCGAGACGTCGGCGCGCGGCATCTACGCGGCCGGCGACGTCGCCGTGTTTCCGAGCGCGTTATCGGGCCAGCTGGTTCGACAGGAGACCTGGCACGGCGCCGAGACGCAAGCGCACGTCGCCGCCCGCAACATGCTCGGCGCGGGCGAGCCGTATCGCGATACGCCGTGGTTCTGGTCCGATCAATACGATGCGCAGTTGCAGGTGGCTGGGGAGCCGGCGCTCGGCACGCGGTCGGTCGCGCGCGTGCTCGGCGACGATGCGGAAATCCATTTCCACTTCGACGCGCGCGCGCGGCTCGTCGCGGCGAGCGGCTTCGGCCGTGCAGCGGGATTCGTGAAGGACATGCGCGTGGCGAGAATGCTGGTCGAGCGCGGGACCGACGTGACGCCGGCGGCGGTCGCGGACGTCGACGTGAAGCTGAAATCGCTGGTGACGGCCGTGAATGACCGGTAGAACGACGCAGGGGCGTGAAGCGCGCGGCAGTGCAGGCCGCGCGCTTCGTTCAAACCGCGATCAGATCGTGGTGTGCAGGTGCAGATACAGGCCGGCCGCCGCGGCGCCGCCCAGCAGCGGGCCGACGACCGGCACCCATGCATAGCGCCAGTCGCTGTCGCGCTTGCCGGGAATCGGCAGCAGCGCATGCATGATGCGCGGCGACAGGTCGCGCGCGGGGCTCATCGCATAGCCGGTCGGGCCGCCGAGCGAGATGCCGATGCCGAGCACCAGCAGGCCGACGGGCAGCGCGTCGAGTGCGCCGAGGCCGACCTGCGGCGACGCGAGATACAGCACGCCGAGGATCAGCACGAACGTGCAGATCGCTTCGGTCAGCACGTTGTGCGTGACGCTGCGGATCGCCGGCGCCGTGCAGAACACCGCGAGCTTCAGGTCCGCATCGGCTTCCTTCGCGAAGTGCTGGCGATACGCGAGCCACACGAGCAACGCGCCGGCCATCCCGCCGAGCATCTGCGCGAGGACGTAGCCGCCGACTTTCGACCACGCGAACTTGCCCGCGAGCGCGAGGCTGATCGTGACGATCGGGTTCAGGTGCGCGCCGCTGAACGACGCGGTCACGTAGACCGCGACGAATACCGCCATCGCCCAGCCCATCACGATCACGATCAGGTCCGCGCCTTTGCCCTTGGTCTTTGCAAGCAGCACGTTTGCGACCGCGCCGTTGCCGAGCAGCACGAGGATCGCTGTGCCGATGAATTCTGCAATGTAAGGTGACATGATTGTCTCTCGTATGTCACGGCGGACTCGCGCATCGCGCGGTCCGCCGGTGTTGTTGTATGTCGTCCGGACTGATTCGGATTACTGGGCGTCGTCGGCCCATGCCTTCGCGGCGCGCACCGCCCGCTGCCAGCCGGCCATGCGCTGCTCGACTTGCTCCTTCGGCATCGACGGTGCGAAGCGGCGATCGAGCTGCCACTGGTCGCGCACTTCGTCGAGGTTCTTCCAGTAGCCGATCGCGAGGCCCGCGAGGTAGGCCGCGCCGAGCGCGGTCGTCTCGGTGATCTGCGGGCGCACCGCGTCGACGCCGAGCAGGTCGGCCTGGAACTGCATCAGCAGGTCGTTCGCGCTCGCGCCGCCGTCCACCCGCAGCTCGCCGATGCTGATGCCCGAATCGGCTTCCATCGCGGCCAGCACGTCGAGCGACTGGTACGCGATCGCATCGAGCGCCGCGCGCGCCAGATGCGCGGCGCTCGTGCCGCGCGTGACGCCGAACACCGAGCCGCGCGCCCGCGCGTTCCAGTGCGGTGCGCCGAGGCCGGCGAAGGCCGGCACGAGATACACGCCGTCGGTATGCGGCACGCTGGCGGCGAGCGCCTCGATTTCCGCGGCCGTCTTGATGAGGCCGACGCCGTCGCGCAGCCACTGCACGACCGCGCCGGCGATGAAGATGCTGCCTTCGAGCGCGTACTGCACGTCGTCGCCGATCTGCCAGGCGATCGTCGTGACGAGGTTGTTCTTCGATTCGATCGGCTTGTCGCCGGTGTTCATCATCAGGAAGCAGCCGGTGCCGTAGGTGTTCTTCACCATGCCCGACGTCGTGCACATCTGGCCGAACAGCGCCGCATGCTGGTCGCCGGCGATGCCCGCGAGCGGGATCTTCGATGCGAACACGGTGGTCTTCGTGTGGCCGTAGATTTCCGACGACGCCTTCACTTCGGGCAGCATGCTGCGCGGGATGTCGAGCAGTTCGAGCAGCTCGCTGTCCCACTCGCGCGTATGGATGTTGAACAGCATCGTGCGCGACGCGTTGGTCACGTCGGTCACGTGCAGCTCATGCTTCGTGAAGTTCCACACGAGCCAGCTGTCGACGGTGCCGAACGCGAGCTTGCCCTGGCGCGCCTTGTCGCGCGCGCCCGGCACGTTGTCGAGGATCCAGCGGATCTTCGTCGCGGAGAAGTACGAGTCGATCGGCAGGCCGGTCTTCGCGCGCACCTTCGCTTCGAGGCCCTGCTTCTTCAGCGAGTCGCAGAAGTCGGCCGTGCGGCGATCCTGCCAGACGATCGCGTTGTAGACGGGCTGGCCCGTCTCGCGATCCCAGACGATCGTGGTTTCGCGCTGGTTCGTGATGCCGATCGCGGCGATCGACGTGCCGTTCAGGCCCGTGCGCGTGACGGCTTCCGCGGCGACGCCGGCTTGCGTCGACCAGATTTCCTGAGGGTCGTGCTCGACCCAGCCGGGTTGCGGGTAGATCTGTTCGAATTCCTTCTGGGCGATCGATACGATATTGCCCTGGCGATCGAACAGCATCGCGCGGGAACTCGTGGTGCCCTGGTCAAGCGCGAGGATGTACTGGTCCTGCATGTCTCTCATCTCCATCCGTGGATTGGCTTAGTTGTGATGCGCGCCGCATGTGAGCGGCGCGTCGGTGAGTCAACGTCGGTCAGGCAACTGCAACTGCATTCGGATCAGGCGTGCGGCGCATGCGCGGCGGCGAACCATGCGTCGACCGCGGCGGTCACGGCGTCGAGCGTGCCGGGCGCGACGTGCAGCCCGAGCTTCGAGCGGCGCCACAGCACGTCCTGCGCGCAGGTCGCCCATTCGGCGTCGCGCAGGTAGCGCAGTTCCGCATCGTGGATGCCCGGCGCGATTTCGGCGCCGAGATCGGCGAGCGACTTCGCGTCCGCCACCACGCGCTCCGCACGCGTGCCGTACGCCCGTGCATAGCGGCGCGCGAGCGCGGCGGGCAGCCACGGATGGCGTTTCGCGAACGCGCTGGCGAACCCGTCGAACTTCGCGTCCGCGATGTCGCCGCCCGGCAGCGCGACGCCGGCCGTCCAGGTCTTCGCGTCGCGGCCGAGCGCGCGGCACAGCATGTCGCCGGCTTCTTCCGCGAGCTTGCGGAACGTCGTGATCTTGCCGCCGAACACCGACAGCAGCGGCGCGCCCGCGCCGTCGTCGAGTTCAAGGCGATAGTCGCGCGTGACGGCCGATGCGTTCGCCGCGTTCTCGTCTTCCAGCAGCGGGCGCACGCCCGAATAGGTCCAGTGCACGTCTGCCGGCGAGATCTTGCGCTTGAAATAGCGGTTGATCGAATCGCACAGGTACTGCGTCTCGTCGCGATCGATCGCGACCTTCGCCGGATCGCTCGTGTATTCGACGTCGGTCGTGCCGATCAGCGTGAAGTCGTGCTCGTACGGAATCGCGAAGATGATCCGCTTGTCCGTGTTCTGGAAGATGTACGCGTGATCGTGATCGAACAGGCGGCGCGTGATGATGTGGCTGCCCTTCACGAGCCGCACGCTGTGATGCGCGCCGCGGCCGAGCGCGCCGTGCAGCACGTCGCCGACCCACGGGCCGGCCGCGTTTGCGATCGCGCGCGCCTGCACGACGCGGATCGAACCGTCGGCCTGCTGCAGCCGCGCTTCCCATTCGTCGCCGCGGCGTTCGGCGGATAGGAGCTTCGTGCGCGTCAGGATCTCGGCGCCGCGCTCCTTCGCGTCCATCGCGTTCAGCACGACGAGGCGGGCGTCGTCGACCCAGCCGTCGGAATACACGAAGCCGCGCTTGATGGAGTCGATCAGCGGCGCGCCGGCCGCATGGCGGCGCATGTCGATGCCGCGCGAGCCGGGCAGCAGCTCGCGTTTCGCGAGGTGATCGTAGAGGAACAGGCCGATGCGGATCAGCCAGGCCGGGCGCAGGTTCGGCATGTGCGGCATCACGAAGCGCAGCGGCCACATGATGTGCGGCGCCGCGCGCAGCAGCGTTTCGCGCTCCTGCAGCGCCTTGCGCACCAGTCCGAACTCGTTGTACTCGAGGTAACGCAGGCCGCCGTGAATCAGCTTCGTGCTGGACGACGACGTATGCGACGCGAGGTCGTCCTGCTCGCAGAGCATGACCGACAGGCCGCGGCCGGCCGCATCGCGCGCGATCCCCGCGCCGTTGATGCCGCCGCCGACGACGAGCAGATCGTAGCGATTCGGTTGGGTCACCTGCTGTCCTTATCGTCTGTTGAAATGGGGCGAACATGAAATGTTCGAATTCGAAATTTAACGAACGGAATCGAAAAAGTAAAGTTCGAAAAAGCGGGGCCAGTAGCGCGCGACACGATCCCGGACGATACTGGCGGAATCGACCGTTTCGCGAGGTGAATCATGCGTATTGGGATGTGGGTCGGCGTGTGCGCCGTCCTTCTGGCGGGGTGCGGCGCGGGTATGCCGCCGCTCGCCGGCAACTGGCGGGCGCCGTCGTTCGTCGACCTGCAGACGTCGTGCGGCGGCGCGGCGCGCGACTGGGGCGCGGACGCGCAGCCGGTCTACTCGACGCTGTACGACGCGTACGTGGCGAAACGGTATCGCGGGCTGACCGAAGCGAACTATTGTGCGTTCGTAAACGAACTTTCGACCCACTATGTGGCGCCTGACGCGGCGGCACGCGCCGGCTGGATCGCGTATTTCAACGGGGCGCGTGCGCAGGCCATCAGCTGGCGGGCGGCGGTCGATCCGACGCTGCGCGGCGGTTGAGGCCGACGGCGACGAACGGGCAGGCGGGAGGCAGGAACGACCGCGCGGCCGATTCCGGCCGCGCGAGCAGGTTCAGGTCAGGGAGCGGCGGAGCTTACGAATAGCGGTATTTGATGGATCGCAGCGCGGCGTCGCCGGTCTCGGTCACGCAGTATTTGCGCCCCGAGCCGAGCCCTTCCAGGCGGACGAGCTGTTGTTCGAGCAGGATGTCCAGTTCATCCCGATCCATGTCGCGCTGATCAGGCGCGTCCTTCACAAGCAATAGCGTGGCGAATTCATGCGGACTCAGCATCGTTTCTCTCCATGGCAATCGGACTGCCCGCGCGGCCGGCGCACCGCCGACGCGCGATACCCCGCGGGGTATGGCTTGGGGGGAAAGCTGTCTTCGCCGGCCCTGCGATTCGCACCGCCCTGGCACAGGCGGATCGGCGAACGGGCCGGGGAACTGGAGTCTAGTCGAGCGCGCAGGCAACGACAAATCGTGCCCCGTTAATTTTCCGTTTGACAGAAGGGCCCGCCACAAGCGGTTTGCGCGCGGCGCCAACTTCTTGATTTCACTTGAAGTTTCAGGTGCGGTGCAGCATCGCAACGGTCATTCCGCGACGTACACCTGGGTGCCGGCGGCCGCCACCGTATCGGCCATTTCGGGCGGCAGCGGCTTGTCGGTGAAGAGCGCATGCACCTGGCTCAGATGGCCCTGGCGCACCAGCGCCGGGCGGCCGACCTTCGAATGGTCGGTCACGAGGTAGACCGTGCGCGCATGCTGCATGATCGCCTCGGCGACGCGCACCTCGCGCGTGTCGAAATCGCGCAGCGTGCCGTCGGCCTCGATCGCCGACGTGCCGATGATCGCGTAGTCGACCTTGAACTGGCGGATGAAGTCGATCGCGAGCTCGCCGACGATGCCCTTGTCCCACGGCCGCACGATGCCGCCCGTGATCAGCACCTCGCAGTCGGGGTAGCCGCTCATCATCGACGCGACGTTCAGATTGTTCGTGATCACGTGCAGCCCGTGATGGCGGTTCAGCGCGCGCGCCACTTCCTCGGTCGTCGTGCCGAGGTTGATGAACAGCGACGCCTGGTCGGGGATGTGCGACGCCGCGAGCGCCGCGATGCGCCGCTTCTCGTCGTGGAACATCCGCTGGCGCGCGGTGTACGACACGTTCTCCGAGCTGGTCGGCAGGCTCGCGCCGCCGTGGTAGCGGCGCAGCAGGTTCAGGTCGGCGAGCCAGTTCACGTCGCGGCGAATCGTCTGCGGCGTCACCGCGAAGTGCGCGGCGAGATCGTCGACGGTCACGAAGCCGTCGCGCTGCACCCATTCGAGCAATTCCTGCTGGCGCGCGTTGAGGGTGAGGCGGGGATCTCGGGTCATGGCTCGATGGTCGTGTCGTGAGACGGAGCGGGTATTGTAAGGGCGGCAACGGCGTTCGGCCGGCCTGCGGAACATCGCCGCGCGCGATTCATGTAGAAAACGCATGGATTCATTTGACAAATGAATTTGTGCGATCGCGCGGATCGCGCTGCAATGGCGGATTGCCCGTTCACGCGGGGCACGTTCATTCAGCTTTCGACGAGGTGGTATCGATGAGTGGCTTCAACTGGCACAACCCGTATCCGACGACCCGCATTCCGGTGTTCGCGCGCAACGTCGTGTCGACGTCGCACCCGCTGGCCGCGCAGGCCGGGTTGCGGATGCTGTGGAAGGGCGGCAACGCGGTGGACGCGGCGCTGGCCGCCGCCGCCGCGATCACGGTCGTCGAGCCCGTGTCGTGCGGGCTCGGCGGCGATGCATTCGCGCTCGTGTGGGACGGCGAGCGGCTGTCCGGGCTGAACGCATCGGGCGTGGCGCCGGCCGCCTGGAACGTCGACTACTTTCGCAAGCGCCACGGCGAGGACGCGCACGGCATCGCGAACAAGCCGACGCGCGGCTGGGACACCGTCACGGTGCCGGGCGTGATCGCGGGCTGGGAAGCGCTGCACGCGAAGTTCGGTTCGCTGCCGTTCGCGGACCTGCTCGAGCCGGCGATCGAGATCGCGGAGCGCGGCTATTCGGTGCCGCCGATCGTCGCGCACAAGTGGGCGGCGGCCGTTCCCGAACTGCAGGGCCTGCCGGGCTTCGCGGACACCTTCATGCCGCGCGGCCGCGCACCGCTCGTCGGCGAACGCGTGTGCCTGCCCGGTCATGCGCAGACGCTGCGCACGCTCGCGAAGGACGGCGCCCGTGCGTTCTACGAAGGGGCGCTCGCCGAGCGTATCGCCGCGTTCGCGCGCGAAGGCGGCGGCGCGCTGACGGAAGCCGACCTGCGCGCGTACCGGCCGGAATGGGTCGAGCCGATCGGCAAGCGCTTCGGCCGCCACACGATTCACGAGATTCCGCCGAACGGGCAGGGTATCGCCGCGCTGATCGCGCTCGGCATCGCCGAGCATGCGGGCGTGACCGAATGGCCGGTCGACTCGGTCGATTCGCAGCATCTGCAGATCGAGGCGATGAAGCTCGCGTTCGCGGACGTCTATCGCTACGTCGCCGATCCGCGCGCGATGGAGGTCACGCCCGAACAGATGCTCGACGATGCGTATCTCGCCGAACGCGCGAAGCTGATCGATCGCGCGCGGGCGACGCACTTCGCCGCCGGCCGTCCGCATTCGGGCGGCACGATCTACCTGTCGGCGGCCGACGAGCGCGGGATGATGGTGAGCTTCATCCAGTCGAACTACATGGGCTTCGGTTCGGGGCTCGTCGTCCCCGGCACGGGCATTGCGCTGCAGAACCGCGGGCACGGCTTCTCGATGGACCCGGCTTCGCCGAACGTCGTCGCGGGCGGCAAGCGGCCGTTCCACACGATCATCCCGGCGTTCGTCACCGAGGAAGCCAACGGCCGCACCGAGGCGGTGATGAGCTTCGGCGTGATGGGCGGCGACATGCAGCCGCAAGGCCACCTGCAGACCATCGTGCGGATGCTCGGCTATGGCCAGCAACCGCAGGCCGCGTGTTGCGCGCCGCGCTGGAAGGTCAACCGCGACTTCACGCTCGACGTCGAGGCGACGATGAACCGCGCGACGGTCGACGCGCTGGCCGCGCGCGGCCATACGATCAAGTCGATCGATGATCCTTACATGGATTTCGGATCGGGGCAGTTCGTCTGGCGCCTCGATCCCGACGATCCGGAGCGCGGCTACGTGGCCGCGAGCGACAGCCGGCGCGACGGGCTGGCGGCCGGTTTCTGACGGATCGCTTCCAGCCTGCTTGGCAGTGTCCCGGCATGACGGGCGGCCCGACGGCCGCCCGTTTTCATTTGGCGCGGCGCCTGCCATCGAGCACGCGCAAGCGGTTTGAAGGACTCGTCTAACGCACGGCAACAGACGCCGTGGAACTGCGCTCGTCGGGTATGGTCAGTGCTCTGGAGCACGAACATCAAAGTCCGGCTAAGATGCCAAGATGGTTCGGCCGGACCGATTCACTATAAACGCAAGTAAAACGCCGCCTGCGGATCGGCTGGCGCCTGTGCCCCAGGCACGGGCCGGCCTCCGCGCGACGACTGGGAGCGCACTACCATGGACACCAAAACGACGCATGTGATGCCGTGGCGTATCGAGGACATCGACCTGAACCGGATCGATCGTCAGCGTGCCGCCGCGAACGAGGATCTGCTGCTGCTGCTGTGCGCGTCGTCGTTCATCGAGAGCGGCTCGGATCTCTATACGAGCAATCTGAGCGAATTCTTCAATGACGATCCGGAAGTCTCCGCATGGCTCAACAATGCATGGGAGCACGAAGAATTGCAGCACGGCCGCGCGCTGAAGGCGTACATCGCGCACGTGTGGCCCGAGTTCGACTGGGATACCGCGTTCGCGAATTTCTTTGCCGAGTATTCGAAGACCTGCTCGGTCGAGGCGTTCGAAAAAACCCGCGCGCTCGAAATGGTCGCACGCTGCGTCGTCGAGACGGGCACGGCCACGCTCTATCGCGCGATCAACGAATGCTCGGACGAGCCGGTGCTGAAGGAAATCACCGACAACATCCGCACGGACGAAGTGCGTCACTACAAGCACTTCTTCAAGTTCTTCAAGAAGTACAACCAGGTCGAAGGCAACGGCCGGCTCGCGGTGCTCGGCGCCCTCGCGCGCCGCGTGATGGAAATCAAGAACGAGGATTCCGAGATCGCGCTGCGCCACGTGTTCGCGATCCGCTATCCGGATCGCGTCGGCGACAGCCAGTACAACCGCGAGCGCGCCGCGCGCATCAATTCGCTCGTCCGGCGCAACCTGTCGGCCGACATGTGCGTGAAGATGCTGCTCAAGCCGCTCGACCTGCCCGCGAAGATCCAGCCGGGCGTCCACTATCCGCTCACGAAGATCACGCGGCACGTTTTCCTGCGCTGATCGCCGCGGCACGGCCCGCCGCGCGTATGCTGGCGCATCCTCATCCGATCCGCACCGGGGCCACGCCATCATGACCGATACCCATCGCCACGCGCTCGAACAATGGACGTTCGACGCGTGGCCGCCCACCGTCGTGTCGCGGTTCGACGGCACCGCACTCGAGCGTCATGCCGACATGGCCGCATCGCTGATCGTCGCGACCGACGACGGCCAGTTGCGCACGACGCTGCTCGGCGTCGGCGAGATCTATGCACACGATGCGCGCACGCTGCTGATCGCGCTCTGGCCGCAGTCGCGGGCGGCGCGCGCGATCGCGCAGCGGCGCACGGCCGCGTTGACGCTCGTCGCGGACGGTGCGTTCTTTCAGGCGCAACTGGAGATGGCGCCGCTCGAAGGAGACTTCGGCGGACTGGCCGGATTCGCTGCGACGATCGCGCACGGCGATGCGCAGCGGGTCGGCTATGCGCGTCTTGCGACAGGCGTCACGTTCACGCTGGAAGGGGAGCGCGCCGCGGTGCTCGCACGCTGGCAACGCCAGGTCGAGCACCTGCGGCGCGCGGCCGCGCGGCTTCAGTGACCGCGCTGGCCGCTGCGCGACGAACGGTTGCGGTTCGCGTGCGCGGCGTTGCCGTTCGCCGGGCGGGCGCCGTTGCCGCCGCCCGCCGGACGTCCGCCGCCGTTACCACCGGCGCCGGCACCGCCTTGCGTGCGCGGCTTCGCGGCCTTCTGCTGCGCGGCCTTCGGTTGCGCGTGGCCGTCGCGTTTCGCGGCCGGCTGGCCTGAGCCGCCGGCGCGCGGCTGGCGATTGCCGCCGCCGCCACGCGGTTGCTGCTGCCCGCGGCGCTGCTGGATCGGCTCCGGCTTCGCGTTCGGATCGGGTTCGAAGCCCGCGATCACTTCCTGCGGGATCTCGCGCTTGATCAGCCGCTCGATGTCGCGCAGCAACTGCTTCTCGTCGACGCACACGAGCGACACGGCTTCGCCGGTCGCACCCGCGCGGCCCGTGCGGCCGATCCGGTGCACGTAATCCTCGGGCACGTTCGGCAGGTCGAAGTTGACGACGTGCGGCAACTGGTCGATGTCGATCCCGCGCGCGGCGATATCGGTCGCGACGAGCACCTGCAGCGTGCTGTTCTTGAACTCGGCCAGCGCGCGCGTGCGGGCCGACTGGCTCTTGTTGCCGTGGATCGCCATCGCGCTGATGCCGTCCTTGGTCAGCTGCTCGGCAAGCCGGTTCGCGCCGTGCTTGGTGCGCGTGAACACCAGCACCTGGAACCAGTTGTGTTCGCGGATCAGGTGCGTGAGCAGCTCGCGCTTGCGGTCGCGATCGACCGGGTGGATCTTCTGCGCGACGCTCTCGGCGGTCGTGTTGCGGCGCGCGACTTCGATCAGGGCGGGCGAGTCGAGCAGGCTGTCGGCGAGCGCCTTGATTTCATCGGAGAAGGTGGCCGAGAACAGCAGGTTCTGACGCTGCGGCGGCAGCTTCGCGAGCACGCGCTTGATGTCGTGGATGAAGCCCATGTCGAGCATCCGGTCGGCTTCGTCGAGCACGAGGATGTCGAGATCCGACAGGTCGATGGTCTTCTGCTGCATGTGATCGAGCAGGCGGCCCGGCGTCGCGACGACGATGTCGACGCCGCGCTTGAGCGCATCGATCTGCGGATTGATGCTGACGCCGCCGAACATCACGGTCGAGCGCAGCTTCAGGTACTTGCTGTACGCACGGACGCTTTCCTCGACCTGGGCGGCGAGTTCGCGCGTCGGCGTGAGGATCAGCGCGCGCACCGCGCGCTTCGCGCCACGGTGCTCGGCGTAGAACGTGTGCAGGCGTTGCAGGATCGGCAGCGTGAAGCCGGCGGTCTTGCCGGTGCCGGTCTGTGCGCCGGCGAGCAGGTCGCCGCCGCCGAGGACGGCCGGGATCGCCTGCTGCTGGATTGGGGTCGGCGACGTATAGCCGAGCTCGTTGACCGCCTTGACCAGCGGTTCGGCCAGGCCGAGAGATTCGAAAGACATAGATACCACTCTTGAGTTTTATGATCGGCGATGCGTCGCGCGGCCCGCGCGGCAAACCTGCATCGCAAAACAGCCAAAAAGCAAAAGGGCGCGGCCGCGGTTTCCCGCAGCCGCGCCCCGTTTGTGTGAGCCGCTTCTTAGTCGAGCGGCGCGGAACGCAGGTCGCTCACCTGTTGCGGCGAGATCGGCGTACCGTTGTTACCCCAAGACATCCGGATATACGTGACGACCGCCGCGACTTCCTGGTTCGACAGCGACTGTGCGAACGGCGGCATCCCGTACGGACGCGGATTCTTGAACGTGCTCGGCGGATAGCCGCCATTCAGCACCATGCGGATCGGGTTGACGGCCGATTCCATCATGATCGAGTGGTTGCCCGCGAGCGGCGGATAGGCCGGCGGCTTGCCGGCGCCGGTTTCGGCGTGGCAGGTCGCGCAGTTGTCCGCGTAGATCTTCTTGCCCTGGTCGAACAGCGCGTTGCCGAACTGCTTCGACGGCTCGTACTGCATGTTCTTCGGCGCTTCAGCCTTCTGCGGGATCGACTTCAGGTACGTCGACATCGCGCGCGTATCTTCGTCGGTCATGTACTGCAGGCTGTTGTGGACCACGTCCGCCATCGGGCCGAATACCGCACCCTTCTGCGACACGCCGGCCTGCAGCAGGTCGGACAGCTCCTGCACGTGCCAGTCGCCGAGGCCGAGTTCCTTGTCGTTCGTCAGCGACGGCGCATACCAGTTCTGCAGCGGGATCAGGCCGCCGGCGAACGCCGACGAGCTCACCGGGCCGCCCATCATGTTGATCGACGTGTGGCACATCGAGCAATGGCCGAGGCCTTCGACGAGATACGCGCCGCGGTTCCATTCGACCGACTTCGTCGGGTCCGGCTTGTATTCGCCTTCCTTGAAGAACAGCGTGCGCCAGCCGATCAGCAGGTTGCGGTTGTTGAACGGGAACTTCAGTTCGTGCGGACGGCTCGGCACCGACACCGGCGGGACCGAACGCAGGTACGCGTAGATCGCGTCCGAATCGGCGCGCGTGACCTTCGTGTAGCTCGCGAACGGGAAGCCCGGGTACAGCAGGCTGCCGTCCTTCGAGCGGCCCGTGTGCATCGCGCGGTAGAAGTCGTCCGACGTCCACTTGCCGATACCGTTCTGGTCGTCCGGCGTGATGTTCGGCGTGTACATCGTGCCGAACGGCGTCGCCATCGGCAGGCCGCCCGCGAACGACTTGCCGCCGCGCACGGTGTGGCACGCGATACAGTCGCCGACGCGCGCGAGGTATTCGCCCTTCTTGATCAGCGCGGCCTGGTCGGCCGGCGTGGCCGCGACGGCGGCAGCGCCGTGCAGCGTGTCGTTGCCCGGCCACAGGACCGGCACGAGGGCGGCAGCCGCGACGATCGCGACGGCCGAGAGTGCAAACAGGGACTTGCGTTTCATTGTGTCTGTCTCCCTTGCCTTATTGCGGTTCGCTGCCGCAGGCGAGCGGAGTCTTCATCGAACGCGCCGGGGCCGGCACGGGGTTGGCGGGCGCCGGTTGCGCGGCGAGCCATGCGGTCACGGCCGTCACGTCTTCGTCGGAAAGCTTCGCGGCGATGTCGTGCATGCAATCGGGTGCCTTCGCGTGGCGGTTGCCCGAGCGCCATGCGCCGAGCTGCGCGCTCAGGTAATCGGCGTGCAGGCCGACGAGGCCCGGGATCGCCGGCTGCATGCCGGTCAGCCCTGCGCCGTGGCAGGCTACGCAAGCCGGCAGCTTGCGGGACGGGTCGCCCTGCGTGACGAGCTGCTTGCCGCGTGCGAGCGTCGCGGCCGGCAGCGTCGGCTTCGCCGGCGTCGGGTACGGCGGACGTTCGGCCGAGAAATGCTCGGCGATTTCGCGCAGGTAGTCGTCGCTCAGGTACGTCAGCAGGTAGTTCATCGGCGGGTACTTGCGCCGGCCGTCACGGAAGTTGACGAGCTGGTTGTACAGGTACTCGGCCGGCTTGCCGGCAAGACGCGGGAAATAGTCGTTGTCCGTGCCCTGGCCGTGGACGCCGTGGCATGCGGTACAGCCGCGCACGCGCTCGGCCATGGTATCGGGTGCCTTGAGCGGCGCCTGCTGGGCGTGCGCTTGCTCCGTGGGCTTGGTCTGCGCTTGGGCAGCGCTCATAAGGCCCGCGCCGCCGATCATCAGAACGGCGAGCAGCGGACGGAAGAGGCGTCTTGAAGACACACGAGACTCCATGTTTATTCGTCGGGGACCTTGTCCGGGCTACGATCGGCTCGGCGCATGGACGGCAGGACAGCCGGGCTGCTGCGACGCGGCATTCTATCATCGATGGGTAATGACGGCTATTTGACGAAAGGACATCGGTTCCTGTCTGTTTGCGACTTGCGACAATTTGACGCGCATTGCGGTGGGGCCGTGTGAACCGGCGTGCGTTTTCACCATCGAAGACCGTACACTCGCGGGTCGCGCGGCGCCTGCGCCGCAGGTCCAGTCATTTCTCCCGTTTCCGGATTCATCGATGACGTTTTTTACCGTGCCGTTGCCTGCCTCACGCTGTCCGTCCCGTTGCCGCCGCATTGCCGGCCTGCCGCTTGCGGGAGGGTGCGTGCGATGAAGTTCGACAGCTTGTGGATCGGCCAGGTCGCGCTCGCGGCGCTGATGGATGCGGCGTTCGCGATGGCGGTCGGCTCGGCGCTGCTCAAGGCGTGGCTCGGCAAGGACGGCGCGCGGCCGGTCGTCGCGCCGTCGCACCCCGCATGGCTGCGCGCGCAACATTCGCTGGTCGCGGCGGCGCTGGCGCTGGTGCTCGCCGATCTCGGCTGGCTCGTCTACGAGGCCGCGACGATGAGCGGCGCGGGGCTCGGCGGCGCGTTCGCCGCGATCCCCGTCATGCTGATGCAGACGCACACGGGCTTCGCGTGGAGCGTCGCGTTCGCCGGCGCGGTGGTGCTCGCGATCGTCGCGCTCGCGAAGCCGGATGGCCCGCTCGCGCATGCGGTGCTGTGGCTCGCGGTGATCGTGGTCGCGGCCGGCAAGGCGTCGCTCGGCCATGCGGCCGACAGCGGCGTGCTGTCCGCGGCGGTCGGCGTGCAGACGCTGCACCTGCTGGCCACCGCCGTCTGGGGCGGCCTCGTGCTCGCGGGCGGGCTCGCGGTGCTGCCGGCGCTCGGGTCGTCGGTCGCGCGCGGCGCGCTGATCCGCATCGGCCAGCACCTGTCGCGCACGTCGATCGTCGCGGTGGTCTTCGTGCTCGGGACGGGCGTGCTCAACGCGATCCGCGGGCTCGGCGGCTCGCTCGCGCCGCTCGACGGCAGCACGTGGGGACGCGTGTTGCTGCTGAAGCTGCTGCTCGTCGCGCTCGCGCTGGTGCTCGGCGGGCTCAACCGCTTCTCGGCGCTGCCGCGTCTGCGCCGCACCGCGTCGACCGAGGACGCGCACACGTTCCGCAACATCCTGCATCTCGAAGGGATGACGATGATCGGCGTGTTCGTCGCGGCGGCCGTGCTGTCGTTCAGCGTGCCGGGGTTCGCGGCGCTCGGCTGACGACCGAACGGGCTGACGACCGAACGGCGCGGCCCGACGCGAGATGCCGGCGCGCGGCGGGCGTGGCGCGGATGCAAGAACGGCCGCCTGGTCGGGGCGGCCGTGTCGAACGTGTGGCGCGGCGCGCGTGCCGCGCCACACGGCTTCGTCATCTCACGCGTTCATCACCATTCGGCGACGCTGCCGTCCGCGTGGCGCCACACCGGGTTGCGCCAGCGATGGCCGGTCTTCGCCATCTCGCGCACCTTCTCCTCGTTCACGTCGATGCCGAGCCCCGGGCCCTGCGGGATCGCGACGAAGCCGTCCTCGTAGCGGAACACTTCGGGGTTGCGCAGGTAGTCGAGCAGGTCGTTGCCCTGGTTGTAGTGGATGCCGAGGCTCTGTTCCTGGATGAACGCGTTGTAGCTGACCGCGTCGAGCTGCAGGCACGCGGCGAGCGCGATCGGCCCGAGCGGGCAGTGCAGCGCGAGCGCGACGTCGTAGCTTTCCGCGAGCGTCGCGATCTTGCGGCACTCGGTGATGCCGCCCGCGTGCGACGCGTCCGGTTGGATGATGTCGACGTAGCCGCCCGCGAGGATGTGCTTGAAGTCCCAGCGCGAGTACAGCCGTTCGCCGAGCGCGATCGGCGTGTTGGTCTGGTTGACGATGTCGCGCAGCGCTTCGGCGTTCTCCGACAGCACCGGCTCCTCGATGAACATCAGCTTGTACGGGTCGAGTTCCTTCGCGAGCACCTTCGCCATCGGCTTGTGCACGCGGCCGTGGAAGTCGACGCCGATCCCGACGTGCGGGCCGACCGCGTCGCGCACCGCCGCGACGTTCGCGATCACCTGCTCGACCTTGTCGTAGGTGTCGACGATCTGCAGCTCTTCGGAGCCGTTCATCTTCACGGCCTTGAAGCCGCGCTCGACGACCGCGCGCGCATTGTTCGCGACGTCGCTCGGGCGGTCGCCGCCGATCCACGAATACACCTTGATGCGGTCGCGTACCTGGCCGCCCAGCAGCGCGTGCACGGGCACACCGTGATGCTTGCCCTTGATGTCCCACAGCGCCTGGTCGACGCCCGCGATCGCGCTCATCATGATCGGGCCGCCGCGGTAGAAGCCCGCGCGGTACATCACCTGCCAGTGATCCTCGATCAACAGCGGGTCGCGGCCGACGAGGTAGTCGGCCAGTTCCTGCACGGCGGCCTCGACGGTGTGCGCGCGGCCTTCGACGACCGGCTCGCCCCAGCCGATGATGCCCTCGTCGGTTTCGATCTTGAGGAACAGCCAGCGGGGCGGAACGACGAAAGTTTCGAGGCGGGTGATTTTCATGACGCGAGTCTCCATGATTGACCGGCGCGGCCGGGGCGCACGATCCGTGCTTTCGCGGTTATCCTAGCGTAGTCGAATAAAAAATAGTATTAATAGCATTAATGTGCAGATAGTGGGCAGCCCGCCCGACGGAGAACGATCATTCAACGCGACCTGCATGGACAGACGGCCTTCCGGCTCGCGACGGCGATCCTGCGCGGCGACTATCCGCCCGAATCGCTGCTGCCGAGGGAACCCGACCTGATGGAGATGTACGGCGTGAGCCGCACGGTGATGCGCGAGGCGCTGCGCACGTTGACGTCGAAGGGGCTGGTCGAATCGCGGCCGAAGGTCGGCACGCGCGTGCGGCCGCGTCGTGCGTGGAACCTGCTCGATGCCGACCTGCTCGACTGGTATGCGCGCGTCGCGCCGCCGCTCGCGTTCGCGCTGAAGCTGCAGGAGATGCGCGAGATGATCGAGCCGCACGCGGCCGCGCTGGCCGCGCGCACCCATACGCCCGAAGCGTTCGACGCGATCGACGACGCGGTGCGGGCGATGGCCGCCGCGCGCAACGTCGACGAATGGGTGCGCGCCGACCTGCGCTTTCACCTGAGCGTGCTGGAGGCCGGCGGCAACGAGCTGCTGGTGCCGCTCGGCGCGCTGATCGATCGCACGCTCGAGGCGCAACTGCAACTGAACGCGCGCCGGGCCGAGGTGTACAACGCGTCGCTTGCCGAGCACACGGCCGTCAGCGACGCGATCCGCGTGCGCGACGAGGACGGCGCGCGCCACGCGATGGCGATGCTGCTCGCGGTGACGCGCGCGCGGATCGAGATGTCGTGACGGACGCGAGGCGGGCGGCGCCGGCGGCGTGCCGTCAGGCGTTCGCGCAACCGCCCGGCTTGTGGATGCGTTCCGTCGACGGCGGGTACTTCGCGAGGAGGCTCGCCGGCCGCCGCGGGCGGGCGACCAGGTCGCCGCCGCAGTTCGGGCAGCGGCCCTTCAGCACGTCGTCCGCGCAGGTCGCGCAAAACGTACATTCGAATGTGCAAATGCGCGCTTCCGCCGAATCGGGCGGCAGGTCCTTGTTGCAGCATTCGCAGCCGGGGCGCAGTTCGAGCATGACGGTCTCCTGGGTCGGTGAGGGATGGGCGCCGCCCGGGCATTGCGTGCGGCGCATGCGAGCGCTACTGTACGCGCTTGGATCGGCCCGGCCAACGGTGTCCCGCCCGGGCGCCGGCGATGCGCACGGGCTGCACCGGGAGACGACCATGCTTTATCGCGGAAGCTGTCATTGCGGAGACGTGACGTTCGAGGCGGAAGGTGACCTGCAGGGCGTGATGGCGTGCAACTGCTCGATCTGCCAGCGCAAGGGCGCGCTGATGTGGTTCGTGCCGCGCGATCACATGAAGCTGCTGACGCCCGACGAGCATCTCGCGACCTACATGTTCAACAAGCACGTGATCCAGCATCGCTTCTGCAAGCGCTGCGGGATTCATGCGTTCGGCGAAGGCGTCCATCCGGACGGCACCGCGATGGCCGCGATCAACGTGCGCTGCCTGGAAGGCGTCGACCTCGACGCGCTGCCCGTCACGCACTACGACGGCCGCTCGCTCTGAGCGGCGCATCGGCGCGGGCGCCTGCGGGCCGCGATCGCGTCACGACGGTTGCACGGCCGCCGCGTTCGGCGCGGGCGTTTCCGCTTGCGGCGCCGGTCCGGCGGTGCGCGTGCCGGCGCTGGCCGGGCGTTCGATCAGCGGCGCGAGCGCCGGCGCCATCGACTTCAGCAACTGCACGGCCATCGCGCTCGTGAAGTCGTAGCGCGCCGCATACGGCTCATGCGCGGTCGCCGTCAGCACGCCGAAGAACCGGTCGCCGAGTGCGAACACGAAGGTGCCGCTGCGATTGACCTTGCGCGACTCGATCAGCCGCGCGCCGCGCGCATAGACGTTGAAGCGCTGGTCGCCCGTCCCCGTCTTGCCGTACACGTCGAGCGTCTTGCCGTCCGGCAGCGTGAGCCCGCCTGCGAGGCGGCGCGCGGTGCCGTTGAGCACGACGTCGCGCAGCAGCGTGTGCGTCACGTTGACGATCTCCGGCGCCAGCATCGGCTGCGGCTGCGCGGCCGCGCGCACGAAGCGCGTTTCGTACGGCGTGCCCTTCGCGAAATCGAGCCGCGTGATCGTTTCGGTCGGCGCCTTCTGGCCGCCGTTGGCGATCAGGCCGATCAGTTTCGCGAGCGCGTCGGGCTGGTCGCCCGATGCGCCGATCGCGGCTGCATACGACGGCGTCACTTCCGCGAACGGATAGCCGAGCGCGCGCCACGACTTCGTGATCTCCGCGTACGCACGCAGCTCGACCATGCGGCGGATGCGCCGGTCCTGCGTCGCGTGGTAGCGGGTCTTGTACAGCCACGAATACGTGTAGAAACGCGCATCGCGGCTGTCGCGCTGAACCTCGGCGAGCGATGCGCCCGGATGCGCGCGCAGGTAGTTGAGTGTCCACAGCGCGAGCGGATGGACGCTCGCGATATAGCCGCGATCGTTGAGATTGAAGCGGTCGATCGCGTATTTCGCGTAGAGCGCGGCGAGATCGTCGTCGGACAGCGTCGCGGCCGGCGTGCCCTTCAGTTGCGCACGCATCTGCGCATTGAACCATGCGGGCGATTCGTTCGGCGCGACGCTGCGCAGCACCGTCGCGAGCTTCGGCGGCGACTTGCGGACGTCGCGCAGCATCAGCGCGAGTGCGTCGTCGGGCGCCTTGCCCGCATAGCGCGTGTAGTAGCGCTTCACGTAGACCTGGCTTTCGCCGTCGACGAATTGCTGCAGGTAGTGCTGGCGCTGCGCGGGATCGTTGAGCCACGACGACGACGGCCCGGCCGCCTGCAGCGTCTCGTAGTGGACGATGTCGCGCATCAGCCGCACGAACACCAGGTTCACCGAATGCTCGAATGCCGCGTGCAGCGTCATGATGCGGCCGTTGTCCGACTTCTCGAAGTTGGAGAACACCTGCGCGCCGCCGCCCGTGTAGAACACGTCCGGGCTCGCCGAATACTTGCGTTCGACGGAGGCGTCGAGCATCGCCTGCAGCGAGCGGTCGCGCGTATGCGACAGATAGTCGAGCGCCCAGCGCGACAGCCCGTCGATCGGATCGGGCTTCACGCGCGCGAGCTCCGCTTTCGACAGGTTCGCGTAGCGCGCATGCAGGTCGGAGACGATCTGCAGGTACGTGATCAGCGTGCGCAGCTTCGCGGTCGAGCCGAGATTGATGCGGCCGCCGCGATTCACGTCGAACGGCTGGTTCACGCTGTCGGTCTGCACGCGCAGCAGGTTCGCGCCGTTGCGGTGTTCGTAGAGCGTGAAGCTGTACGTGAGGTGCGACGGGTCGTCCTTCGGCGCGAGCATTTCGAAACCGTACAGGCCGGCGGCCTGTGCGCCTTCACGTGTCGACGCTTGCGCGAGCCGCGCGGCGACCGCCTGCTGCACGCCGTTGTCGAGCGTGCTGGTCGCCTGGAGATCGAGCTGGTCGAGCTGGTACAGGTCGCTGATGCCGAGCGCCGACAGCAGCGACGCGCGCGCGGACGTGACGGCCTTGCGCGACACGAACGACTGCACGCGCGCGGCGGCCGGCGGCGCGCTGCGTTCGATCTGCGCGGCGAGCGCGGCATCGCGCAGCGCGGGCGAGATCACGCCGCCGTTCGACAGCAGCCGTAGGTAGCTGTCGGTCAGCTTCTGCAATGCCGGATAGCCGCGGTTCAGGAAGTACGACGGCGCGCGCTGCGCGATCAGCAGCGACAACACCTCGCGGAACGTCTTGCCCTGCTGATCGACGTTGTCGCCGGTCGTCGGCGCGGACAGCACGCGATTCACGTCGTTGAAGTCGCGGCCGTACCACGCGGCGAGACCGTCGCCGATGCCGGTGATTTCGCCCACGTGCGGCCGCGCGGCGAGCGGCACCGAGTTCAGGTAGCGCACGACGATCGTGCGGCGCGCGAGCATCGTCTGCGGACCGTTCAGGTAGGCGCGCACCGACGCGGACGCGATCTGCCGCAGCTTTTCGGGCGGCGTCGCGGTGCGGCCCTCGGGCGAATGGCGGAACTTCTCGATCTGCGTCGCGAGCGTGCTGCCGCCCGGGCGCGCCTGGTGGCGGTTGACGACGTGCAGCGCCTGGTCGGCGAGCGCGCGGCTGAAGCGTCCCCAGTCGATCGCCGGGTTGCGGTTCGGCTCGTTCGCATCGAGCAGGTAGCGATCCTCGATGAACAGCAGCGAATCGGTGATCACGCGCGGCACCGTGTCGAAATCGGCATAGACGCGCTGCGGAAACACGGTCGCGAACAGCGGCGAGCCGGTCGAATCGAACAGCATCAGGCCCGTCTGGTCTTTCTCTTCGTAAGGGAGGAACAGCCCGCGCTCGCCGAGCGACAGCATCCGCTGCGAATCGCGCGCCTGCTCGCTGACGACGAAGCCGCGTGCGAGCAGCCGCTGCTGGAACGCGGGAATCATCGCGTAGCCGAAGCGCTGGTCGTACGGGCCGTTTGCCGGGAAGCGGATGTGATCGCTCGGCCCCGCCTCGACCGTGTAGCCGACGTCGCGGGTGAGCTCGGACAGGTAGTGCGCTTGCAACCGGGACGTTTCGATCTCGGTCTGCACGAGCCGTGCGACGATCGCGACCGCGATCAACAGTGCGGCGAGCAAGGACCACTTGACCCACGTCCACACCGAGGCGGGACCGGTCACGCGCGGCAGGATACGATTCAGCGGCCGATTCATGGCGGCGTCTCCCTGAGGGCGCGGTTATCCGGCCGCACCCCATTAAGGATTAGTGTAGTCCTCCGCGGCGGGCTGCCAAGGGCGGTTGACTACCGAGATGCGCCGGCGCAACAGGCGTGCCCACGCGAGCCGCGCGGCGGCTGGCGGGCCGTCGGGGCGCCTGCCGGCGCGCCGCCGCGACCAGGCGAGGGCCGCGCGGGCGGCGGCGAATCGGTGTGAAAAATGGTGTGCGATGCCACCCTTCATTCAACCGACGAAATGGTCGATCAGGTGATCGACGAAAAGCCGGGCCTTGCGCGGAAAGTGACGGCGGCTCGGGTATGCGACGTTCATCTCGAGCGTCTCGAGCCGATAGCCGGGCAGCAGCGCGAGCAGTTGGCCGTCGTCGAGATCCGACTGGACGAGGAAGTCCGGCAGGACCGCGATGCCCATGCCGGACAGCGCCCAGTTGCGGATCAGCCCGACGTTGTTCGACGACGCGGACTTGTTCGGGCGCACGGTGATGCGCGTCTGGTCGTGATCGAACGACAGGTATTCGCCCATGAAGTCGGCATGGAACGACAGGCACGCGTGCGACGCGAGGTCGTGCGGATGCGCGGGCGCGCCATGCCGGTCGACATAGTGCGGTGCGGCGCAGACGATCTGCTTGAGCCGTGTGAGCGGGCGCTTCACCAGCGTGTTGTTGCTGATGTGCTGGGACAGCAGCAGCCCGACGTCGAAGCCCTCCGACACGAGGTCGACGTGACGATCCACGATCGTGACCTCCGGCACGATGGCCGGGTGGCGCATCTTGAACGCGTCGATGGCCGGCGCGAGCACGTGCATGCCGAACATGACCGGCGCGGCGATTTTCAGCGATCCGATCGGTTCGTGATGCATCGACGCGATGGTTTCCTCGACCCGGTCGATTTCGTCGATCACGTGACGGATCTGCGCCAGATAGAGGTGGCCTGCGTCGGTCAGCGACAGGCTGCGGGTGGTGCGATTCAGCAGGCGGGCGCCAAGCCGGTCCTCGATGCTCATGACGAGGCGGGTGGCCGATGAATTGGAGATGTTCAGTTCCGTGGCGGCGCGCGCGAAACTACGAAGTTCGGCGACCTTGACGAATAGTCGCATCGGTAGGAGTTCGTCCATTTTCTTATCGATAAACAGAAGGCATTGATTGAATTCTATCTATCGGTTTGCTGAATTTTAACGCCCCGTTTTAATGAATGTTTATTATGGAATAGCGTGTTTATCGGGTGTGCGAACGGTCGGAGAATGGTAGGTTTTGAGGTGGGAAGGGCGTCGAATGAATGATTCGAATCGGCTTGCTATTAAGCCTTTTTGATGTATTTGTATTTAGTACTTGTACGAAAATATAGGCTATTTTTTTCATTAAAGCATCAGCATTATCGATGCAATGCGATGTCGAACCGGCTGTGTCCTGATCGCCATGACGACTTCATGCGATCGTGCCGGCGCACGGCTCCGATGGAACAGGGGAACGGGTCGTCGCAGGCAGGCGGGTTCGACGCGTCATGGTGTGTGAGCACACCGCGACGCCGAATAGCCGTGTGCGGCGAAGGCGTGTTGCGACGGCCGCCCGATGCGGAGGGCCTGCGTCGCGGCCGTGGCGAGCGGTGATATGCTCGCGGGACGCCCGCGACCGACCGGCAGTATCACGATACCCGTGCGCGGTTGCGTTGCGCGGCGTTTCCGAGGGAAGAACCGACATCATGAGCCGCAAATTCATTCTGAAGGGCGACACGACCGATCATGGCGGCGTCGTGCTCGAAGGGATCGCCAATTCGTCGTTCGACGGGCGCGAACTCGCGTATCTCGGCGCAGCCGTGTTCTGCGCGGCGTGCAAGTCGCCGGGCGTGATCGTGTCGGACGGCGGCGAGCGCACGATGACCGTGATGGGCAAGGTCGTCGCCCTCGAGCACGACCTGTGTCAGTGCCAGTGCACGCCGCTGCCGAAACTGATCGCATCGCAGGCAACCGGCACGATCTCGGGGTAACGCCCACCGCGCGGCGTCGAGCCTCCGAGGCTCGCCGTCAGACGCTGCCTTCGGTCTCGATCACCAGGATGCGCGCGACGCCGAGCGGATGCGCGACGTGTTCGGTGCCGACCGTCGCGTGGAAGACGTCGCCCGTCTCCAACACCGTCGCATGCTCGACGCCTGCCTCGCGGTAGCGCATCTCGACGCGGCCGTCGAGCACCGCGAATACCTCCTCGCCGTCGTTCACGTGCCAGCGATACGGCTGGTCGGTCCAGTGCAGCCGGACCGTGATGCCGTTCAGGTTCGCGATGTCGAGGGCGCCCCACGCGCGGTCCGCGGTGAATGCGGCGCTCCGGATGATGTTCATCGAGATGGTCTCCCGCACGCGTGCGCGTTGCTTTCCCATGATTGTTCCGACATCCGCATTCAGCGCGGCGTCGCGCGCAGCGCGTGCTCGACGATCTGCTTGCGTTTCGCGAAGCCGGCGGCCGAACGTTCGGTGACGCGCTTCACGACCGCGGCCGGCGCGGTGTCGGGCGAGCCGGCGTCGAACGGCGGCGCCGGCGCATATTCGAGTTGCAGCTGGATCGCCTGCGCTTCTTCTTCGCCGACCAGCTCCGCGGCGATCGTCAGCGCGAAGTCGATGCCGGCCGTCACGCCGCCGCCCGTGACCAGGTTGCCGTCGCGCACGACGCGCTCGCGCACGGGTATCGCACCGAGCGGTTCGAGCAGCGCATGGAAGGCCCAGTGCGTCGTCGCGCGCCGCCCGCGCAGCAGGCCGGCCACGCCGAGCAACAGCGAACCCGTGCAGACCGACGTCACGTAGCGCGCGGTGGCCGCGCGCTGCTGCACGAACGCGATCGTTTCGGCATCGAGCAGCAGCTCGTTGATGCCGATGCCGCCCGGGATGCAGATCACGTCGAGCGGCGGGCAGTCGTCGAACGTGCAGGTCGGTGCGAGCGCGAGGCCGCTGCTCGACGCGACCGCGTCGCGCGACTTCCACACCAGGTGGACGGCTGCGTCCGGCAGTGACGCGAGCACGTCGTGCGGGCCGGTGAGGTCGAGTTGCTGGACACCCGGAAAGACGAGAAGGCCGATATGCAGGGTCATGCGAAGACTCCGAGAGGAAGGGAACGCGCGCCGTTCGGCACGGGATGGACAGATCGATTCTAGGCGCGTAGTGTTTGGCGAAATTGCCATATCCCCCACGTTTTCAGCCAATCGCCATGCCTGCCGCAGCCCCGCGCTCGATCCTGGTCCTCGCGTTTCCCCGTGCGCAACTGCTCGATGTGACGGGCCCGCTGCAGGTATTCGCGTCCGTCAACGAGCTCGCGCTGGAGCGCGGGCAGCCGGCGCCGTATGCGCCGCGCGTCGTGGCCGTCGAAGCGGGACCGGTCGAGACGTCGTCGGGCCTCGTCGTGATGGCCGAGTCGCTGCGCGCGGCCGCGCGCCATCCCGATACGCTGATCGTCGCCGGCGGCAAGGGCGTGCATGCGGCGTCGAAGGACGCGCGGATGGTGCGCTGGGTGCGGCAGCAGGCCGGGCGCGCGCGGCGCGTGGCGTCGGTCTGCACCGGTGCGTTCCTGCTCGCCGAAGCCGGCCTGCTCGACGGGCGGCGCGCGGTCACGCACTGGGCGCGCTGCGACGAATTCGCGGCGCGCTATCCGAACGTGCGCGTCGAACCGGACCCGATCTTCATCCGCGAAGGCGCGCTGTGGACGTCGGCCGGCGTGACGGCCGGCATCGATCTCGCGCTCGCGCTGGTCGAGGAGGATCTCGGGCGGGCGACCGCGCTCGACGTCGCGCGCGAACTCGTCGTGTTCCTGAAGCGTCCGGGCGGGCAGGCGCAGTTCAGCACGATGCTGTCGATGCAGCGCACCGCCGACCGGTTCGGCGAGCTGCACGCATGGATGGCCGAGCACCTGACGGCCGACCTGTCGGTGCCCGCGCTCGCCGAACGCGTGAGCATGAGCGAGCGCAGTTTCGTGCGCCACTATCGCGCGGCAACCGGCCGCACGCCCGCGCGCGCGGTCGAGCAGATCCGTGTCGAGGCCGCGCAACGCCTGCTCGGCGAAACGGCGTGGCCCGTCAAGCGGATCGCCGGGCGTTGCGGCTTCGGTTCCGAGGAGACGCTGCGGCGCAGTTTCGTGCGCGTGCTGGGCGTGTCGCCGCAGGGATATCGCGAGCGGTTCGTGCGGTGACGTACGACGGATGAGCGGGCTCGCCCGGAACTGCACGGAAACGACGCGATTTCCAGTCCGAAGCGTCGAAACTATTCGGCATTGGAGAACAATAGACGGGGGCTTGTGCCGCGCTTGCCGCGCGCTCTATTCTGTTCCGTTGGCGATTCGAAGGGGGAAGCAGCATGGACCGAATCCAGGCAATGGAAGTTTTTACCCGCGTGGTCGACGCGAACAGCTTCACGCGGGCGGCCGACACGCTCGCGATGCCGCGCGCGTCGGTGACGACCATCATCCAGAATCTCGAGGCGCTGCTCGGCGTGCGCCTGATGCACCGGACGACGCGCCGGCTGTCGCTGACGCCGGAGGGCGCCGCGTACTACGAGCATTGCATGAAGATCATCGCGGAGATCGCCGAGGCCGACGCGAGTTTCCAGACCGGCAACCGCAAGCCGAGCGGCGTGCTGCGCGTCCACATGCCGAGTTCGCTCGGGCGGCGCATCGTGCTGCCGTCGCTGTCGATCTTCCGGCAGCGCTATCCGGACATCACGCTCGAGCTGGGATTGTCCGACCGTTACGTCGATCCGGTCGAGGAAGGCATCGACTGCATGATCCGGGGCGGCCCGCTCGAGGATTCGTCGATGGTCGCGCGGCGCATCGGGATGCTCAAGCGCGTGACGTGCGCGTCGCCCGATTACCTCGCCCGTCACGGCGAGCCGAACGAGATTGCCGATCTCGTCGAACATCATGCGGTGAATTTCCGGTCGAGCCATGGCGCGCGGGCGATTCCGTGGGTGTTCATGATCGACGGCAAGCCGTTCGAGGTGCGGATGAACGGCAGCGTGACGGTCAACGACTCGGATGCGTACGTGACGTGCGGGCTCGAAGGCTTCGGGATGATCCAGCCGACGCTGTTCATGGTGCTGCCGAACCTGCTCGACGGATCGCTCGTCGAGGTGCTGCCGGACTGCAATCCGAAGCCGAAACCGATCTCGATCGTCTATCCGCACAACCGGCATCTGTCGCAGAAGGTGCGCGTGTTCGCCGACTGGATCGCGGAGGTGTTCGAGTCGACGCCGGCGCTGGAGGGCGGGGAGAACTGGCGGGGGAAGCTGCGGGCGCAGACGCCGGATGCGCAGCGCGGCGCGGTGGTGGCGTAGTCGCGGCGCAGCGCGCGGCCTGAAGGCGGGCAGCGCGCGACACCGCGTGCGCCGGATGAGGCAATGAAAAAAGCCGCTGTTTCTTTCGAAACAGCGGCTTTTCGCATTTGGTGGCGAATCAGGGATTCGAACCCCGGACCTGCGGATTATGATTCCGTCGCTCTAACCGACTGAGCTAATTCGCCGTGAAGACTTGAATTATGTCGATCGGCCGGTCAGCTGTCAATACCTTTTTCCATCTTTCCCGAAAAAAGTTGCCGGCGGCTCGTGCCGGCCTCCGTCGCGGGCGGGAGCCGGGCGCCGGAAGGCGATCCTCCGCCGGCCGTCCCCGCCGCGGACCCGACATCAATCCTGCGCGTAGATGTCCGAGTCCTTCGTCTCCTTGACGAACAGCAGGCCGATCACGAACGTGGCCAGCGCGATCACGATCGGATACCAGAGCCCCGAGTAGATGTTGCCCTTCGCCGCGACGATCGCGAACGCGGTTGCCGGCAGGAAGCCGCCGAACCAGCCGTTGCCGATGTGATAGGGCAGCGACATCGACGTGTAGCGGATCCGCGTCGGGAACATCTCGACCAGCATCGCGGCGATCGGGCCGTAGACCATCGTCACGAAGATCACGAGGATGGTCAGGATCACGATCGTCATCGGCCAGTTGAGCTGCGCCGGGTCGGCCTTCGCCGGATAGCCGGCCCCCTTCAGCGTCGACGCGAGCGTCTTGTCGAACGCCGCACCCTGCGTCTTCGCGTCGGCCGCCTTGCCGTCGTAGGTCTGGATCACCGTGTCGCCGACCTTGATTTCGGCCAGCGTCCCGGCCGGGGCCGCGACGTTCTCGTAGTTCAGGCCGGCCTTCGCGAGCGCGCTCTTCGCGATGTCGCACGAGCTGGTGAACTTCGACGTGCCGACCGGGTTGAACTGGAACGAGCAGGTAGCCGGATCGGCGA
This sequence comes from Burkholderia sp. 9775_39, assembly GCF_015712225.1. NCBI lineage: Bacteria > Pseudomonadati > Pseudomonadota > Betaproteobacteria > Burkholderiales > Burkholderiaceae > Burkholderia > Burkholderia sp. 9775_39. The sequence goes on along the minus strand of NZ_JACCQC010000011.1, from coordinate 92,178 downwards.
CGACCGTGATCGGCGCCTTCTGCGTCGCGAGTTCGAGCTGCGGGTTCGCGTAGTGCGTGAGCGCCTTGAACAGCGGGAAGTAGGTCAGCGCGGCGATCAGGCAGCCGGCAAGGATGATCGGCTTGCGGCCGATCTTGTCCGACAGCGAACCGAAGAACAGGAAGAACGGCGTGCCGATCAGGAGCGCGATCGCGATCAGGATGTTCGCGCTGGCGCCGTCGACCTTCAGCGTCTGCGTGAGGAAGAACAGCGCGTAGAACTGGCCCGTGTACCACACGACCGCCTGGCCGGCCGTCAGGCCGATCAGCGCGAGGATCACGATCTTCAGGTTCTTCCACTGGCCGAACGCTTCGGTCAGCGGCGCCTTCGACGTCTTGCCTTCCGCCTTGATGCGCAGGAACACCGGCGATTCATTCAGTTGCAGCCGGATCCACACCGATACCCCGAGCAGCAGGATCGACGCCACGAACGGCACGCGCCAGCCCCAATTGCCGAACGCTTCCTCGCCGATGAACGTGCGCACGCCGAGGATCACGAGCAGCGACAGGAACAGGCCGAGCGTGGCCGTCGTCTGGATCCACGCGGTGTAGAAGCCGCGACGGTTGGCGGGCGCATGCTCGGCGACGTAGGTCGCCGCGCCGCCGTATTCGCCGCCGAGCGCGAGGCCCTGCAGCAGCCGCATCGCGATGAAGATCACGGGAGCGGCGATGCCGATCGACGCGTAGCCGGGCAGGAAGCCGACCACGAACGTCGAGACGCCCATGATCACGATCGTCACGAGGAACGTGTGCTTGCGGCCGACGAGGTCGCCGAGCCGGCCGAACACGATCGCGCCGAACGGTCGCACCGCGAAACCGGCCGCGAAGCCGAGCAGCGTGAAGATGAACGCGGCGGTCGGATTGACGCCGGAGAAGAAGCTCTTGCTGATGTAGGCCGCGAGCGAGCCGGCCAGGTAAAAGTCGTACCACTCGAACACGGTGCCGAGCGACGACGCGAAGATCACCTTCTTCTCTTCGCCCGTCATCGGCGAGTGCGAAATTTGCCCGCCTAACGTTGCCATGAATCGTCTCCAAGTCCCTTGATATAGATGTGCGGCCGCCTTGGGAGGGGCGGGCCTGTCGACGATTATTGGCACGGAAACTTACGGCGCACTGACTCGCGCGCACAAAACGACTGCGCGTTAACCCGTGTCGAATCGGCGGCTTCGCGCGCGGATCGTGACGCGAACGTCCGGTAAAGCGCCGGTTTCGACGTATCTGCAGCCGAGCCGCGGCGGCGTACGTCAGGGTTAATCCGGGGCGGTGTCGGTCAGCGGCAGGCTGATGCGCACGAGCGTGCCGGCGAGACGCGGCGCATGCTGGTAGACGTGATCGTCGAGCGTCAGCGTGCCGCCGTGCTGCGTGGCGATCTCGCGCACGATCGCGAGCCCGAGGCCGCTGCCGTCGCCTTCGCGGCCGAGGATCCGGTAGAAGCGCTCGACGACGCGCTCGCGCTCGCCGGCCGGGATGCCGGGGCCGGTATCCTCGACTTCGAGATGCACGCGCCGCGCCGCGCGCTCGGCCCGCACGCGCACCGTGATGCGTCCGCCTTCCGGCGTGTAGCGGATCGCGTTGTCGATCAGGTTGCCGAGCATCTCGCGCAGCATCACCGGGTTGCCGTCGACGTCGAGCGGCGCGTCGTCGTCCGGGCCTTCGTAGCCGAGGTCCATGCGTTTCGCGAGCGCGGCCTGCACCCAGTCGCGCACCGCGCGCCGCGCGAGCGCGGCGATCTCGACCGGCTCGAACGTCAATCCGCTCGCACGGTTCTCGGCGCGCGCGAGCGCAAGCAGTTGCGTGACGAGCCGCGCGGCCTGCTCGGAACTCGTCGCGATCTGCTCGAGCGAGCGCTGCACGTCGGGCGGGACCGGGTGGCGCATCGCGAACTCGGCCTGCGTGCGCAGGCCCGCGAGCGGCGTCTTCATCTGGTGCGCGGCGTCGGCGATGAAGCGTTTCTGCAGCGCCATGTTCTGTTCGAGGCGTGCGAGCAGGTCGTTGAACGACGTGACGAGCGGTTCGATCTCGGGCGGCGCGCGCTGCGCCTCGACGGGCGACAGGTCGTCGGGCCGGCGCGCGCGGATGTGCGCCTGCAGCGCGTTGAGCGGCGCGAGCCCGCGCGACAGCCCGAACCAGACGAGCAGGATCGCGAGCGGCAGGATCACGAATTGCGGCAGGATCACGCCCTTGATGATGTCGTTCGCGAGCGCGTTGCGCTTGTCGAGCGTCTCGCCGACCTGCACCAGCACGGGCTGCGCGCCGCTCGTCTGCGGCAGCGCGACGGTCGTATACGCGACCCGCACGTCGTTGCCGCGCAGCAGGTCGTCGCGGAACACGACGACGCCCGGCGGCGGGCGGTCCTCGTCGCGCGGCAGCGGCATGTCGGCTTCGCCCGCGACCAGCTCGCCGCGCGTGCCGAGCACCTGGAAGTAGACGCTGTCGATGTTGTCCGCGCGCAGGAAGTCGCGCGTCTGCTCCGGCAGCGTCAGCTCGGCGACGCCGTTGACCGGATGGATCTGGCGCGCGAGCACGTACGCGTTGGTCTCGAGCGCGCGGTCGAACGGGCTGTTCGCGATCGTTTTCGCGACGAGATAGGTGACGGCGATGCTCATCGGCCACAGCAGCAGCAGCGGCGCGAGCATCCAGTCGAGGATTTCGCCGAACAGCGAGCGCGGGCGCGGCGTTTCGGACGATTCGGTTTCGTCGGGCGGCGCGAACGGGTTCTCGTAGCGCGCGTCGCGTGCCTCGTCGGCGGCCGACGACGGCGCGCCGGTCGGGTGGCGGGAGTGGGCCGGCGTGGCCATCGCGGCGACGCCCGGCGTCAGCGCAGCGGCGTGCCGGCCGCCGCGGGCTGGGGCGCCGCCGTGTCGGCCGGCGTCGCGGGCGCGACCTTCTCGAGGCAATAGCCGAGGCCGCGCACGGTCGAGATCCGCACGCCGCTCGGTTCGATCTTCTTGCGCAGCCGGTGCACGTAGACTTCGATCGCGTTGTTGCTGACTTCCTCGCCCCATTCGCACAGGTGATCGACGAGCTGTTCCTTCGACACGAGCCGGCCGATCCGCTGCAGCAGCACCTCGAGCAGGCCCAGTTCGCGCGCGGAGAGATCGAGCACGTGATCGTTCGCATACGCGATGCGGCCGACCTGGTCGAACGCGAGCGAGCCGTGGCGCACGACGGTCGGGCCGCCGCCGGCGCCGCGCCGGGTCAGCGCGCGCACGCGCGCCTCGAGCTCGTTGAGCGCGAACGGCTTGGCCATGTAGTCGTCGGCGCCGAGGTCGAGTCCCTTCACGCGTTCGTCGACGCTGTCGGCGGCGGTCAGGATCAGCACGGGGAGATTGGAATTGCGCGCGCGCAGGCGCTTGAGCACGTCGAGCCCGGACATTTTCGGCAGCCCGAGATCGAGGATCAGCAGGTCGAAAGTCTGCATCGACAGCGCGGTGTCGGCGTCGACGCCGCTCTTCACGTGATCGACGGCATAGCCCGATTGGCGGAGTGACCGGGTGAGGCCGTCCGCGAGTATGCTGTCGTCTTCGGCGATGAGAATTCGCATGTTGCTGACCGATGCCGGCAGGGCGTTCGCGCCGGCGCGGCTGTCTCCGAAGTTATTCGTGCACAACGCGCTGCATTGCGGGCTTGCACAAAACACTGTTTTTTTATACAGTGTCTGCATTCGTGGGCAGCGCTTGAAAGGGGCGCGCCTCCAACAGACGCTGCTCATCATAGCAAAGGACGATTCATGGAAGATAGCAAGAAGGGCTCCGGGATGACCGCCGAGAAGAGCAAGGCGCTGGCGGCCGCGCTCGCGCAGATCGAAAAGCAGTTCGGCAAGGGCTCGATCATGCGGATGGGCGACGGCGAAGCGGCCGAGGATATCCAGGTCGTCTCCACGGGGTCGCTGGGTCTCGACATCGCGCTGGGCGTCGGCGGCTTGCCGCGCGGCCGGGTGGTCGAGATCTACGGTCCGGAATCGTCCGGTAAGACCACGCTCACGCTGCAGGTCATCGCCGAGCTGCAGAAGCTGGGCGGCACCGCGGCGTTCATCGACGCCGAGCACGCGCTCGACGTTCAATATGCCGCGAAGCTCGGCGTGAACGTGCCGGAGCTGCTGATCTCGCAGCCGGACACCGGCGAGCAGGCCCTCGAAATCACCGATGCGCTGGTGCGCTCGGGCTCGATCGACATGATCGTCATCGACTCGGTCGCGGCGCTCGTGCCGAAGGCCGAAATCGAAGGCGAGATGGGCGATTCGCTGCCGGGTCTGCAGGCCCGCCTGATGTCGCAGGCGCTGCGCAAGCTGACCGGTACGATCAAGCGCACGAACTGCCTCGTGATCTTCATCAACCAGATCCGGATGAAGATCGGCGTGATGTTCGGCAACCCGGAAACCACGACGGGCGGTAACGCACTGAAGTTCTACTCGTCGGTGCGTCTCGATATCCGCCGGATCGGCTCGATCAAGAAGAACGACGAGGTGATCGGCAACGAAACCCGCGTGAAGGTCGTCAAGAACAAGGTGTCGCCGCCGTTCCGCGAAGCGATCTTCGACATCCTGTACGGCGAAGGCATTTCGCGTCAGGGCGAGATCATCGATCTCGGCGTGCAGGCGAAGATCGTCGACAAGGCGGGCGCCTGGTACAGCTACAACGGCGAGAAGATCGGCCAGGGCAAGGACAACGCGCGCGAATTCCTGCGCGAAAATCCGGAAATCGCGCGCGAGATCGAGAACCGCATCCGCGAATCGCTCGGCGTCGTCGCAATGCCCGATGGCGCAGGCAACGAAGCCGAGGCGATGGACGAAGAAGAGTGATGGTTGCGCGCCGAGGTCAGGCCGGCGAGCCGGAGGAGCACGACACGCCCGAAACGGCGGGTCGCTCCGGCCGGCGAGGCGGATCCTCGGGCGCCGACCGGCGGAGCGCAGGCGGCAACGCCGCGAACCGCATCGCGACGAGGGCATCCGACGATGCCCTCGTTTCGTTTGAGATTGCCGCACCGGACGATCCGTTCGACGACGATGAGTCGTTCGACGCGCACGATCGGTCCCGCCGTCGCGTGTCCGGTGTCCGCTTTCCGGTCGATCGCACAGCCGATGCACCGGCGACGGAAGATGTCTATACGCGCAGCAGCCAGCATCCGCGCCGCGCACGCCGTGCAGCCGGCGCGTCTTCCGGCGATGCCTCGAGTGACGCGCCGGGCGCCCGCGAGCGCAAGTCGTCGAAGCCGCCGCGGTCGTTGAAGGGCCGCGCGCTCGGCTATCTGTCGAGGCGCGAATACAGCCGCGCGGAGCTCGCGCGCAAGCTCGCACCCTACGTCGGCGAGGACGAATCCGTCGAGCCGGTGCTCGATGCGCTGGAAAAGGAAGGCTGGCTATCCGACGCCCGTTTCGCCGAGAGCCTCGTGCATCGCCGCGCGTCGCGTGTCGGCGTCGCGCGCATCGTCGGCGAGCTGAAGCGCCACGCGGTCGGCGACAGTCTCGTCGAAGCGGTGAATGCACAATTGCGCGAGACCGAGTTGACGCGCGCGCAGGCCGTCTGGCGCAAGAAATTCGGTGCACTGCCGCAAACGCCCGCCGAGCGCGCGAAGCAGGCGCGCTTCCTGGCCGCGCGCGGCTTCTCGAGCGCGACCATCGTGAAGTTGCTGAAGGTCGGCGACGATTTCCCGATCGACGACTGACGGGCCCGGTCGCGCGCGTGGCGCGCGATTTTGCTGCATTGCAACCGCTTCCGGACAGGCGGGAATACCCGCCGTCGCGGCAAACTGTCTCAAATACCCAATATGCTAAAATCCACGGGTTTTCCTCTTCGGCCTCAACCTCCAGCATGCCGCTATCCGAGCCCGTGCCCCGTCAGTTGCGACATCGACGCGCAATCCGAGCGGAAGCCTACGAGCGCGGCGACGGCTTGTGGGACATCGAAGCCTGCCTGACCGACCACAAGCCGCGCGATGTCGCGCTTGCGTCGGGCATCCGGCCCCAGGGCCTGCCGATCCACGAACTCTGGCTGCGCGTGACCATCGATCGTGACCTCAATGTCGTCGACGCCGAAGCGTCTTCGGAATGGGTGCCCTATCCCGGTCACTGTCAGTCCGCCCCGCCTGCCTATCGGGCCCTCATCGGGCTCAATCTCTTCCGCAATTTCCGCCGCAACGCGAACCGGCTGCTCGCCGGCGTCGCAGGCTGCTCCCATCTCACCGAACTGTGCGCCGTGCTGCCGACGGCCGCGATCCAGGCGTTCGCCGGTGATGTGTGGAACGTGCGCGAGGAGGGCGGCGAAGGGCCGGATCATGACGACGCGCACGCCGAACCGCCTTTCCAGCTCGGCCGCTGCCGGGCGCTGCGATTCGACGGCGAGGTCGTGCGGCAGTACTACCCGAAGTGGTATGGCCCGCTTCGGCCGGATTTGCCCGGTGAAGGCAGCACGAAGGAATGAACGGAAATCATTCGAAGAAGCGTCTTAAGCGACTTTTCATCCAACTCTCAGACTGAAGGGAATCACGCATGAAGATTCACGAGTACCAGGGTAAGGAAATCCTGCGGAAATTCGGAGTCGCGGTACCGCGCGGCAAGCCGGCGTTCTCGGTTGACGAGGCCGTCAAGGTGGCGGAAGAGCTCGGCGGCCCGGTATGGGTCGTGAAGGCTCAGATTCACGCGGGTGGCCGTGGCAAAGGCGGCGGCGTGAAGGTGGCGAAGTCGATCGAGCAGGTCCGCGAATACGCGAACCAGATCCTCGGCATGCAACTCGTCACGCACCAGACCGGTCCGGAAGGCCAGAAGGTCAACCGTCTGATGATCGAAGAAGGCGCCGACATCAAGCAGGAACTGTACGTCAGCCTCGTCGTCGATCGCGTGTCGCAAAAGATCGTTCTGATGGGTTCGAGCGAAGGCGGCATGGACATCGAAGAAGTCGCCGAAAAGCACCCGGAACTGATCCACAAGGTCATCGTCGAGCCGTCGACGGGCCTGCTGGACGCGCAGGCCGACGACCTCGCCGCGAAGATCGGCGTGCCGGCTGCTTCGATCCCGCAAGCGCGCGCGATCCTGCAAGGCCTGTACAAGGCATTCTGGGAAACCGACGCATCGCTGGCTGAAATCAACCCGCTGAACGTCTCCGGCGACGGCAAGGTCACCGCACTCGACGCGAAGTTCAACTTCGACTCGAACGCGCTGTTCCGCCACCCGGAAATCGTCGCGTACCGCGATCTGGACGAAGAAGATCCGGCTGAAATCGAAGCGTCGAAGTTCGACCTCGCGTACATCTCGCTCGACGGCAACATCGGCTGCCTCGTGAACGGCGCGGGCCTCGCGATGGCGACGATGGACACCATCAAGCTGTTCGGCGGCGAACCGGCGAACTTCCTGGACGTCGGCGGTGGCGCGACGACCGAGAAGGTCACGGAAGCGTTCAAGCTGATGCTGAAGAACCCGGGCCTGAAGGCGATCCTCGTGAACATCTTCGGCGGCATCATGCGCTGCGACGTGATCGCGGAAGGCGTGATCGCCGGTTCGAAGGCCGTGAACCTGAACGTGCCGCTCGTCGTGCGCATGAAGGGCACGAACGAGGACCTCGGCAAGAAGATGCTGGCCGATTCGGGCCTGCCGATCATCTCGGCGGACAGCATGGAAGAGGCTGCGCAGAAGGTCGTCGCGGCTGCCGCAGGCAAGTAACGCTATCGAATACGCATGGCGGCGCGGTTTGCACGCGACGCCCATCGAACAGAGGTCAAAATACATGTCGATTCTGATCAACAAGGACACGAAGGTCATCACGCAGGGCATTACCGGCAAAACCGGTCAGTTCCATACGCGCGCCTGCCGTGAATACGCAAACGGCCGCGAAGCATTCGTCGCGGGCGTGAACCCGAAGAAGGCCGGCGAAGACTTCGAAGGCATTCCGATCTACGCGAGCGTCAAGGAAGCGAAGGCGGAAACCGGCGCGACCGTGTCGGTCATCTACGTTCCGCCGGCAGGCGCGGCGGCTGCGATCTGGGAAGCGGTCGAAGCCGACCTGGATCTCGCGATCTGCATCACGGAAGGCATTCCCGTCCGTGACATGATCGAAGTGAAGGACCGCATGCGTCGCGAAGGCCGCAAGACGCTGCTGCTCGGGCCGAACTGCCCGGGCACCATCACGCCGGACGAGCTGAAGATCGGCATCATGCCGGGTCACATCCACCGCAAGGGCCGCATCGGCGTCGTGTCGCGTTCGGGCACGCTGACGTATGAAGCCGTTGCGCAGCTGACGGCACTGGGCCTCGGCCAGTCGTCGGCAGTCGGTATCGGCGGCGACCCGATCAACGGTCTGAAGCACATCGACGTGATGAAGATGTTCAACGACGATCCGGATACGGACGCGGTCGTGATGATCGGCGAAATCGGCGGTCCGGACGAAGCCAACGCGGCCGAGTGGATCAAGGACAACATGAAGAAGCCGGTCGTCGGCTTCATCGCGGGCGTCACGGCGCCTCCGGGCAAGCGCATGGGCCACGCCGGCGCGCTGATCTCGGGCGGTGCGGATACGGCCGAAGCGAAGCTGGAAATCATGGAAGCGTGCGGCATCACCGTCACGCGCAACCCGTCGGAAATGGGCCGTCTGCTGAAGAAGGCGCTGTAATCATTTCCCCCGGGCTCGTCCTGCAGAAAACGCCGGCTTTGCCGGCGTTTTTTGTTATGCTGCCGCAATGAATTCGTAAGCACCGGGCATGCGTCCTGCATGTGCCGGCGATGAACCGGGTCGCCCTCGGAGCGGCCGCTGTCCTTTCCTCACCGCCATGCTCGAATTCCTGACCTCGCTGCACTGGGGCGCGATTCTCCAGATCGTCATCATCGATATCCTGCTCGGCGGCGACAACGCGGTCGTGATCGCGCTGGCCTGCCGCAACCTGCCGGCGAACCAGCGGCTGCGCGGCGTCGTCTGGGGCACCGCCGGGGCGATCCTGTTGCGTGTCGCATTGATCACGTTCGCGGTCGCGCTGCTCGACGTGCCATTCCTGAAGTTCGGCGGCGGGCTGCTGCTGCTGTGGATCGGCATCAAGCTGATGGCGCCGGCCGCCGACGCGCACGACAACATCAAGCCGGCCGACCGGCTGTGGGACGCCGTGAAGACGATCGTGATCGCCGATGCGGTCATGAGCCTCGACAACGTGATCGCGATCGCCGGCGCGGCCGAGCAGGCCGACCCGTCGCACCGGATCGCGCTCGTGATCTTCGGGCTGGTCGTCAGCGTGCCGATCATCGTGTGGGGCAGCACGCTGGTGCTGAAGCTGCTCGACCGTTTCCCGGTCGTCGTCGCGTTCGGCGCCGGGCTGCTCGGCTGGATCGCGGGCGGGCTGATCGTGAACGACCCGGTCGGCGATCGCTGGCCGGTGCTCGATACGCCGCCGGTGGTCTACGGCGCGAGCATCGCCGGCGCGCTGTTCGTCGTGGCGATCGGTTACGCACTCAGAAAACGCCGCAGCGCGCCGCATGCGCACTGACTAGGCCATCCGGCCGACTGCCGGCTTCGCCGCCCGCTGGCTACGATCGAGACGCCTGCCTGTATCGGCAGGCGTTTTTCGTTTCCGGAGCCTGTCCATGTTCGAAGCCTTTTCCGTTTCCCTGTTCCGTCGCGTGGCCGCCGACCTGCGGCGCGCGAACCGGCCGTCGCCGCGCTGGCGGCCGGCCGGCTTCACGCTGATCGAACTGATGATCGTGCTCGCGATCGTCGGCGTCGTCGCGGCCTATGCGATTCCCGCGTACCAGGATTACCTCGCGCGGTCGCGCGTCGGCGAGGGGCTGGCGCTCGCATCGTCGGCGCGGCTCGCGGTCGCTGACAACGCGGCGAGCGGCACGAGCCTCGACGGCGGCTACAGCCCGCCTGCCGCGACCCGCAACGTCGAGTCGGTCGCGATCGACGGCGTGACCGGTCAGATCACGGTCGCGTTCACCACCCGCGTCGCCGCCGCCGGCACGAATACGCTGGTGCTCGTGCCGTCCGCGCCCGACAAGGCCGATACGCCCACCGCGCGCGTGCCGCTCAAAAAGGGCACGATACAAGCCGGCACGATCGCGTGGGAATGCTTCGCCGCCGGCAAGGATGCGTCGTCGCTGCCGGCACCGGGAGCCGGGCCGTTGCCGGGTAACGCCGCGACGTTGCCCGCGAAATATGCGCCTGCGGAGTGCCGCGCATAGGTCCGGCGCGGAACGATGGCGCCGGGGCATGCGGCCGGCCGTCCGCCGCTTCGGCCGGCGGGGCGCCGGCCCCGCGCCGGCTCGCGGAGCGACAGCCCCGCACAGAGCAGGGAAAGTTTTGTATAGTGCGCCGGTTGCTGACATCCGGTTCGCTCATGCCTTCTACTTTTTCCCGTTCGTTGTCGCTCGTTGCGCTGGCTGTCGCCCTGATCGTGCCGTACGCGATCACGAATCACACGTATCCGATTCCGACCTTCTATTCCGAGTTTTCCGCGCTGGTGCTGTATCTGCTGGTGGGCGTGTCCGTCGTGCTGCTCGCGCGCACCGGCCGTCCGGCCGAGCCGTTTGCCGCGCCGGCCGCGTTCGCGGTGCCGCTCGGCTTTGCGGTGGTGCTGCTCGCGCAGGTTGCACTGATCCCGCTCAAGGTGCCGTCGATGAACTGGCTCGCGCTCGGGTATCTGGCCGCTGCGCTGGTCGCGATGCAGGCCGGCTATGCACTGGCGCGCGACGGGATGGCGGAAACGGTGTGGCCGATGATGGCCGGTGCGCTGCTCGTCGGCGGCGTGTTCGCGGTCGGTACCCAGATCGTGCAGCTGTTCCACCTCGAGTCGGCCGTCTCGCCGTTCGTCGTGGTGTACAACATCGCGGTCGACCGCCGTCCATACGGCAACATGGCGCAGGCGAACCATCTGGCCAGCTACATCGCCTTCGCGCTCGCGGGCGCGCTGTATCTGGTGCAAACGCGCCGGCTCGCGGTGTGGGCATGGCTTGCGCTGTCGCTCGTGCTGTCGGTCGGTCTCGCGCTCACGGTGTCGCGCGGGCCGTGGCTGCAGGTCGCGGTGATGGTCGTCGCGGGCTTCTGGATGGCGTGGGTCGAATCGCGCCGCACGCCGGGCAATGCACGCGCGTGGCTGATCCCGGTCGTGCTCGCGGCCGCCTTCATCGCGGTGAACGTCGCGGTGCGCTGGGCCAACGTGCACTATCACCTGAATCTCGCGGAGTCGGCCGCCGACCGGATGCGCGACGCCGGGCAGATCGCGCCGCGCCTCGCGCTGTGGAAGTACGGGCTCGCGATGTTCCGCGAGCATCCGCTGCTCGGGGTCGGCTGGGGCGAATTCCCGTCGCACCAGTTTGCGCTGGTGCGCACGCTCGGCGGCGTCGAGATCGCGAACAACTCGCACGACATCTTCATCGACCTGCTCGCGAAGTCCGGTCTCGTCGGGCTCGGTGTGCTCGCCGTCACGCTCGTCGCGTGGTTCGTGCGCGCGGTGCGTGCGCCGCAGTCGAGCATGCGCGTGTTCGGCTTCGCGCTGATCGGCATCCTGCTGATGCATGCGCTGGTCGAGTATCCGCAGCAGTACATGTTCTTCCTGCTGCCGGCGATGTTCGTGATCGGGCTGCTCGACGTGAAGCCGCTGCGCATCCTGCCGGGGCGGGCGGCCTTCGGGCTGTTCGCGGTGCTGTCGTTCGGCGGCGTGCTGGCGGCGGTGCCCGTGCTGCGCGACTACCAGCGCGCGGAAGTGCTCTATTACGGCAGCAGCCCGGCCGCGCAGTACCGCGATGCGCCGTCGCTGCTGTTCGGCGCGTGGGGCGATTACGGTGCGGCGACGCTGCTGCCGATTTCGCCGGACGATCTGCCGGCCAAGCTCGCCGCGCACGAGCGCGCGATCGCGCTGCTGCCCGGCGAGACGGTGCTGCGTCGCTACGCGGTGCTGCAGGCGCTGGCCGGCCGCGAAGCCGACGCGCTCGATACCGTCGCACGCCTGCATGTGTTCGCGAAGGAACTGAAGGACTGGCCGCAACAGCTGGCCGCGTTGTACAAGCTGTGCGACCAGGAGCCCGCGCTGAAGACGTTCAGGGCGGCCGTCGTCGCGAAATACGGGGAAGCGCCGGCCGACGAGGGCGACGACTCGGACGACGACGATTCGGATTGACGCCTGTCGTGCGCGCCGGAACGGGGAATTCCGGCGTCGATCGCGGCGGGCTTGAGGTGGTTGACGTCGGAGCCACACGACGTGGCCTGTCGTGCGGCAATCCGTCGGATCTCGATTACCTCGCGGATCGCGCGGATTCCGGCCGAACGAGCGGCGATTCGCGTCAACCATTGTCAAATTGACGCCGCTGACCTGGCGGCGCGTGCACAATGCGCGAAAGCGTTTGCGTGCCCGCAGGCGCCGGGCATCGCCGGTGCGAATACGGCAGATTTCCCGGCTATCCGGGCATTGCGCCGAGCAGGATCGCGGCCGAGCATCGCTCGGTCGTGCGGCCGTAACGGGGCGCCGGTCCGATGGCCGCGGCGCAGTGCGACACATGCGATGCGGCCGGGGAAGGCTGCCGGCCTGCGGCGCGTGTGCCCAGAACAGTGCTGAAGAACGATATTCGACCATGGCCATTCGCTCGACATACCTGATCCTGCCTGCCGCCGCGATGCTGTTTTCCGGCTGCGCGATGTTGTCGTCATCGCAGGAAAGCAAGCTGACCTGCCACATTCCGCGGGCCGTCTATCCGGATACCGCGAAGCCGCTCACGCGTCCGGCGACGGTGCTCGTGCGCGCGCTGATGACGACGTCCGGCGAAGCGCAGAACGTCACCGTGACGACGAGCAGCCGCAATGCGGCGGCCGATCGCGCGGCCGTCGAAGCGATGACGCACGCGACCTGCGTGCAGACCGGCGCGACCGCGAATCCTTTCTTGCTGACCCAACCGTTCGTGTTCGAGCCGCAGCGCGGGCAGTGACGCGGGGCGGGCGCCGCGCCGTGGCGCGCGGTCCAGATTCAGTTCCGGGGTATCGGGTTCGTGCCGCGACAGTCCGGCGGGGCACGAATGGCGCGAACCCGTCGCGCGTCCGTCGATCAACGCATCGTGACGGTGTTTTCCCGCGCTTGCCCGTCAGGGCCGGTTCACATGGGAACGGATAGCTGCCGGTACGGTGGCGCACCGGGGCACGCATACGGCAGCGGCGCAACGCATTTCACCGAATCGCTCCCCATCGGCGACGTGGTTTCCTGATGGTCTGTCGTCCGACCGGGAAATCACGACAACCATCGATTCTCCACGAGCTGCGCGCGAGTGCGTCGCGGCGGGCGCTCAACCGGCGACGTCTTCCGCCTTCCAGTCCCCCGACTTCCCACCGCGCTTCTCCCGCACGCTCACGTCGGTGATCACCATCCCGCGATCGACCGCCTTGCACATGTCGTAGACGGTCAGCAGCCCGACCTGGACGGCCGTCAGCGCTTCCATCTCGACGCCGGTCCGGCCGAACGTCTCGACCTGCACGACGCAGTGGACGCCCGGCAGCGCGTCGTCGAGTTCGAAGTCGACGGCCACGCGCGTCAGCGCGAGCGGATGGCACAGCGGAATGAGATCGGCCGTGCGTTTCGCGCCCTGGATCGCCGCGATGCGCGCGACGCCGAGCACGTCGCCTTTCTTCGCCTTGCCGTCGCGGATCAGCGCGAACGTGGCCGGCAGCATCCGGATCGTGCCGCGCGCGATCGCGATGCGTTGCGTTTCCTGCTTGCCGCCGACGTCGACCATGTGGGCGTGGCCGGCGGCGTCGAAATGGGTGAGTCCTGACATGTCTTCCTCTGGTGGAACGGAGTACGCGTGCACGTGCGTCGATCCTGCTTCGCGATCGGCAGGCCACCGGATGCCATACCGGCGCGACGAACCGATCCAACCGCTCAACGGGCGCCTATCATAGCAGCGGCGTTCGCGTTGCCGGAGGCGCAGATGACGCACGCGCGGTACGGGACAGTCATCGCGGCGCCGGTACAATGACCCGAATATTCAGACCAAACGCCGCGATGCGCGCCGCTCGCGCGGGACGGCGTCGTTTTCATCCTGCCATGCGTGTCAAACAGTTGCTTGCCGTGTCGCTGTCGGCGGCGCTCGCGCTACCGCCGGGCGGCCATGCGCAGAGCGCCTCCGCGCCGCCGCTCGAGCCGGCGGCCGGCGGCGCGACGTCGATTTCCACCGTGCCGTCCGGCATCGCGACCGGCGTGTTCGGCACGTACGGCGGCGCGGAGAGCCGGTTCTCGGGCGCGGGCGGTGCGTCGGCGCCGGTCGCGAGCCTGCGCGCGCCGCTGCGGGCACTGGAGCTGCCCGATCTAGGCGACGGCTCCGGCGGTGCGCTGACGCCGCGGGCCGAGCGCCGGCTCGGCGAGCGCGTGATGCGCGAAGTGCGGCGCGATCCCGACTATCTCGACGACTGGCTCGTGCGCGACTACCTGAACGCGATGGCGGCGCGGCTCGCGGCCGCGGCGGCGGCGCGCTACATCGGCGGCTACGCGCCGGACTTCGACCTGTTCCCGGTGCGCGATCCGCAGATCAACGCGTTCTCGATGCCGGGCGGCTTCATCGGAATCAACAGCGGGCTGGTGGTCACGACGCAGACGGAGTCGGAGCTCGCGTCGGTGGTCGGCCACGAGATGGGCCACGTGCTGCAGCGGCACATCGCGCGGATGATCGGCGCGAGCGAGAAGACCGGCTACACGGCGCTTGCGACGATGCTGCTCGGCGTGCTGGCCGGCGTGCTCGCGCGCAGCGGCGATCTCGGCAGCGCGATCGCGATGGGCGGACAGGCGTACGCGGTCGACAACCAGCTGCGCTTCTCGCGGTCGGCCGAGCGCGAGGCCGATCGCGTCGGCTTCCAGTTGCTCGCGGGAGCCGGCTACGACCCGTACGGCATGCCCGGCTTCTTCGAGCGGCTGGACCGCGCGTCGATGGGCGATGCGGGCGTGCCGGCCTATGCGCGCACGCACCCGCTGACCGGCGAGCGGATCGCCGACATGGAAGATCGTGCACGTCGCGCGCCATACCGGCAGCCACGCCAGTCGGCCGAATACGGGTTCGTGCGTGCGCGGCTGCGCGTCCTGCAGAACCGGGCGCCGACCGACATCTCGGCCGAGGCGCGGCGGATGCAGCTGGAGATCGACGATCGCACGGCGCCGAACGTCGCGGCGAACTGGTACGGCATCGCGCTCGCGAACACGCTGCTCGGCCAGTACGATGCGGCGGACAAGGCGCTCGCGTCGGCGCGCAGCGCGTTCGATGCGCGCGAGCGGCGCGACGACGATCCGGCGACCAGCTCGCCGAGCCTCGACGTGCTGGCCGCGGACCTCGCTCGCCGCGCGGGCCGGACCGACGACGCGGTACGGCTGTCGGCGCTCGCGCAGCGGCGCTGGCCGGCGTCGCACGCGGCGATCGTCGCGCACCTGCAGGCGCTGATCGCCGCGCGCCGCTTCGCCGAAGCGCAAACCCTCGCGCGGGCGCAGGCGAAGGCCGACCCCGAACAGCCGGACTGGTGGGATTACCTCGCGAAGTCGAGCGACGGCAAGGGCGACGTGCTCGCGCGGCGTCGCGCGCTGGCGGAGAAGCTGGCGCTCGACGGCGCGTGGCCGTCGGCGATCCGGCAACTGAAGGAAGCGCGCGACGCGAAGGATGTGTCGTTTTACGAGCAGTCGATCATCGGCGCACGGCTGCTGGAATTCGAGGCGCGCTACAAGGAAGAGCGCGACGACGAGAAGAACGGCCGCGGGTAGCGGCCGTCGCGCAGCGAACGCCGAAGGCGCCGCGGCGGGTCAGTTGCCGCTGTCGGCGGCATCGCGTGCGTGGCGCGCCGGGCTGGGAATGTAGCCGAACCGCGCAGGCACGTCGGCGCACGCGATGCTGCCAAGCGGCAGCGAGCGGCCGTCGCGCCAGCGCAGCACGGGCGGCTCCGCGTCGAAATCCGCGTGGTCGGCGAACAGCCCGAGATCGTGATCGTGCAGTGCCGCGATGCGCGGCGGTGTGCCGGCATCGCGAAACAGCACGCCGCCGCCGTCATCGAGCCACGCTGCGTCCGGTTCGAACGGGGCGCCCGTCTGGTCGGTGAGCGCGAGCTGCCCGTCGCGTTCGGCGAGCCGCACGATCCACGGCGTATAGGCGAGTTCGACGTACACGCGCTGCGGCCCGTTCTGGAAGAACCACTGGCCCTGCGCGTCGCATTCGTAGTTGCGGCCGATGAACGCGTTCAGCGCCGCATGCCGGATCGGCGAGCCGAGCTCGCCGGCCGCCTGCGCCGCGTCGTCGCGCAGCCGCCATGCGCCGCGCCGGTCGAGCAGCAGCCAGCCGGTGCAATGCGGCACGTTCGGCCATTTGGCGAGCGCCTGCCTGACGATGTCATCCATGGTCGACGAATTTCGAGCAATAGCCGAACACCCGCGCCGACAGCCAGTCGAGGCGGCCGGGGAACGGCCCGGTCATGAAACCCGCATGGCCGCCGTGCGCGGGCTGGTCGAGCTCGACGGCGGGCGACACGTCGGCCGGGCCCGGCAGCGCCGATTCCGGCAGGAACGGGTCGTTGCGGGCGTTGAGGATCAGCGTCGGCACGTCGATCGCGGGCAGCAGCGGCCGCGTGGTCGCCTGCGTCCAGTAGTCGTCCGCGTTCGCGAAACCGTGCAGCGGCGCGGTCACGACCTCGTCGAAGTCGCGCATCGTCACGGCCTGCAGCATCGCGTCGCGGTCGAACAGCCCCGGATACTGGTCGAGCTTCGCGAGCGCCTTGCGCTTGAGCGTCTTCAGGAAGCTGCGTGTGTAGACCATCGCGAACCCCTGCGACAGCGCGCGGCCGCCCGCATGCACGTCGATCGGCGTCGAGATCGCGGCGGCGGCGCGCACGATCGACGTGTCGCTGCGATGCTCGCCGAGCCAGCGCAGCAGCACGTTGCCGCCGAGCGATACGCCGGCCGCGACCAGTGGCCCGCGATGCTGCGCGGCGAGCCGGCGCAGGATCCAGTCGACCTCGGCGCTGTCGGCGAGATGGTAGAAGCGCGGCTGGCGGTTGATCTCGCCGCTGCAACTGCGGAAGTGCGGCACCACGGCGTGCCAGCCGTTCGCGCGCGCGGTGGCCATCATCGCGAGCGCGTAGTGCGACGCGGAGCTGCCTTCGAGACCGTGGAACAGCACGAACAGCGGCGCGTCGGGCGCCGGCGCCGCGCTGTCGAGGTGCGCGACCCAGTCGAGGTCGATGAAGTCGTGGTCGGGGGTTTCCCATCGCTCTCGCCGGTAAGCGACAACCGGACGCCGCGCGAACAGCGCGGGCACGATGGTTTGCACATGGCTGTTGGGCAGCCAGCGCGGTGCGCGATAGCGCAGTGTGTCGTCGTCGGGGGCCGGGGCCCCGGTCAGCGGCGAGGTGGGCGGAGAAGCCGTACTCATGATCGCCCCGCTAATGCGTTGCTTCGTTCTTCGTCAGTGCAGCGGACCCTGCCCGTGACGGATCTTCGCGGCGAATTGTCCGGCCGCCTGTTCAGGAATCGGGCTCGCGTGGATGTGCGCGATGCGCCATTCGCCGCGTTCGTGGATCATCACGTACGTCGCGAAAACCATGTCGGGTTCGGCCGTCAGGTCGGCCTGCTGATGCGCTTCGGCGATCGTATAGACGACCGTGCCGAGGCTGTCGTACACGCGGATGTCGAGCGGCTCGATCGTGACCGGACGCGTCGCGAGCCGGTTGGCGAGCCCGCCGCGGATCTGGTCGAGGCCGTGCAGATGCTCGCCGTCCGCCCACACGCAGCTGGCGAAATCCTCGTCGATCCACA
The DNA here is from genome assembly GCF_015712225.1 of Burkholderia sp. 9775_39. NCBI lineage: Bacteria > Pseudomonadati > Pseudomonadota > Betaproteobacteria > Burkholderiales > Burkholderiaceae > Burkholderia > Burkholderia sp. 9775_39. Next base: position 74,404 of record NZ_JACCQC010000011.1, on the reverse strand, counting down.
ACGCCAGCAGCGCGTCGAGATTGGCATCCGCGACGGCCTGGTAGTAGGCGTTCAGCGTATCGGCAGCGGCTTCGAAGAGGCGGGCAAAACGTGGCATCGGGGTTGTCTCTCGCGCGCGTCGCGCGCCGTATTCAGCACGGCGGCCCGGATCGAGCCGCCGCACACCGGTGAATCGGATTGCCCGGCGCGCCGTGCGACGCTGCCGGTCAGGGTCAGCGCTGCCCGACGAGCATGCCGCGCAAATCGCCGAATACCTGCTCCGGACCGAGTTCGCGCAGGCACTTCAGGTGGCCGAGCGGGCACTCGCGTTCGAAGCAGGGACTGCATTCGAGATGCAACCATTGTACCTTCGCCAGCTCCGACAGCGGAGGGGTGTGGCGCGGATCGGTCGATCCGTACAACGCGACGAGCGGCCGGCGCAGCGCGGCCGCGACGTGCATCAGCCCGGAATCGTTGGTGACGACCGCGTTCGCGCGCGCGATCAGCGCGCACGCCTCGGACAACGACGTCTGCCCGCACAGGTTGCGCACGTTCGGCGCGTGGTCGGCGATCGCCTGCGCGGCCGCGGCATCCTTCTGCGAGCCGAGCGCGACGATCTGCGTATACGGGAACGACTGGTGCACGATGGTCGCGAGCGACGCGAAGTGCTCGGGCGGCCAGCGCTTGGCCGGGCCGTATTCGGCGCCGGGGCAGAACACGACGAGCGGCTTGCGTGTATCGAGATTGAAACGTGCGGACACCCGCGCCGTTTCGTTCAGGTCGGCGTCCAGGCGCGGGGCGGGCAGCGTCTTCATCGACTCGGGCAGCTTCGCGCCCGGCGCGTACGCGAGCGCCGCGTAGTGGGTCGTCATCGGCGGCCGCTCGCCCGACTTGTCGGGGTTCGCGTGGCGCACGTTGAGCAAGCCGTAGCGGTGCTCGCCCGTATAGCCGATCCGCAGCGGGATGTTCGCGAGCCACGGGATCACCGCGGACTTCAGCGAATTCGGCAATACGTACGCCGCGTCGTAGCCGACGTCGCGCAGGTCGCTCGCGAGCTGCCAGCGGCGCAGCAGCTGCAGCTTGCCGTGCGCGAGATCGGTCGCGTGGACATCGTGGATCTCGGGCATCCGCTCGAGCACGGGCGCGACCCACGAGGGTGCGACGGCATCGATCGCGATGCGGGGATGGAGTTTCTTCAGCAGCGCAAAAAGCGGCTGCGCCATCAATGCGTCACCGATCCAGTTCGGTGCGATAACCAGCGCTCGACGCATCAGGTCGACTTCCGATGTCGTAATGAAGCACGGCGCTCGGGCGCCGCGTTCGGGTTGCCAGAATGGGGAACGGCGGCGCGCCGGACTTCCGGCTGCGCCGCCTTGCGGGTCGGTGGGCCTTCAGGCCCGGCCGCCGGGCTCAGTGGCCCTTGACGACCTCGCCGTCGCGCAGCTTGTAGCGCGTGCCGCAGTACGGGCAGCGCGCCTCGCCGTGCGACACGTCGATGAAGACGCGCGGGTGCGCGTTCCAGCGGGTCATGGCCGGGTTCGGGCAGTAGGCGGGAAGATCCTTGGCCGTCAGCTCGACCAGCGGCATTTCCTTGATTTCACTCATGAGACTTTCTCTTATCACTCTTGTGTGGGGCGGTCGGTCGCGCGGCGCGCTCAGACCTTCGTCAGCCAGTGCGCGTACTTCGCGTTCTTGCCCGACACGATATCGAAAAACGCCGACTGGAGCTTTTCCGTGATCGGGCCGCGCGCGCCGCTGCCGATCGTGCGGTTGTCGAGCTCGCGGATCGGCGTGACTTCGGCGGCCGTGCCGGTGAAGAACGCTTCGTCGGCCGTGTAGACCTCGTCGCGCGTGATGCGCTTCTCGATCACCTCGATGCCGGCGTCCTTCGCGAGCGTGATGACCGTGTCGCGCGTGATGCCGTCGAGGCACGACGACAGGTCGGGCGTGTACAGCTTGCCGTTGTTCACGAGGAAGAAGTTTTCGCCCGAGCCTTCCGACACGTAGCCGTCGACGTCGAGCAGCAGCGCTTCGTCGTAGCCGTCGGCCGTCGCTTCCTGGTTCGCCAGGATCGAGTTCACGTACCAGCCCGACGCCTTCGCGCGCACCATCGACACGTTCACGTGGTGGCGCGTGAACGACGACGTCTTCACGCGGATGCCCTTCGCGAGACCGTCTTCGCCGAGGTACGCGCCCCACGGCCATGCGGCGATCGCGACGTGGATCGTGTTGCCCTTCGCCGCCACGCCGAGCTTTTCCGAGCCGACCCAGATGATCGGGCGCAGGTAGCACGACTCGAGCCGGTTCTCGCGCACGACCGCGAGTTGCGCGGCTTCGAGCGTTTCGCGGTCGAACGGCACGTCCATCTGGAAGATCTTCGCCGAATTCAGCAGACGTTTGGTGTGCTCGGGCAGGCGAAAGATCGCGGTGCTGCCGTCGGCCGCCTTGTACGCGCGCACGCCCTCGAAGACGCCCATGCCGTAGTGCAGCGTGTGGGTCAGGACGTGGATCTTGGCGTCGCGCCAGTCGATCAGCTTGCCGTCCATCCAGATCTTGCCGTCGCGGTCGGCCATTGACATAGGATTCTCCTGGAAGCGGTGAGGTGCTGCGGGTTGTATGCAGCGTTGAGCCGGAAAGACGCGTATTTTAGCGTCATTTGGCGACGATCCGGTCGGACGGCGCGGGGCCGGCGCTATAATCGTCCGGTACCGATTCCAATAACGATGGGTCGCACCGGCAGGAGGCGCCGGCGTCCCGACGAACCGCCCGCTGCGGCCCGCTTTCCCATGCTCGCTCGATTGTCCGCCACCGACCGCTTCGCGCTGATCCAGGGCGCGCGCGACTATTCCCCGACACTGATGGCGATCCTGTCCTGGGGGCTCGTCACCGGCATCGCGATGAGCAAGTCCGTGATGACGCTCGGGCAGGCGAGCGCGATGTCGCTGTTCGTCTACGCGGGCTCGTCGCAGCTCGCGGTGCTGCCGCTCCTCGCGGCGAAGCTGCCGATCTGGACCGTGCTACTCACGGCCGCGATGGTCAACATGCGCTTCGTGATCTTCAGCGCCGGGCTGGCGCCGCATTTTTCCTACCTGCCGCTGTGGCGGCGTCTCGCGATCGGCTATTTCAACGGCGACGTGATCTACCTGCTGTTCCAGAAACAGGGCTTCGCGTACGGCCGCGTGCCGGGCAAGGAAGCCTATTTCTGGGGGATGGCGCTCGCGAGCTGGGCGTCGTGGCAGGTGTCGTCGCTCGCCGGCATCCTGCTCGCGAGCTTCTTTCCCGCGAGCTGGGGGCTGGAGCTGGCCGGCACGCTCGCGCTGATCCCGATCATGGTGTCGGCGGTCGCGAACCGCTCGACGCTCGCGGCCGTCGCGGTCGCCGGGATCGTGTCGCTCGTCGCGTTCGACCTGCCGTACCGGCTTGCGCTGCCGCTCGCGGTGCTCGCCGCGCTCGCGGCCGGCTGCACGGCCGACTTCTTCGTCGAGCGGGCCGACTGGCGGCGCATCCGTACCGAAACCGTGCACGAAAAGGAGATCGAATGAGCGCGACCGAGATCTGGATCGTCATCGTCGGGATGACGATCGTCACGGCGGTCACGCGCGCGCTGTTCCTGATCGGCGGCGAGCGCACCGTGCTGCCCGAACGCGCGCAGCGCGCGCTGCGCTATGCGCCGGCCGCCGCGCTGGTCGCCGTCGTGCTGCCCGACGTGCTCGAAACGCCGGCCGGCCTGTCGTTCGCGCTGTCCAACCATCCGTTCTACGCGGCGCTCGCCGGCCTCGGCTGGTTTTTGTGGCGGCGCAGCATGCTCGGTACGATCGTCGTCGGAATGCTCGTCTTCACCGCGTTGCGCCTGATCTTCTGAGGGGCCGCCGTTCCGGCTCGCCCGGCGCCGCCCGGTTGCGTCGGCGAATTGCTGCGTTGCGGCAATATGTCGGTTCCGGCGCGCGATCCCAAATAGGCGGAATTCGCCGCCGCACGGGTCAGTCTGCCGGGTGGATCGGCTAGAATGCCCGTTCGAGATTTTTTACCCGTGCGCGTCATGCGAACCGCCAGCCACGGCCGCATCCGGCGCCCTTTCGCGGCAGCCCGCGCACGTCCAGCGTGAACCCCCTTTCCCCATCCACTACTTCAATTTGTCCAACATGAGCCAAGTCAAGCGTCTTACCGACCTGATCGCCGCCGGCCAGCTCGCCGGCAAGCGGGTGTTCATCCGCGCCGACCTGAACGTCCCGCAGGACGATCACGGCAACATCACCGAGGACACCCGCGTGCGTGCGTCCGTGCCGGCCATCCAGGCCGCGCTCGACGCCGGCGCGGCCGTGATGGTCACGTCGCACCTCGGCCGTCCGACCGAAGGCGAATTCAAGCCGGAAGACTCGCTCGCGCCGGTCGCGAAGCGTCTCGCCGAGCTGCTCGGCCGCGACGTGCCGCTCGTGTCGAACTGGGTCGAGAACGGCGTGAACGTCGCACCGGGCCAGGTCGTGCTGCTCGAGAACTGCCGCGTGAACAAGGGCGAGAAGAAGAATTCGGACGAACTTGCCCAGAAGATGGCGAAGCTCTGCGACGTGTACGTGAACGACGCGTTCGGCACCGCGCACCGCGCGGAAGCGACCACGCACGGGATCGCGAAGTACGCGCCCGTCGCGTGCGCGGGCCCGCTGCTGGCCGCCGAACTCGACGCGCTCGGCAAGGCGCTCGGCAACCCGGCGCGCCCGCTGGTGGCGATCGTCGCCGGCTCGAAGGTGTCGACCAAGCTGACCATCCTGAAGTCGCTGGCCGGCAAGGTCGACCAGCTGATCGTCGGCGGCGGCATCGCGAACACGTTCATGCTCGCGGCCGGCCTGTCGATCGGCAAGTCGCTCGCGGAAGCCGATCTCGTCGCCGAGGCGAAGGCGATCATCGACGAAGCGCGCGAGCGCGGCGCCTCGGTGCCGATCCCGACCGACGTCGTCACCGCCAAGGAATTCTCGCCGACGGCCGCGGCCACGGTGAAGCAGGTCGCCGACATCGAAGCGGACGACATGATCCTCGACATCGGCCCCGATACGGCCAAGGCGCTCGCGAGCCAGCTCGAGAAGGCCGGCACGATCGTGTGGAACGGCCCGGTCGGCGTGTTCGAGTTCGACCAGTTCGGCAACGGCACCAAGACGCTCGCCGAAGCGATCGCCAAATCGTCCGCGTTCTCGATCGCGGGCGGCGGCGACACGCTCGCGGCCATCGCGAAGTACGGCATCCACGACCAGGTCAGCTACATCTCGACGGGCGGCGGCGCCTTCCTCGAGTTCCTCGAGGGGAAGAAGCTGCCGGCGGTGGAAGTGCTCGAAACGCGGGCGGCCTGAGCGTGGCGGCGCGCGCAGGGGTGACGAAGGCCGCGCGCTCCGCGAAAGCGGAGCAGCCGGCCGGCGCGGGCAAGCGCAAACGCGCGCCCGCGCGGGCGAACACCGCCCCGCGCGCACCGGCGGCTGCCGGCGACGCGGCCGCACAGCACCACGAGATCCAGAACAAAGCGATGCCGGGCGCAAGCACCGGCACGCCCCCCGGAACGGCCGCCGCTGGGCCCGCCGATTCCGGCTCTCGCAGCGTTTCACCCAGCGCATCCACCTTGATCCAGATGAGGAGTTTCATGCAGCGCGCCACCAAGATAGTCGCCACGATCGGCCCGGCTTCCAGTTCGCCGGAGATTCTGCTGCAGATGATGCAGGCGGGCCTCGACGTCGTGCGGCTCAACTTTTCGCACGGCACGGCCGACGATCACCGCCAGCGCGCCGAAATGGTGCGCGAGGCCGCCCGCAAGGTTGGCCGCGAGATCGCGATCATGGCCGACCTCCAGGGCCCGAAGATCCGCGTCGGCAAGTTCGAGAACGGCAAGACCACGCTCGTGCCCGGGCAGCCGTTCATCCTCGATGCGGGCTGCGAGCTCGGCAACGACGAGCGCGTCGGCCTCGACTACAAGGAACTGCCGCGCGACCTGAAGCCGGGCGACCTGCTGCTGCTGAACGACGGCCTGATCGTGCTGACCGTCGAGCGCGTGCTCGGCGACGAAATCCACACGATCGTCAAGGTGGGCGGCGAGCTGTCGAACAACAAGGGGATCAACCGCCAGGGCGGCGGCCTGTCGGCGCCGGCGCTGACCGCGAAGGACATGGAAGACATCCGCACCGCGATGTCGCTCGGCGCAGACCTCGTCGCGGTGTCGTTCCCGAAGAATGCGACCGACATGGAAATGGCGCGCCAGCTCGCGAACATCGCGGGCGCGCCGTACGGCATCAAGCCGAAGATGATCGCGAAGATCGAGCGCGCGGAGGCGATTCCGGCGCTGCAGAGCATCCTCGACGCGTCCGACGGCATCATGGTCGCGCGCGGCGACCTCGCGGTGGAAGTCGGCAACGCGGCCGTGCCGGCGCTGCAGAAGCGCATGATCCGGATGGCGCGCGAGTCGAACAAGCTCGTGATCACCGCGACGCAGATGATGGAATCGATGATCCACGCACCGGTGCCGACCCGCGCGGAAGTGTCGGACGTCGCGAACGCGGTGCTCGACGGCACCGACGCGGTGATGCTGTCGGCCGAGACGGCCGCCGGCAAGTACCCGGTCGTCACGATCGAGACGATGGCGGCCGTGTGCGTCGAAGCGGAAAAATCCGAAGAAGTCGAGCTGGACAAGGATTTCCTCGACCGCACGTTCACGCGGATCGACCAGTCGATCGCGATGGGCGCGCTGTTCACCGCGTACCACCTGGGCGCGAAGGCGATCGTCGCGCTGACCGAATCGGGCGCGACCGCGCTGTGGATGTCGCGTCACTACACGCACGTGCCGATCTTCGCGCTGACGCCGCGCGTCGGCAGCGAGCGGACGATGGCGCTGTACCGCAACGTGACGCCGCTGCACGTCGACTTCAACAGCGACCGCGATTCGGCGCTGCAGGCGGCGCTCGAGATCGTCGTCAAGCAGGGGTACGTGCAGCACGGCGACATGGTCGTGCTGACCGTCGGCGAGCCGATGGGGCAGGCGGGCGGCACCAACACGCTGAAGATCGTGCGGGTCGGCGAGCACTATTGAGCGCCGGCTGAGCCTCGCTGAGCCGGCCTGCGAGCCGGCGACCCGGATCGGTCGAGGCTGATCCGGCACCGTTTTTGCGCAAAAAGCCGCGCGGGGTCCGAAGCCCCGCGCGGCTTTTTTTCTCCTTTTTGGCCGCATTGTGCCGTGCGAACGTAACAAATTGCGAGCGGGGGCCACCGGGCGGTCGGAATCGGAGGCGCTTCGCGATAAAATGCGGCTATTCGACGCTCAGCCGCGCCGCGCTGCCCAGATCCAGACCCGGGCAGGTGCCGCGCCGGCGTCAGGGCGCACCGGTTTTCATTCCAAGGAGTTCCACAATGCCTCTCGTATCAATGCGTCAATTGCTGGACCACGCGGCAGAGCACGGTTACGGCCTGCCGGCCTTCAACGTGAACAACCTGGAGCAGGTCCAGGCGATCATGGCGGCGGCGGACCAGGTCGGCGCGCCCGTGATCATGCAGGCATCGGCCGGCGCGCGTAAGTATGCGGGCGAGCCGTTCCTGCGCCACCTGATCGAAGCGGCGGTCGAATCGTATCCGCACATCCCGGTCGTGATGCACCAGGATCACGGCCAGTCGCCGGCCGTCTGCACGGCCGCGATCCGCAGCGGCTTCACGAGCGTGATGATGGACGGTTCGCTCGAAGCCGACGGCAAGACGGTCGCGTCGTACGAGTACAACGTCGACGTGTCGCGCAAGGTCGTCGAGATGGCGCACTCGATCGGCGTGACGGTCGAAGCCGAACTCGGCGTGCTCGGCTCGCTCGAGACGATGAAGGGTGACAAGGAAGACGGCCATGGCGCGGAAGGCACGATGACCCGCGAGCAACTGCTGACCGATCCGGAGCAGGCCGCCGACTTCGTCAAGCTCACGCAGTGCGATGCACTCGCGATCGCGATCGGTACGTCGCACGGCGCGTACAAGTTCTCGAAGAAGCCGACGGGCGACATCCTGTCGATCCAGCGCATCAAGGAAATCCACGCGCGCATCCCGAACACGCACCTCGTGATGCACGGTTCGTCGTCGGTGCCGCAGGAACTGCTGGCCGAGATCCGCGAATTCGGCGGCGACATGAAGGAAACCTACGGCGTGCCGGTCGAGGAAATCCAGGAAGGCATCAAGCACGGCGTGCGCAAGATCAACATCGACACCGACCTGCGTCTCGCGATCACCGGCGCGATCCGCCGCTACCTGTTCGAGAACCCGGGCAAGTTCGATCCGCGCGACTACCTGAAGCCCGCGCGCGAAGCGGCGAAGAAGGTGTGCGTCGACCGTTACCTCGCGTTCGGCTGCGAAGGCCAGGCCGGCAAGATCAAGCCGGTGTCGCTCGACAAGATCGCCGAGCAGTACAAGTCGGGCGCGCTCGCACAGGTCGTGCGCTGAGACTGTAGTACGATTTGCCCCGCCCGGTTCTGCCGCCGGGCATGGGCTGGCCGCCCGGCTGGCCGGATCCGATCCGGCCCCGGCAGCCGTTCCGTCCGGCCGAACAAGGGCCGGCCGGCAGCCGTCGGGGCGCTGCGCCCGCCGGTTCGCCGACGTATTGCAAGACCGCCGTTCCCGCCTGCCGCGGGGAACGGCGTTTCCCTTTTTGTTTGGCTCCTTATCTGCGAAAAGACGATGTCTACCCTTTACGAATCCACGCTCCGTTCGCTGCCGCTCCTCGGTCGCGGCAAGGTTCGCGATAACTACGCGGTCGGCAACGACAAGCTCCTGATCGTCACGACCGATCGCCTGTCGGCGTTCGACGTGGTGATGGGCGAGCCGATTCCGAACAAGGGCCGCGTGCTGAACCAGATGGCGAACTTCTGGTTCGACAAGCTCGCGCACATCGTGCCGAACCACCTGACGGGCGACGCGCCGGAAGCGGTCGTCGCGGCCGACGAAGTCGAGCAGGTGAAGGGCCGCGGCGTGGTCGTCAAGCGCCTCGAGCCGATCATGATCGAAGCGGTCGTGCGCGGCTACCTGGCCGGCAGCGGCTGGAAGGAATACCAGGCGTCGGGCGCCGTGTGCGGCGTGCAGCTGCCGGCAGGCCTGCAGAACGCGCAGAAGTTGCCGGAGCCGATCTTCACGCCGGCCGCGAAGGCCGAGATGGGCGAGCACGACGAGAACATCACGTTCGAGGAAACCGAGCGCCGCATCGGCACCGAGCTGGCCGCGACGATCCGCGACATCTCGATCAAGCTGTACAAGGAAGCGGCCGACTACGCGGCGACGCGCGGCATCATCATCGCCGACACGAAGTTCGAATTCGGCCTCGACAACCACGGCAAGCTGTACCTGATGGACGAAGTGCTGACCGCCGATTCGTCGCGCTTCTGGCCGGCCGACCAGTACGAAGTGGGCACCAACCCGCCGTCGTTCGACAAGCAGTTCGTGCGCGACTGGCTCGAGGCGCAGCCGTGGGGCAAGACGGCGCCGGCGCCGGCGCTGCCGGCCGACGTCGTCGAGAAGACGGCCGCGAAGTACCAGGAAGCGCTCGAGCGCATCACGGGCCAGTCGCTCGCCTGATCGGGACAGATACGACATGAGCGAAATCCAGACTGCCCACACGCACAGCGCGCCGCTCGTCGGCGTGCTGATGGGCTCGAGTTCCGACTGGGACGTGATGAAGCATGCGGTCGCCATCCTGCAGGAATTCGGCGTGCCGTACGAAGCGAAGGTCGTGTCCGCGCACCGGATGCCCGACGAGATGTTCGACTATGCGGAGAAGGCGCGCGAGCGCGGGCTGCGTGCGATCATCGCGGGCGCCGGCGGCGCCGCGCACCTGCCCGGCATGCTGGCCGCGAAGACCACGGTGCCGGTGCTCGGCGTACCGGTCGCGAGCAAGTACCTGAAGGGTGTCGATTCGCTGCACTCGATCGTGCAGATGCCGAAGGGCGTGCCCGTCGCGACGTTCGCGATCGGCGAGGCCGGCGCCGCGAACGCCGCGCTGTTCGCGGTGTCGATCCTGTCCGGCAACTCGGTCGACTACGCGAACCGGCTCGCCGCGTTCCGCGTGCGCCAGAACGAAGCCGCGCACGCGATGGTGCTGCCGCCGCTGGAATGACGGCATGGCGCGCGGCCGCACGACGCGGCCGGCGCTGGATTTTCCCACTGCGGCGGGCCGTTCCGCGTTCCGCCGCGACCGACCACTGACATGACCGCAACTCCTGATTCCGTTTCCCCGATCCTGCCCGGCGCGTGGCTGGGCATGGTCGGCGGTGGCCAGCTCGGCCGCATGTTCTGCTTTGCCGCCCAGTCGATGGGCTATCGCGTCGCCGTGCTCGATCCCGATCCGACGAGCCCCGCCGGCGCGGTCGCCGATCGCCACCTGCGCGCGGCGTACGACGACGAAGCTGCGCTCGCCGAACTGGCCGGCCTGTGCGAGGCCGTATCGACGGAGTTCGAGAACGTGCCGGCCGCGAGCCTCGATTTCCTCGCGCGCACGACGTTCGTCGCGCCGGCCGGCCGCTGCGTCGCGGTCGCGCAGGACCGGATCGCGGAGAAGCGTTTCATCGCGGCATCGGGCGTGCCGGTCGCGCCGCACGTCGTGATCGAATCGGCGGCGGCGCTCGCCGCGCTTGACGATGCGGCGCTCGACGCGGTGCTGCCGGGCATCCTGAAGACGGCCCGCCTCGGGTACGACGGCAAGGGCCAGGTGCGGGTCGCCACCGCGCAGGAAGCGCGCGACGCGCATGCCGCGCTCGGCGGCGTGCCGTGCGTGCTGGAGAAGCGCCTGCCGCTGAAATACGAAGTGTCGGCGTTGATCGCGCGCGGCGCGGACGGCCGTTCGGCCGCCTTCCCGCTCGCGCAGAACGTGCATCACAACGGCATCCTCGCGCTGACGGTCGTGCCGGCGCCGGCCGCCGATGCGGCCCGCGTCGAGGAAGCGCAGCAGGCGGCGATCCGGATCGCCGATACGCTCGGCTACGTCGGCGTGCTGTGCGTCGAATTCTTCGTGCTGGAGGACGGTTCGTTCGTCGCGAACGAAATGGCGCCGCGCCCGCACAACTCCGGCCACTACACGGTCGATGCGTGCGCAACGAGCCAGTTCGAGCAGCAGGTGCGCGCGATGACGCGCATGCCGCTCGGCAACCCGCGCCAGCATTCGCCGGCCGCGATGCTGAACATTCTCGGCGACGTGTGGTTCCCCAACGGTGCGGCGGCCGATGCCGTCACGCCGCCGTGGGACACGGTCGCCGCGATGCCGGCCGCCCACCTGCACCTGTACGGCAAGGAAGAAGCGCGCGTCGGCCGCAAGATGGGCCACGTGAACTTCACGGCCGAGACGCGCGACGAAGCCGTCGCCGCCGCCACCGCGTGCGCGCAACTGCTGCGCGTGCCGCTCGACTGAGGCGCCGGCCGATGCCCAGCGATCTCCCGAAGCACGTGACGCCCGCGCAGATCGACGCGGCCGCCGCGTTGCTCGACGCGGGCCAGCTCGTCGCGTTTCCGACCGAAACCGTCTACGGGCTCGGCGGCGATGCGGCGAACCCCGAGGCCGTCGCACGCATCTACGCGGCGAAGGGGCGGCCCGCGAACCATCCGGTGATCGTGCATCTGCCGCCGGGCGGCGATCCCGGTTACTGGGCCGACGACCTGCCGGCCGACGCGCACGCGCTGATCGACGCGTTCTGGCCGGGCCCGCTGACGCTGATCCTGAAGCGCCACGCGCGCATTCCGGATGCCGTGAGCGGCGGGCAGGATTCGGTCGGGCTGCGCTGCCCGTCGCATCCGGTCGCGCAGGCGCTGCTGGCCGCGTTCAGCGCGCGGCGCGGCGGCCACGGCGGCGTGGCTGCGCCGTCCGCGAACCGGTTCGGCCACGTGAGCCCGACGACCGCGCAACACGTGCGCGACGAATTCGGCGATACCGTGCACGTGCTCGACGGCGGCGCATCCGAAGTCGGCATCGAGTCGACGATTCTCGACCTGTCGCGTGGTTTCCCGGCGCTGCTGCGCCCGGGGCACGTGACGCCGCAACAGATCGCCGACGTGCTCGGCCGCGCCCCGAAGCTGCCGGACGGCAGCGATGCGACGGCCCCACGCGCGTCGGGCACGCTGAAAGCGCATTACGCGCCGCGCACGCCGCTCGCGCTGCTGCCGTTCGACGCGCTCGAGCCGCTGCTCGCGGCCGCGCAAACCGACGGCGAACGCATCGCGCTCGTCGCCCGCGCGTCGCGTGCGGGACGCTGGGCGCAGGCTGACGGCGTGCACTTCGTCGCGGCGCCGGAAGATCCGCAAGCCTATGCGCGCGACCTGTACGGAATGCTGCGCGCGCTCGACCGGGCGCAGGTCGCGCGCATTCTCGTCGAGAAGCTGCCCGAGACCGTCGAATGGATCGCGGTCAACGATCGCCTCGGCCGCGCGGCCGCGGCGTTCGAAGCGCGCGACTGACGCAGCCACGCGCATCCGTCCACGCAAACAAAAAACGCCTGACCGGCGCGAACCGGTCAGGCGTTTTCGTTTGGGCGCGTAGTGAGCGGCTTACTTGCCGACGCCGGACTTCGCGATCTGCTGTTCGACGTACTGCGCGAACAGCGCATGCAGGCGCGTCGTCGGGTGGACCGTGTCGGCGAACATGTAGGTCTGGTCCGCGTTCGCGACCGTGTAGGTCTGCGGCGAGCAGAACAGCGACGAGCCGAACGCGGTCGCGTTCGCGACGCCGTACTGCGTGGCGGCCTGGACCATCGCCTTCAGGTTGCAGGCGGTGTCGGTGTTCGACACGCTGAAACCGTTCGACTGGTAGTTGGCCGCGATGCCGTCCTGCCACGTGAACGAATCGACCACCGCATATTTCGTCGGGTCGACCTTCAGCGCGGCGAGCGTACCGACGAGCGTCTTGTTGAACAGCCCGGACAGTTGCGTGAACGCGGCCTGCGTGCCGCCTTGCAGCGCGAGCGGCGTGCCGCCGATGTCCGGCACGTTCGCGACGAACACGTGGGTCGCGCCGGCCGCGACGATCTGCTGGACGATCCCGCCGAGCTGCTGCGCGGCCAGGCCGATCGCCTGCGCCGCCGCGAGCTGCGCGGCCGGCGTGTTGCCTTGCGCCTGCGCGACCTGGGCCTGGTAGAAGATGTCGTTCGCACCGCCGTTGATCAGCACGATCTGGCCGGCGTTGAAGCTGCCGTATTGCGACAGGTACTGCTTGACCTGGTCGGCGATCGGCGTGGTCGTCGCCTGCGCGTAGTCGGGATTCGGCACGCTCGCGTCCGCATGGCCGATGCCCGGCTGCAGCGTCACGCGCGAGCCGCCCTGCGCGTAGCCGAGGCCGCCGGTGGCCTGCAGCGGGATGCCGAAGCCGCCCTGGTTGGCGGGCTGCAGCGTGTCGCCGTAGTACTGCGCGACGTTCTGCGTCCATACCTGGCCCGGGTTGGTCGTGAAGCGGCCGCCGCCGAAGCCGAGCTTGATCTGCGAGTAGGTGCCGACGTCGGACAGGCTGTCGCCGAACGACACGATCTGCATCTTCACGCCCGACGGCGGCGTGTTCGATGCACTGCTGTTGTTGTTGTCGTCACCGCCGCCGCATGCGGCGAGCAGCGCGAGCGCGGCGCCGGCGATCGCGACCTGCGCGGTGCGCAGCATGCGCTGCCGGGTGCGGGAAGGTGCGTGTTGTTGTGTCTGCATCGTTCGATCTCCTCGTAGATATGGCCTGATGTGTTGCTCATCTGCCGCGTGCCTGCTCGGTTCCGGGCTGCGCGGCGGCCGTTGGCTGAAACGGTTTATCGATCGCGCGCAGCCGCCAGCGGCACGGCGCGCGGATCCTGGTTCGCGGCCTCGGCAATCTGCGCATGATAAGCGCTCGCCCATTCGGGCGGGCCGAAAATCGCGCGCAGCTTGTTGCGCCATCCGCCGACGCGCAACGCGTCGGACGCCATCGACACCCACTCGTGAAACGTCGCGACGAGCGGGTTGTTCGAGCCGAGCCGCTCGACGATGCCGTACTGCGGCGGATCGTCGGGCGTTTCCTCGACATAGCTGCCGAACAGGCGATCCCAGATCACCAGGACGCCTGCGTAATTGCGGTCGATGTAGCGCGCGTTGCGCGCATGGTGCGCGCGGTGGATCGACGGCGTGTTGAGCACGTATTCGAGCCAGCCGAGCTTGCCGATCGCCTGCGTGTGCACGAAGAACTGGAACGCGAGGTTGATCAGCACGACGCCGACGACCTGTTGCGGCGGAAAGCCCGCGAACGCGAGCGGCAGCCAGAACAGCCACATGCCCGCGACCGGATACATCAGGCTCTGGCGGAACGCGGTCGAGAAATTCATTCGCTCGGACGAGTGGTGCACGACGTGCGCGGCCCACAGCCAGCGCACGCGATGGCTCGCGCGATGGAACACGTAGTAGAGGAAGTCCTGCGCGACGAACAGCACCGCGAACGACAGCCAGCCGTCGTGCCACGTGTAGACGCGATAGTGCCGGTAGCAGTACGCATAGACAGGAATCACGAACAGCCACGCGATCTTGTCGGCGCCCTGGTGCATCAGTGCGAGCGCCGCGTTGCACAGCGTGTCGCGCCACGCGTAGATACGGTCCTGCGCACGGGTGCGGGCGAGGTGCCAGGCCTCCCACGCGATGCAGAGCAGGAAGACGGGCGCCAGCGCGAGCAGAAGCAATTCGACGTCGAATCGCATGGGCGTGTGTCTCCTTCGTTCCCCTGCAAGCCATCAGGCCGGGCGTGTGGCCCGTTGTAGATATCGTCAGGCCAACAGCCTACGCAATCGCTACGCGCTAGGCGAGGGGGCAGCGTAGAGGGTTCCCTCTGAGGACAGGGTTTCTACGGAATCCGTACTGCACGGGGCCGGGCGGTGTGGCCCCGTTTTGAGGATGGGGCGAGCGCGCGAGGCGTCGCGCGACGGTGGCGGCGCGCGTTTCAAACCGCGCGGCGCGAAATTTCGCGGGTGACGCACTGCGGGGCCGCACGGGCCGCCGTGTCACGACGGCCCGCCGCGCGGTGCGCGGATCGTCAGTGCGCGCCCGCGTAGATCCATTCGAGCAGCGTGTCGTGCGCGGCGCGCGCGGCTTCCGCGTGATCGTTGTTGATGAAGCTGACGACGATGTAGCTCTGGCCGTCCGCGCCGGCGACGTAGCCGGCGATCGCGCGCACGTCGCGCAGCGTGCCGGTCTTGATGTGCGCGTTGCCGAGCACGCCCGCGTTGGTGAGGCGGTTCTTCATCGTGCCGTCGATGCCCGCGATCGGCAGCGAATCGATGAACGCCTGCGCGACCGGGCTCGCGTTCGCGGCCTGCAGCAGCGCGGCGAGCGACAGCGCGCTCACGTGCTCTTCGCGCGACAGCCCCGAGCCGTTCTCGAGCACGAGGTCGGGCATCGCGATGCCGTTCTTCTGCAGGAACGCCTGGATCGCGCGGCTCGACTGCTCGGGCGTCGCGGGCGGCTTGCCGCTGACCGCGCCGATCGTCAGGAACAGGTTGCGCGCCATCACGTTGTTGCTGAACTTGTTGATGTCGTAGACGATGCTGCCGAGCACCGGGCTGTGATGCACGGCGAGCGGCCGCGCGGTGGTCGGCACCTTGCCTTCGCTCACGGGCCCGGCGATCGTGCCGCCGTCCTGCTGCCACAGCGCGAGGAAGCCGCGCGCGAAGAAGGTCGTGTGATCGAGGATCGCGAGGTTGGTCGTGTGCGCGCCGCAGCGCAGCGGGTAGTCGCCGGCGAACGACGCCGTCATGATTCCGCCGCCGGCCGTCAGCGTCGGGCGCGCGGCCGCGGCGGCCGCGCTGCACGAGCCCGAACCTTCGACGAGCTGGTTGTCGATCGACAGGTCCGCGAGCGGCGGCAACACGTCGACGGCGACCTTGCCGTCGTCGCCCGGCGTGACCGTGAACGACACGGCCTTGAACGCGTACAGCAGCGGATCGGGGCCGACGTTGTACGGCGCGCTGGCATCGTCGTCGAACGACGGCAGGTCGCGCGTCGACGCCGCGAAATAACTCTTGTCGAGCACGAGGCCGCCGGCCACGCGCTTGACGCCGGCCTTGCGCAGCTTGTCGACGAGGTCGATCAGCTCCTCGGGCACGAGCTTCGGATCGCCGGTGCCCTTGATGTACAGGTTGCCCTGCAGCGTGCCGTCCGGGTCGACCGTGCCGTCCGTGTACGCGGTGGTGCGCCAGCGGTAGTCGGGGCCGAGGATCGACAGGCCCGAGAAGGTCGTCACGAGCTTCATCGTCGAGGCCGGCAGCATCGGCCGGCTCGCATTCCACGCGATCAGCGGCTGCGGATCGCCGACGCGCTCGACCACCACGCTCATCGCCGACGCCGGCACCTTCGCACGCTGCAGCGCGACGAGCACGGAGGCCGGCAGGCCGGCCGCGCGTGCGGCCGGCGACACGACGGCGGTCTTGCGCGCTTCCTTGTGGGATTTCTTGCGGGCCTGGGCGGACGGCGCGAACGCGAGGGCCGTGCAGGTGGCGACGACGGCGGCCGCGCGCAGGCAGACGCGGGCGCGGGGGGCGAACCGGGCGGAAAGATCGGAAATCGGCATGGGCGAATACGGGAAAAGCAGGGGGCTCGGGCAGGACGCGCGGGGGCGCCGAAGCGCACATTGTAGAGACAAGTCGGGGTAGGCCCCTTGCAATCCGCCTTACTGTTGCATTGCACGGTGCCGCGCACCCGATTCGCGGCGCTACAATGGTCGCCGTGTTTGACTCGCCCCATGGATGCGTGGCCCGATGCGGATTCTGCTTGTCGAAGATGATCGAATGATTGCCGAGGGCGTGCGCAAGGCGCTGCGCTCGGACGGCTTTGCCGTCGACTGGGTGCAGGACGGTGACGCCGCGCTGACGGCGCTCGGCGGCGAGACGTACGATCTGCTGCTGCTCGATCTCGGCCTGCCGAAGCGCGACGGCATCGACGTGCTGCGCACGCTGCGCGGGCGCGGGCTCGCGCTGCCGGTGCTGATCGTCACCGCGCGCGACGCCGTCGCCGATCGCGTGAAGGGGCTCGACGCGGGCGCCGACGATTACCTCGTCAAGCCGTTCGATCTCGACGAGCTGGGCGCACGGATGCGCGCGCTGATCCGCCGTCAAGCTGGGCGCAGCGAGTCGCTGATCCGCCACGGCGCGCTGACGCTCGATCCCGCGTCGCACCAGGTGACGCTCGACGGCGCGCCCGTCGCGCTGTCCGCGCGCGAGTTCGCGCTGCTCGAGGCGTTGCTCGCGCGGCCGGGCGCGGTGCTGTCGAAGAGCCAGCTCGAGGAGAAGATGTACGGCTGGGGCGAGGAGATCGGCAGCAACACGGTCGAGGTCTACATCCACGCGCTGCGCAAGAAGCTCGGTTCGGACCTGATCCGCAACGTGCGCGGGCTCGGCTACATGGTCGTCAAGGAAAGCTGACGCGTGCGGTCGATTCGTCATCAACTGCTGATCTGGCTGCTCGCGATCGTCGTCGCGGGCGTGGGCGCCGCGGGCTGGCTCATCTACCGGCAGGCGCTCGCCGAGGCGAACGAGCTGTTCGACTACCAGTTGCAGGAAATCGCCGCGGCGCTGCCGTCGGAGCCGTTCTCGCAGGTGTTCGGCTCGCGCACCAACGGCGACGAAGGCATCGTGATCCAGATCTGGAATCGCAACGGCGTGCTGATGTACTTCTCGCATCCGCGTGCGCCGATCGCGCCGCGCGCGGAGCTCGGCTTCTCGACCGAACGCACCGATCGCGGCGAATGGCGCGTGTACGGCGCGATCGTCGGCGACAACGTCGTGCAGCTCGCGCAGCCGCTGTCGGTGCGCAACCGGCTCGCGGCGAACGTCGCGCTGCGCACGCTGTGGCCGCTGATCGTGCTGCTGCCGTTCCTCGGCGCGGCCGCGTGGGGGATCGTCGGGCGCGGGCTCGCGCCGCTTGGCCGCGTGACGCGCGCGGTCGAGGCGCGCCGGCCGGAAGCGCTCGATCCGCTGCCCGACGCGCGCCTGCCGCTCGAGGTGCAGCCGCTCGTGCGGGCGCTGAACGGGCTGCTCGCGCGACTGTCGGCGGCGCTCGACACGCAGAAGGCGTTCGTCGCCGACGCCGCGCACGAATTGCGCACGCCGCTCGCGGCCGTGCAGATCCAGGCGCAGCTCGTCGCGCGCGCGAAGGACGATGCGTCGCGCCGCGAGGCGATCGCGGATCTCCAGGACGGCGTGTCGCGCGCGACGCGCCTCACCGAGCAACTGCTCGCGCTCGCGCGCGCCGAGCCGGACGGCGCGACGATGCGCGAGCCGGTCGACCTGCAGGCGCTGCTCGCCGAATGCGTGGCCGCGCATGCGCCGCTCGCGCAGCGGCGCGACATCGATCTCGGCTTCGAGGAAACGCGCGCGGCGAGCGTCGTCGCGGACGTCGGCGCGCTGCGCGTGATGTTCGGCAACCTGCTCGACAACGCGGTGAAATACACGCCGGACGGCGGCCGCATCGACGTGTCGCTGACGCGCGACGCGGCCGGCCGCGCCTGCGTGCAGATCGGCGACAGCGGGCCGGGCATTCCGGCCGACGAGCGCGAGCGCGTGTTCGACCGCTTCTATCGCGACAGCACGGCGCGGGCGCGCACCGACGTGTCGGGCAGCGGGCTCGGGCTCGCGATCGTCAAGCGCGTAGCGGCGCAGCAGGGCGCGACGGTGTCGCTCGGCGATGCGGCCGCGGGCGGCCTGCTCGTCAGCGTCGTGTTCCGCGATGCCGAGATGCCGGCCCCGGCTTCGCAGCCGTCCGAAACCGTCTGAAGGGGCGGCGCGGGCAGCCGCTTAAGCCCCGCTTAAGGCTGATTAAGCCTCCTTTAAGTCAGGGTCGTTACGCTGCGTCCTAACAAAGAGGAGGTCCTACGATGAACACCCGATTCCTTGCGCGCGGCGCCGTCGCGGTCGCCGTGGCGGCTGCCCTGTCGGCCGGCTATTTCGCCGGCACCCGCCGCGCCGATCCGCAGATCATCACGCCCGCGCAGGCGGCCGCATTGATGCCGGCCGAAGCTGCCGCCAAGACCGGCATTCCCGATTTCTCCGGGCTCGTCGAGACCTACGGCCCGGCGGTCGTGAACATCAGCGCGAAGCACGTCGTGAAGCAGGTGGCGCGGCGCGCGCCGCAGCCGCAACTGCCGATCGATCCGAGCGACCCGTTCTACCAGTTCTTCAAGCACTTCTACGGCCAGGTGCCGGGCATGGGCGGCGACGCGCAGCCGGACGACCAGCCGAGTGCGAGCCTCGGGTCGGGCTTCATCGTCAGTTCCGACGGGTACATCCTCACCAATGCGCACGTGATCGACGGCGCGAACGTTGTCACGGTCAAGCTGACCGACAAGCGCGAATACAAGGCGAAGGTCGTCGGCTCCGACAAGCAGTCCGACGTCGCCGTGCTGAAGATCGACGCGAGCGGCCTGCCGACCGTGAAGATCGGCGATCCGGCGCAGAGCAAGGTCGGCCAGTGGGTCGTCGCGATCGGCTCGCCGTACGGCTTCGACAACACGGTCACGTCGGGCATCATCAGCGCGAAGTCGCGCGCGCTGCCGGACGAGAACTACACGCCGTTCATCCAGACCGACGTGCCGGTGAACCCCGGCAACTCGGGCGGCCCGCTGTTCAACCTGCAGGGCGAGGTGATCGGCATCAACTCGATGATCTACTCGCAGACGGGCGGCTTCCAGGGCCTGTCGTTCGCGATCCCGATCAACGAGGCGATCAAGGTGAAGGACGAGCTCGTGAAGACGGGCCACGTGAGCCGCGGCCGGCTCGGCGTGGCCGTGCAGGGGCTGAACCAGACGCTCGCGAGCTCGTTCGGGCTGCAGAAGCCGGACGGCGCGCTCGTCAGCTCGGTCGACGCCAACGGTCCGGCCGCGAAGGCCGGCCTGCAGCCGGGTGACGTGATCCTGTCGGTCAACGGTTCGCCGGTCGCCGATTCGACGTCGCTGCCCGCGCAGATCGCGAACCTGAAGCCGGGTTCGAAGGCCGACCTGCAGATCTGGCGCGACAAGTCGAAGAAGTCGATCACCGTGACGCTCGGCGCGATGGCCGACGCGAAGCTCGCATCGAACGACGGCGGGCCGGTCGAACAGGGCCGCCTGGGTGTCGCGGTGCGGCCGCTGTCGCCGCAGGAACGCAGCGCCGACAACCTGTCGCACGGGCTGATCGTGCAGCAGGCCGGCGGGCCGGCCGCCAACGCGGGCATCCAGCCCGGCGACGTGATCCTCGCGGTGAACGGCCGTCCGGTCACGAGCCCCGAGCAGTTGCGCGACGCGGTGAAGGGCGCGGGCAACAGTCTTGCTCTGTTGATCCAGCGCGATAATGCACAGATCTTCGTGCCGGTCGACCTGAGCTGACCGGCAACGGCCGACGGCCGGCCCGGCCGGCCGTGGCGGGCGCCGCCGCCGCTCGATCGATCGCGTGACGCCGCGCCCCGTATGTGTTCCGACCCCAAGGAGAGAGCCATGCAATATCTACGCAACGTGTCCCGATTTGCCGTCGCCGCGGCGCTGACCGCCGGCCTCGCAGCCGGTGCGACCGGCGCGTACGCGCAGTCGGACGGCTTGCCCGCCGCGCGCCAGCAAGGCGATGTCACCTTCGTGTCCGGCGGTGTCGGGCAGGACGAATCGACGGCGTTCCAGCGCAACGAGTCGCAGTGGCCGCTGGCGCTGCGCTTCACCGGCAAGGGCGGCGAGTTCCTGGCCGACGTCCATGTCCGGATCGTCGACGGCAAGGGCGCCGAAGTGCTGAAAACCGACACGCGCGGGCCGTACATGCTCGTGAAGGTGCCGCCGGGGCGCTATACGGTGCACGCGTCGTACCAGGGCAGCGACGAATCGCGCGCCGTCACGGTCGGCGCGAAGGGCGGCGCGAAAGCCGCGTTCCAGTGGAGTGCGCAGTAGCCCGTCGCGCGCGGCCGGGCTCCCGGTCGCGCAATCGGACGAAGTTTCGCCCATAATGAAAGCCACGGCATGCGTGCCGTGGCTTTTTCGTTTCCTGCCCCCGGCCTGACGCCGCCCGAAGGAGAAACGATGTCCGATGCAGCCGACCCCCGACTCGAAATCGTGCCGAACCGTCATCGCGTGCGCGTGATTCATCGCGGCATCACCTATGCCGATTCGCACGGCGCGCTGACCGTGCGCGAGGCGGGGCTCCCGGACATTCATTACCTGCCGCGCGGCGACGTCAACATGCGCCGGCTCGTGAAATCGGGCGTCACGTCGGCCTGCCCGTTCAGGGGGCAAGCCGTGCATTTCGACTTGCAGACGGAAGACGGCGTGATCGAGAACGCCGCATGGAGTTACGAAGAACCGAAGGAGGCGGCGGCCGTGCTCGCGCACTACGTCGCCTTCGATGTCGCACGGGTCGACAGTCTCGTCGAGACGTCCTGATGCGGCGCGCGTTCATCGGGGAGGCGTCATGGAACTGAACGACACGTTACGCGTACCGCTCGCGCCGCCTGTCGTGCGGGATGCGCTGGAGGATCTCGCGCTGCTGCGGGCGAGCTTCGACCATTGCGAATCGTTCGTGAAACTCGCGCACGGCGAGTTCGCGCTGACGATCACGGTGCCGCTTGGCCCGCTGCGCGCCCGCTACGACGTGCGCGCGCATGCGGCCGCCGAGCAGGGCGACGCCGAAGGTCGGCCGCGCCGGGTGCTCAACTTCAAGGCGCGGGCCGACGGCCTCGGCGCGCTGCGCGGCCAGGTCGAACTGGTGCTGACGCCGGATGACGATGCGAACGCCACGCGGATCGAATACGTGGTCTGGGCGACGGCGAGCGGGCCGCTCGCGGAGTTGCCGGCGCGGCAGATCGACAATGCGCTGCGCGAATGGACCGACACGTTCTTTCGCGAGTTCTGCGCGGTCGTGCAGGTGAAGCACGGTCTCGCGCCGAATCGCGCGCGCCCCCCGGCGCAGCGCCGCCAGCATGTCTTCCTGCGGCCGGCGTCGCTGGTGGCCGCGACGAAGCGTTCGCTGCCGCCGCACCTCGGCGGCGCGCTGAGCGGGCGGGCGGCGAGCGCGCTTCCGCATCGCGATTCGGGCACCGTGCCCGTATGGGCCTGGGCGGCGATGATCGTGTTCGTCGCGTTGCTGCTTTACGCGGCGCGCTGGATCAACGGCGGCTGAGCGGCTGCCCGGTTCCGCTTCGAGGCCTGCCCGCCACGCGAGCGGCCGGCGTCACTGTCCCGCGTCGGCACGGGCTCCGGCGCCGCGAAATTCCCTTCGATACGCAGACGGCGACGTGCCGAGCGCGCCCGCGAAATGCTGGCGCAGCGACACGCTCGAGCCGTAGCCGGCCGCCTGCGCGATCGCGTCGATCGACTGCCCGGTGGTTTCGAGCAGATGCTGCGCACGCGCAAGCCGTTCGGCCTGCAGCCACGCGGTGACGGTCGTGCCCGTCGCCTGGCGGAAGTGGCGCGTGAACGTGCGGCGGCTCATCAGCACGCGTTCGGCGAGCGAATCGACGCTGTGCGCGGCGTCGAGATGCGCGCGCACCCAGTCGAGCAGGCCCGCGAGCCGTGCATCGCGCGGGTGCGCGGCGACCGGCTGCGGCACGTATTGGGCCTGTCCGCCCTGGCGGTGCGGCGGGATCACGAGGCGGCGCGCGATCCGGTTCGCGGCGTCCGAGCCGAAGCGCCGCCGCACGACGTGCAGGCAGCAGTCGAGGCCGGCGGCCGTGCCGGCCGACGTCATCAGGTTGCCGTCGTCCACGTAGAGCACGTCGGGATCGAGTTTCACGCGCGGAAAGCGTTGGGCGAAATCGTCGGCCCACGCCCAGTGCGTGGTGGCCGGACGGCCGTCGAGCAGGCCGGCCGCGGCGAGCACGTAGGCACCGAGGCACAGGCCCACGAGCTCCGCGCCGCGCGCGGCGACCGCGCGGACCGCATCGAGCAGCGCGTCGGGCGGCGCTTCGTCCGGGTCGCGCCAGGACGGCACGATGACGATGTCCGCGTCGTCGAGCGCGTCGAGCCCGTACGGTGCGGTGATCGTGAAGCCGCCCGTCGTCGCGAGCGGGCCGCGCTCGGCCGAGCAGACGCGGAACTCGAACGCGGGCGACGCGGCCGCATCACGTTCCTTGCCGAACACGACCGATGGCACGGACAGGTGGAACGGACTGATGCCGTCGTACGCGATCACGGCGACGATGGTCGGAACGGACGGGGCGGGCGACGCGGCGGCGAGCATGGCGGATTCCGGAAAGGCGATGGCCCGATTTTATCGAAGAATGGCTATCGGGCCACTATCGGCATACGCGCTGCGGTCCGACAATGCATCCCATCGCACTGCTGGCCGCCCTGCTCCGGGGCGGGGCAGCGCCTCCCGACCAGGAGTCCGCCATGCTTGCCGCCGCGTCGCCCGCCGTCCCGCAATCCGCTTCCCGTCCCGCTGCCCGCCGCGCACTGATCGTGATCGACGTGCAGAACGAATACGTGACGGGCAACCTGCCGATCGAATATCCGCCGCTCGACGTGTCGCTCGCGAACATCGGCCGGGCGATCGACGCCGCGCACGCGGCCGGCGTGCCGGTGATCGTGGTTCAGCACGTCGCGCCGGCCGGTGCGCCGATCTTCGCGCCCGGTACCGACGGCGTCGCGCTGCACACGGTGGTCACCAGCCGCCCGTACGCGCACCTGATCGAGAAGGCGCAAGCGAGCTCGTTCGCCGGCACCGATCTCGCCGCGTGGCTCGACGCGCACGGAATCGACACGCTCGCGGTGACCGGCTACATGACGCACAACTGCAATGCGTCGACGGTCTATCACGCGGCGCATGCGGGGCTGAAGGTCGAATACCTGAACGACGCGACGGGCGCGCTGCCTTACGAGAACGAAGCGGGGGCGGTGAGCGCCGAAGAGATTCACCGCACGTACGCGGTGGTGTTCCAGTCGAATTTCGCGGCGGTGATGTCGACCGACGCGTGGATCGCGGGGCTCGCTGGCGCACCGATGCCGGCGCGCGATTCGGTCGCCGCGTCGAACCGGCGGGCCCGCGCGCGGCGCGCGAAGGCGGCCTGACCCGGCACGGCGACGCGGCGCGCGATGCGCCGTGCCGTCAGTCGCGGTCCTTCAGCATCGCCGGGCTGTAGCGCAGCATGTCGAAACAGCCGTCGACGAGCTTTTCCGCATGCTGCTCGGCGTCGATCTCGTCGGGCAGCATCAGCATGTCGCGCACGAAGCCGCTGACCAGCGTGTGCAGCATCAGCGTCGCGCGCCACGTGTCGAGCCGCTCGGGCAGCAGCTTGAGCCCCACGGCCACCGCGAGATCGGCGTCGATCATGTGCAGCGCCTCGCTCATCCCCGCGCGGTTGCGCTGCAGCAGCGGCTCCATGTCCGCGACGTACTCGCACTTCATGAACAGGATGCTGAACACGCGGCGCAGCTGCGGGTCGCGCTGCACGCCGAGCAGGCACCAGATCAGGATCTGGCGCACCTTCTCCAGCGGATTGCCGCCCGGCGCGTCGAGCGGCATCCGTTTCAACTCGTCGATCGGCAGGAACACGCGGTCGAACATCGCATCGAACAGTTCGCTCTTGTTCGCGAAATGCCAGTAGATCGCGCCGCGCGTCACACCGGCGTGCTGCGCGATGTCCGCGAGCGACGTGTGCGACACGCCTTTCTCGAAGAACACGTGTTCGGCGGCGTCGAGAATGCGATTGCGCGTCTCGAGCGCCTCCTCCTTGGTACGTCTGACCATGTGCAGGCCTGATTGGATCGATCGTAGGTGAATATAGGGTCCGCAACCCCTCGTCGCCGTCACGCAGACGGGCTATGCTTGCTGCTGGTAACAATCTGTAAGACTGGACAGCGGGCGGAGTACAAACGGGCTTTTTACATACATTCGTGAATGTATATACAATACCACCCTACGATCGAATGACCCAAGTGGCAATCAGTTAATATCCCACTCTGCTGATTCCCGCCCTAGTACCAGTCCGCAGTTCGCGGCATCCCCGTCGGCACGGAGGTCTCGTGCCGACGTGCTGTATCTGGCAGTCCAGTAATTCAGGTGTTCGATCTGCGCCGCGAGGCGCATCCGTGTTGCGCTCCGGTCGGGCGTGGCACTTATTCCATTGGTTATACACAGAGGTCGCTCCATGCGCGTCGAACGGGTTCCATACCGCTTAATCACTGTCGCGACGGCCGCCGTTTTCCTGGCCGCGTGCGGGAAAAAAGAATCGGCACCGCCGCCGCAAACGCCGGAAGTCGGCGTCGTCACCGTCCAGCCGCAATCCGTACCGGTCTTCACCGACCTGCCGGGCCGCACCAGTGCATTCCTCGTCGCGCAGGTGCGCGCGCGGGTCGACGGCATCGTGCTGCGTCGTGAATTCACCGAGGGCACCGACGTCAAGGCCGGCCAGCGTCTCTACAAGATCGATCCGGCGCCGTACATCGCGGCCCTGAACAGCGCGAAGGCGACGCTCGCGAAGGCGCAGGCGAACCTCGTCACGCAGAACGCGCTGGTCGCGCGCTACAAGGTGCTGGTGGCCGCGAACGCGGTCAGCAAGCAGGACTACGACAACGCGGTCGCCACGCAAGGGCAGGCCGCGGCGGACGTCGCGGCCGGCAAGGCGGCGGTCGACACCGCGCAGATCAACCTCGGCTATACGGATGTCGTGTCGCCGATCACCGGCCGCGTCGGCATCTCGCAAGTGACGCCGGGCGCCTACGTGCAGGCGAGCCAGGCGACGCTGATGTCGACCGTGCAGCAGCTCGATCCGGTGTACGTCGACCTCACGCAGTCGAGCCTCGAAGGGCTGAAGCTGCGGCAGGACGTGCAGAGCGGCCGTCTGAAGACGACCGGCCCGGGCGCGGCGAAGGTGTCGTTGATTCTCGAAGACGGCAAGACCTATTCGGAGCCGGGCAAGCTGCAGTTCTCGGACGTGACGGTCGACCAGACCACCGGCTCGGTGACGATCCGCGCGGTGTTCCCGAACCCGAATCGCGTGCTGCTGCCGGGCATGTTCGTGCGTGCACGGATCGAGGAAGGCGTGAACGAGAACGCGTTCCTGGTGCCGCAGATCGGCGTCACGCACGACCAGAAGGGCCAGGCGATCGCGATGGTGGTGAACGCCAGCAACAAGGTCGAGCCGCGTCCGCTGAAGACCACCGGCATGCAGGGCCAGAACTGGGTCGTCGAAGGCGGTCTGCAGGCGGGCGATCACGTGATCGTGCAAGGCGTCGACAAGGTGCGCCCGGGCGCGACCGTGAAGACGGTCCCCGCGCAGCTCGCCCCGGCGGCCGATGCCGCTTCGGGCGCTGCTGCCCCCGCCGCGCCGGCCGCTGCCGGGTCCGGCGCCGCTGCCGCTTCCGGTGCCGCCGCATCGGGCGCCGCGCCGGCGAGTGCTGCCGCTGCTTCGAGCGCGAAATAACAGGGAGCCTGTTTCATGGCAAAGTTTTTTATCGATCGCCCGATCTTCGCGTGGGTGATCGCCATCATCCTGATGCTGGCCGGGGTTGCGGCGATCTTCACGCTGCCGATCTCGCAGTATCCGACGATCGCGCCGCCATCGATCCAGATCACCGCGAACTACCCGGGCGCTTCCGCGAAGACGGTGGAAGACACGGTGACGCAGGTGATCGAGCAGCAGATGAGCGGTCTCGACAACTTCCTGTACATGTCGTCGACGAGTGACGATTCGGGCAACGCAACGATCACGCTGACCTTCGCGCCGGGCACCAACGCCGACATCGCGCAGGTCCAGGTGCAGAACAAGCTGTCGCTCGCGACGCCGGTTCTGCCGCAGGTCGTGCAGCAGCTCGGTCTGTCGGTCACGAAGTCGAGCAGCAGCTTCCTGCTGGTGCTCGCCTTCAACTCCGAAGACGGCAGCATGAACAAGTACGACCTCGCGAACTTCGTGGCGTCGCACGTGAAGGATCCGATCAGCCGGCTGAACGGCGTCGGTACCGTCACGCTGTTCGGCTCGCAGTACGCGATGCGGATCTGGCTCGACCCGAACCGCCTGACCAACTACGGCCTCACGCCGGTCGACGTCAGTTCGGCGATCACCGCGCAGAACGTGCAGATCGCGGGCGGCCAGATCGGCGGCACGCCGGCCACGCCGGGCACCGTGCTGCAGGCGACGATCACCGAATCGACGCTGCTGCAGACGCCCGAGCAGTTCGGCAACATCCTGCTGAAGGTCAACCAGGACGGCTCGCAGGTGCGCCTGAAGGACGTCGCGCAGATCGGCCTCGGCGGCGAAAACTACAACTTCGACACGAAGTACAACGGTCAGCCGACCGCGGCACTCGGTATCCAGCTCGCGACCAACGCGAACGCGCTCGCGACCGCGAAGGCCGTGCGCGCGAAGATCGACGAGCTCGCACCGTTCTTCCCGCACGGCCTCGTCGTGAAGTATCCGTACGACACGACGCCGTTCGTGAAGCTGTCGATCGAGGAAGTGGTCAAGACGCTGCTCGAAGGTATCGTGCTCGTGTTCCTCGTGATGTATCTGTTCCTGCAGAACCTGCGGGCGACGATCATCCCGACGATCGCGGTGCCGGTCGTGCTGCTCGGTACGTTCGCGATCATGTCGATGGTCGGCTTCTCGATCAACACGCTGTCGATGTTCGGCCTCGTGCTCGCGATCGGCCTGCTGGTCGACGATGCGATCGTGGTGGTCGAGAACGTCGAGCGCGTGATGGCGGAAGAGGGGCTGTCACCGAAGGAAGCGACCCGCAAGGCGATGGGCCAGATCACCGGCGCACTCGTCGGCGTGGCGCTCGTGCTGTCGGCGGTGTTCGTGCCGGTGGCGTTCTCCGGCGGCTCGGTCGGCGCGATCTATCGTCAGTTCTCGCTGACGATCGTGTCGGCGATGGTGCTGTCGGTGCTGGTCGCGTTGATTCTGACGCCGGCGCTGTGCGCGACGATCCTCAAGCCGATCCCGCAAGGGCATCACGAAGAGAAGAAGGGCTTCTTCGGCTGGTTCAACCGCACGTTCAACAACAGCCGCGACAAGTACCACGTCGGCGTGCACCACGTGATCAAGCGCTCGGGCCGCTGGCTCATCATCTATCTGGTCGTGATCGTCGCGGTCGGGCTGCTGTTCGTGCGCCTGCCGAAGTCGTTCCTGCCCGATGAAGATCAGGGCCTGATGTTCGTGATCGTGCAGACGCCGTCGGGCTCGACGCAGGAAACGACCGCGAAGACGCTCGCGAACATTTCCGACTACCTGCTGAAGGACGAGAAGGAAATCGTCGAATCGGCGTTCACGGTCAACGGCTTCAGCTTCGCGGGTCGCGGCCAGAACTCGGGTCTCGTGTTCGTCCGCCTGAAGGACTACTCGCAGCGTCAGCATGCGAACCAGAAGGTGCAGGCGCTGATCGGCCGGATGTTCGGGCGCTACGGGAGCTACAAGGACGCGCTCGTGATCCCGTTCAACCCGCCGTCGATTCCTGAGCTCGGTACGGCTGCCGGCTTCGACTTCGAGCTGACGGACAACGCCGGTCTCGGCCACGACGCGCTGATGGCCGCACGTAACCAGCTGCTCGGGATGGCATCGAAGGACCCGACGCTGCAGGGTGTGCGTCCGAACGGCCTGAACGATACGCCGCAGTACAAGGTGAACATCGACCGCGAGAAGGCGAATGCGCTCGGCGTGACGGCGGATGCGATCGACCAGACGTTCTCGATCGCGTGGGCGTCGAAGTACGTGAACAACTTCCTCGACACCGACGGCCGGATCAAGAAGGTGTACGTGCAGGCCGATGCGCCGTTCCGGATGACGCCGGAAGACATGAACATCTGGTACGTGCGCAACGGGTCGGGCGGGATGGTGCCGTTCAGCGCGTTCGCGACCGGTCACTGGACGTACGGTTCGCCGAAGCTCGAGCGCTACAACGGTGTGTCGGCGATGGAAATCCAGGGTCAGGCCGCACCGGGCAAGTCGACCGGTCAGGCGATGGCCGCGATGGAAACGCTCGCGAAGAAGCTGCCGGTCGGTATCGGCTATTCGTGGACGGGCCTGTCGTTCCAGGAAATCCAGTCCGGTTCGCAGGCGCCGATCCTGTACGCGATCTCGATCCTCGTCGTGTTCCTGTGTCTCGCGGCGCTGTATGAAAGCTGGTCGATCCCGTTCTCGGTGATCATGGTCGTGCCGCTCGGCGTGATCGGTGCGCTGCTCGCGGCCACGATGCGCGGCCTCGAGAACGACGTGTTCTTCCAGGTCGGCCTGCTGACCACCGTGGGCCTGTCCGCGAAGAACGCGATCCTGATCGTCGAGTTCGCGCGCGAACTGCAGCAGACGGAGAAGATGGGGCCGATCGAGGCCGCGCTGGAAGCGGCGCGCCTGCGGCTGCGTCCGATCCTGATGACGTCGCTCGCGTTCATTCTCGGCGTGATGCCGCTCGCGATCAGCAACGGCGCGGGTTCGGCCAGCCAGCACGCGATCGGTACGGGCGTGATCGGCGGGATGATCACGGCGACGTTCCTCGCGATCTTCATGATCCCGATGTTCTTCGTGAAGATCCGCGCGATCTTCAGCGGCGAGAAGGAAGACGTCGACGAGGCGCTGCGCCTGGCTCAGGAGCACTCGCACCACGAAGAGAAGCCGGGCAACGGCGACGAAGGCAACAAGGGACAGTGATGATGCAAAAACACGCTTTGACTGCAATCGCAGTCGCGCTCTTTGCCACGGGCTGCACGATGGCGCCGCACTACAAGCGGCCCGACGCACCCGTCGCGCAGGCGTACCCGGCCAGCGGCGTCTACGCGACGCAGCCGGGCGCGGCCGGCGCGCGCAGCGCGAATGGCCAGGCGGCGACTGCCATCGGCTGGCGCGAATTCTTCGTCGATCCGCGCCTGCAGCGGCTGATCGAGATCGCGCTGAAAAACAACCGAGACCTGCGCGTATCGGTGCTCAATATCGAGGCCGCGCGTGCGCAGTACCAGATCACGCGTGCGGGGCTGTTCCCGACGCTCGACGGTACGGGTACGGGCAACCGTCAGCGTTTGCCGAATTCGCTGACGGCCGTGCCGGGCCGGAACATCACGACGACCTACAACGTCGGGCTGTCCGCGTCATGGGAACTCGACCTGTTCGGCCGCGTGCAGAGCCTGAAGGATCAGGCGCTCGCGCAATACCTGTCGACGTCGTACGCGCGGCAGGCGTCCGAGATCTCGCTGGTGTCGCAGGTCGCGGATCAATATCTGACGCTGCTGTCGACCGATGACCTGCTGAAGGTCACGGAGGACACGCTGAAGACCGCGCAGGCATCGTACGACCTGACCAAGCTGCAGTTCGACAACGGCACGGGCTCCGAGCTCGAGCTGCGTCAGGCGCAGACGGTGGTCGAGACGGCGCTCGCGAACCAGCAGGCGCAGGCGCGAGCCCGCGCGCAGGCGCTGAACGCGCTGGTGCTGCTGATCGGCGAGCCGCTGCCGGACGATCTGCCGGCGGGCATGCCGCTCGATGCGCAGAACCTGCTGACGGACGTGCCGGCCGGGTTGCCGTCGGACCTGCTGACGCGTCGTCCTGACGTGATGCAGGCCGAGCAGACGCTGCTGGCCGCGAATGCGAACATCGGCGCGGCGCGCGCGGCGTTCTTCCCGAAGATTTCGCTGACGGGCGCGTTCGGCACCGCGAGCCCGACGCTGGGCGGCCTGTTCAAGGCCGGCACGGCGGCGTGGTCGTTCGCGCCGAGCATCGCGCTGCCGATCTTCGAAGGCGGGCAGAATATCGCGAACCTCGATCTCGCGAACGTGCAGAAGCGCATCGAGATCGCGAACTACGAGAAGGCGATCCAGTCGGCGTTCCGCGAAGTGTCGGATGGTCTGGCCGCACGCGGCACGTACGACCAGCAGATCGCGGCGCTCGAGCGCAACGAGCACGCGCAGCAGCGACGCTTCGATCTGTCGGACCTGCGCTACAAGAACGGTGTCGACAGCTATCTGTCGGTGCTGACCGCGCAGACGGATCTGTACGCCGCGCAGCAGTCGCTGATCAGCGCACGTCTGGCACGCTGGACGAACCTGGTCGACCTGTACCGCGCCCTGGGCGGCGGCTGGATCCAGCGCGCCGGCGAGACGCCGCGCGCGCCGGATGCGCCGGTCGATTACGACAAGGCGGCTGCGCCGGCGCCCGCGTCGGCAACCGCGACGAACGGGTAAGCACCGAGAAGGCAGGCGCGGGTTATCGCGTTTGCGCTTCGAACCGGCTGTATGCGCAAAAAAAACGCCACGGACGAAAGTCCGTGGCGTTTTTTTTTGTGTTGTCGAATCGTGCGGGAAATCAAGCAAAACGCCACGGCATGCCGTGGCGTTTTTCGTTACTGCTTCGCGCCATCGGCCGATGCGGCGCGATCAGTGGTGCACGTCGGCGGGCCGCCCATCGAAATCGTGTCCCGCGCGCCGAATCCCGCAGCGCGCATCCTTTTCGCCTTTCACGCCGTTGAACGCGATGTTCAGGTTCATCGCTGGATGGGAGCGAGCGGCCGGAGGCTCATTTGCTGTTGACCGTGCTTATAACAATTAGCTATGCGAAATTCGAATTCGTCTGATTGCCTCTCCTTTCTCACACGAGCAAATTTCGCATGGAGCATTCCTCACCCATGGTCGAGAAAGGAAATCCGAATGAAGAGCGAGCAGACTGCACCGACCAATCTTTTTGCCACCATCGGGGCGCTCACCGAGCGCGGTGGGCGGGTAACCAAGGCTACCAGCGGCCTGACAGTCGCCGGGCTTGTCGTTGCCCGTGTTGGCGATGTCGTCACTTACGAGGATGGCAGCGAGGCCGTCATTGTGGATGGCGCCGGCGAATATGCGATTTGCAGCGACAAGCCGTTTGCGCTGGTGGGTAGCCGGTTGAGCAACGGCGATCGTATCGTCGAAACGCTTCAGCAGTTCTGGGGAATTCACATACAGGCCGACGAAACGGCCGAGGGATTGTTTAACGAAGACTATGAGCCGCCGCCTGCGCTCCCGCGCTACCGGCTGACCGTACGAGGAGCCACGACCGCGCGAGGCGGCGCGTTGCGCGAAGCTACCGGCACGTGGGACACCGGCGTCCGGCTTGGCAAGGCTGGTGTCGTGGGCAATCGGATTCACTACGCAGACGGTTCGACCGCGCGAATCATAAGCGGCCTTGGGTTGGTGGATAACGGAGACTTTCAGCCGCTGGCTTTCGTCGGTAGCGAACTGGATAACGGCGACGTCATTACCGATAGCCCTGAGCGCGATGGTCTGGTATCTGCTGACGCCTTCACCGTGGTGAAGCGTCCAACTGTTGCGCATCGAGGCGAGACCTCATGATTCGTTATTTCCTTGCCAAAGGAGATCAGGGCGGCAGCGCCACGATTACGGAAGGATTGGAGGGCGTCACCTGTTCCAATCCGCCGCCGCGCGTCCATATCGCAACGCTTTACATGAAGACGTACTGCACGGCGTGCAAGCAGGAGGGGTTTGTGGCCCCGGTGGGCCCACGCTGGCCCGGCACTGGACCAAACGGCAAGCCCTGGGCGTTGAGTGGTGATATCAACGTCTGTGATTGCAAGCCGCCACCTGTTTTCTACGCCGAGCGCGGCATGAAGATGACCTTTGCCACGGAAGAGGTGGCGCGGTTGACCGGGAAGAATGAGTTAGGTGTCGCCCCTGCAAGCGGACGCACTGCGGTCCATGATCAGCAGTTCGTCATTCGCAACAAGAAGTCCAGGCAACCTGTTGCAGGGGTTCGGTATTGGATCACAAATTACCGTGGTGACGTGCTGGCATCAGGGACTACCGATGCGCAGGGCCATACCATGCGGGTGGTCACGCGGAAGCCTGAGTCGGTAAAACTGGAAGTCAGCTGGGAAGAAGAATGAGTGGCGGCGATCGCGTAGCAATTGCAGAGGCAATGACAGACATGAAAGAAGGTTCGGTTATCGAAGCATTGATATCGAACGGGCCGCCCATCTGTCCAAATATGACTGACGCGGAATTTCGCCGTATGGTTATAACGTTATGCGACAGAGCCGTACAAATGATCGACGTACGGCTCGAAGACTTGCGCAAGTGGGGGGCGGTCGAACGTCAACGCGTCGCGACATGGTTTGGCTCAAGCGATGAAACGATCCGGCAGCGTTTGACAGTCGGACTCACACAAGTAAGTCGGGTGATGCGCGACCTCAAGCCCGGAAACTTTGTTCGTCAATCAGAGGAGCTTGATCGGTATCTTGGTTGTACGCCGAATAACAAGGACCCTGATGGTGCCGTCGCTCATGTTTGCGGCCCTGACACGGCTACACATACTATTTGTATCCATGAGAATTTTTGTGGGATGCGCCCTATATCCAGTGCGAAGGACTCGATGTTATCGACGCTGATTCATGAGTGCACTCATTTTGCTGATACTTTTGGCGCTCAGGATCATCAATATTTCATGCGCGAGTGCTTGGTATTGGCGCGGACGCGCCCCGATCTCGCAATTAATAATGCGGATAGAATTGCCGGGTATATCATCTATGAGGGTTAGAGGCGGCGTGGCGCAGCAATTCTTGTTGAATCTGATCGAGTCCAACGGAAAATCGATATGGTAAAGGGGCTTGCATGTATCGCGCTGGCATTTTTCTCGGCCGGAACATTCGCCTGCTCCCCAGTCCATACGCTTGACGTTTCGTTTGAACGAGATTCTGCCAAAGTGCCTGGCGACGAGCTCATAAGGCTGGCCAATTGGGCGATAGACCTTCAACTCAAATATCCCAATCTTGATCGTACGTCTGTCGGCGGCGTTGCCGAAGCTGACGAAAGGCAGCCGCGCGTGCTGGCGCAGCAACGCGCGGAAAGTGTCAAGGGGCTGCTAGTCACGTTGGGGCTTGGTCGAGCCCCTATCGACGTCGATGCCAGGCTTTATAAGTCGCATCATCTGAATGGTGTGCCGGATAATGGCCGACGAGCAGAAATCGACTTCCTTCCCGGTTGCCCGCATGAATGCCCCTGCCAAGGGAAATGAGGTCCTGGCTGCGATCTGCCGCGCAGTGCTGCACATTTCGATGGTGTGAAGCGGCCTTTTACGCACCATGCAGCAAGCGCCGGCCCATCACGAGCCGGCGCATGCCTGGTGTCCGTCAGTGCGAATCGGCGGGCCGCCCGTCGAAGTCGTGTCCCGCGCGCCGAATCTCGCAGCGCGCATCCTTTTCGCCTTTCACGCCGTTGAACACGATGTTCAGGATTACGGCCGAGGCCGATGCCAGCAGGATGCCGCTATGCAGGATCGGTGCCAGCGCGGGCGGCAGCTTCGAGAAGAAGTGCGGCGACACGACCGGCACGAGGCCCATGCCGACGCTCACGGCGACGATGAACAGGTTGTGCGAGTTGTTCACGAAGTCGACCTTCGACAGCACCTTGATGCCGTTCGCGGCGACCATCCCGAACATCACGATGCCTGCGCCGCCGAGCACGAACGGCGGCACCGACGCGACGACCTGCGCCATCTTCGGGAACAGGCCGAGCAGCACGAGGATCACGCCGCCCGTCGCACACACGAAGCGGCTCTTCACACCCGTCACGCCGATCAGGCCGACGTTCTGCGAGAACGACGTATGCGGGAACGAGTTGAAGATGCCGCCGATCAGCGTGCCGAGGCCGTCGACGCGCAGGCCGCGCACGAGGCGCTCCTGATTGACCGGGCGATCGACCATGTCGCCGACCGCGAGGAACATGCCGGTCGATTCGATGAACGTGACGAACATCACCGTGACCATCGTCACGATCGACAGCGGATCGAAGTGCGGCAGGCCGAAGTGGAACGGCATCACGAAGCCGACCCACGGCGCATGCGCGACGCCGTCGGTGTTCACGCGGCCGATCGCGAAGGCGATCGCGAAGCCGGCGACGATGCCGAGCAGCACCGAGATGTTCGCGACGAAACCGCGGCCGTACTTGTTGATCAGCAGGATCAGCGTGAGCACGAGCAGCGACAGGCCGAGATAGACCGGGCTGCCGTACTCGGGGTTGCCGACGCCGCCGGCTGCCCAGTTGATGCCCACTTCCATCAGCGACAGCCCGATCACGGCGATCACCGTGCCGACGACCACCGGCGGGAAGAACCGCAACAGCTTGCCGATCATCGGCGCGAGCACGATGCCGATGATGCCGGCCGCGATGGTCGAGCCGAAGATGTCGAGAATGCCGAGGCCGGGGTTCGTGCCGATCGCGATCATCGGGCCGACGGCCGCGAACGTGCAGCCCATGATGACGGGCAGGCGGATCCCGAAGATCCACAGGCCGAGCGTCTGGATCAGCGTGGCGATGCCGCACGAAAACAGATCGGCGCTGATCAGGAACGCGATCTGGTCTTTCGGCAGCTTGAGCGCGGCGCCGACGATAAGCGGCACGGCGACGGCGCCGGCGTACATGACGAGGACGTGTTGCAGGCCAAGCGTTACCAGCTTGCCGGTCGGCAGCACCTCATCGCACGGATGGACCGTGTTCGATTGCATCTGTCTCACTCCATGATCTTGTTTTCGGGGTGATACGAAGTTATTCGGAATGAATCCATGCAACAAGAGCACTGGGTTCTATTCCGTTCTTTGCTGGTTCGATATGCCATTTCGGCATGGAGCAGGGGGGCGATCATCGGGAAACTGCCGCAGGAGTGAGGTTCACCGGTTTTATAGCGCTTCAAAATAGCGCCGGCCCCCATGTCAAATATGGGCCGCTTTATGGTGTGTATCGGGTCGGACGCATAGTGGCAAAAAGGGGGGTGCGGAAAGCGTGCCGGGTTAACCCGCGAGCGGCCGCTTTTGCGTGCAAGGTGCAGCCCGGTCAAACCCGCCGGCCGAGCGCCGTTTCGACGCGTCGACGTGACGGCAAAAAACGGGGCGCACATCGCGATCCCGTTATCATCGACATCCGTTCATACGAATCCCCCTCACGTCATGCGCCTGCTCGGAATCGACCTCGGCACCGGCTCCGTCAAACTCGTCACGCTCGATGCCGACGGCGTCGAGCGGGCGGTCGCGAGCGAACCTTATGCGTTGTCGTCGCCGCAGCCGGGCTGGGCGGAAATCGCGCCCGACACCTGGTGGCAGGCGCTGGTGCGCGCGGCCGCGCGGCTGCCGGCCGACGAGCGCGCGCAGGTCGCGGCGATCGGCTTTTCGGGCCAGATGCATGGCGTCGTGCTGATCGACGCGGCCGGCCAGCCGGTGCGGCCCGCGCTGCTGTGGCCGGACACGCGCGCGGTGCGGGAGGCGGATGCAGCGAGCTGGCCGGCGTCCGGATCGCCCGTCGCCGGATTACCCGTCGCTGGGTTGCCCGTCGCCGGAGTGCCCGTCGCCCCGAATCCCGTCGCGCCCGGCATGGCCGGCCCGCTGTTGCGCTGGCTGGCCACGCACGAACCCGCTGCGCTGCGCGCCGCGCGCTGGGCCGTGCAGCCGAAGGACTGGCTGCGCATCGCGCTCGGCGGCGATGTCGCGGCCGATCCGAGCGACGCGTGCGCAACCGCGCTCGCGACGCCCGACGGCGCGTGGGACAACGCATTGATCGACACGCTCGGCTTGCCGACCGACCGCTTCGCGCCGGTGCGTGCGTCCACCGCGCGCTGCGGCGTGCTCGGCGCGCAGGCTGCCGCCGCGCTCGGCCTGCCGGCCGGCGTGCCGCTCGCGACGGGCGCGGCCGATACCGCGTGCGCGGCGCTCGGCAGCGGGCTGGCCGTCGCAGGCGACGCGCTGCTGACGACCGGCAGCGGCGGGCAGATCGTCGTGCTCGCGGACGCGTTGCCGCCCGCGCGGCGCGGCTTGCATCGCTATCGTGCGGCGGCCGGCGGCGGCTATTACACGATGGCCGCGATGCAGAACGTCGGGCTCGCGCTCGAAGCCGTGCGCGGCTGGCTCGGCTACGCGCGATGGGCCGATGCATATGACGATGCGTTCGCGCAGCCGGCGTCGGAGCGGCTGTGCTTCCTGCCTTACCTGACCGGCGAACGTTCGCCATGGATGAACCCCGATGCGCGCGGCGGCTGGCTCGGCCTCGGGCTCGGCGACACGCGCGGCGCGATGATGCGCGCCGCGTTCGAAGGCGTCGCGTTCGCGTTGCGCGCGGGGCTCGATGCGATCCGCGACGCCGATCGCCGTGATGCCGTGACGACGCTGCGTCTCGCGGGCGGCGGCTCGGTCGATCCGCGCTGGCGCCAGTTGCTCGCCGACGCGCTCGGCGCGTCGCTGCACGCGATCGATTGCCCGAACGCCGCGACGCGCGGCGCCGCGTTGCTCGCAGGCGTCGCGATCGGACATTGGCGTGAAGATGCGTTGCGCGCGCTGGCGCCGACTGCGTCGCCGGTCGCGACCCCGCACGACGATCGCCGGCTGGCTGCCCGCCACGCGCGCTTCGTCGATCTGTACGTTCGCACGGATGCATGGTTCACGACGGGCGTTTAAACTCGAGCACTTGTTCTTTTGCGTCAGCGATGACGCATCCTGGCAAGCCGGCGACCGTTTCCCGCACGCGATGCGCGGCGGGAGCGGCCATCATGGCGAGCACGAGATTCTTTCGCCGTGCCACGCGGCACGGCTTCGACCGCTTTGCACGAAACCCCGGCCGGCGCCGACCCGCGGGCCCGGGCCGATCTCACAGACATACAGGAGTGACACGATGAAGACGAAAGCCGCGATTGCATGGAAGGCCGGTGCGCCGCTCACGATCGAGGAAGTCGATCTCGAAGGGCCGCGCGCCGGCGAAGTGCTGATCGAAGTGAAGGCGACGGGCATCTGCCACACCGACTACTACACGCTGTCGGGCGCCGATCCGGAAGGGATCTTCCCGGCGATCCTCGGCCATGAAGGCGCGGGCGTGGTGGTCGACGTCGGCCCCGGCGTCGGCACCGTGAGGAAGGGCGACCACGTGATTCCGCTCTACACGCCCGAATGCCGCGAGTGCAAGTTCTGCCTGTCGCGCAAGACCAACCTGTGCCAGAAGATCCGCGCGACGCAGGGCAAGGGCCTGATGCCGGACGCGACGTCGCGCTTCTCGCTCGACGGCAAGCCGCTGTTCCACTACATGGGCACGTCGACGTTCTCGAACTACATCGTCGTGCCGGAGATCGCGGTCGCGAAGGTGCGCGAGGACGCGCCGTTCGACAAGATCTGCTACATCGGCTGCGGCGTGACGACGGGCGTCGGCGCGGTCGTGTACTCGGCGAAGGTCGAGGCCGGTGCGAACGTGGTCGTGTTCGGCCTCGGCGGGATCGGCCTGAACGTGATCCAGGGCGCGAAGATGGTCGGCGCGGACAAGATCATCGGCGTCGACATCAACCCGAAGCGCGTCGAGCTCGCGAAGAAGTTCGGGATGACGCACTTCATCAACCCGAACGAGGTCGAGAACGTCGTCGACCACATCGTGCAGCTGACCGACGGCGGCGCCGACTACTCGTTCGAATGCGTCGGCAACGTGAAGCTGATGCGCCAGGCGCTCGAGTGCACGCACAAGGGCTGGGGCCAGTCGTTCATCATCGGCGTGGCGGCAGCGGGCGAGGAAATCAGCACGCGCCCGTTCCAGCTGGTGACGGGCCGCGAATGGAAGGGCTCGGCGTTCGGCGGCGCACGCGGGCGCACCGACGTGCCGAAGATCGTCGACTGGTACATGGAAGGCAAGATCAACATCGACGACCTGATCACGCACACGCTGCCGCTCGAGCGGATCAACGAAGGCTTCGACCTGATGAAGGCCGGCGAGTCGATCCGCTCGGTCGTGCTGTACTGACCGGGAGCGAATCGTCATGCTCGAACTCGTTTCCTCGCATGCGTGCCACGGCGGCGAGCAGCGCTTCTACCGTCACGATTCGGCAGTCATCGGCCTGCCGATGAAGTTCTCGGTGTACCTGCCGCCACAGGCCGCGCACGGCCGCGTGCCGGCGCTGTTCTATCTCGCCGGGCTCACGAGTACCGACGAGACGTTCGCGATCAAGGCCGGCGCGCAGCAATACGCGGCGCAGCACGGCATCGCGCTCGTGATGCCCGACACGAGCCCGCGCGGCGCGGGCGTGCCGGGCGAGACCGATGCGTGGGACTTCGGCGTCGGCGCGGGCTTCTACGTCGATGCGACCGAAGCGCCGTGGTCGACGCACTACCGGATGGAGTCGTACGTGACGGGCGAGCTGCGCGAGCTCGTCGCGGCCGAACTGCCGATCGACGGCGCGCGGCTCGGCATCTTCGGCCACTCGATGGGCGGGCACGGCGCGCTGACGCTCGCGTTGCGTCATCCGGGGCTGTACCGGTCGGTGTCGGCGTTCGCGCCGATCGCCGCGCCGACGCGCTGCCCGTGGGGCGAGAAGGCGTTCTCCGGCTATCTCGGCGCCGATCGCGACGCGTGGAAGGCGCACGACGCGAGCGAGCTGGTCGCGCGCGCCGATGCGCCGAAGTTCGCGGACGGCATCCTCGTCGATCAGGGGCTGGCCGATCAGTTCCTCGCGAACCAGCTGAACCCGGACGTATTCGAAGCCGCGTGCGCGAAGGCCGGCCAGCCGCTGACGCTGCGCCGCCATCCGGGCTACGACCACGGCTACTACTTCATCTCGACGTTCATCGCCGATCACCTCGCGCATCACGCGCGCGTGCTGGCGCGGTGAGCAAGGGCGCAAGCCGGTAACGCACACGGCGCGCTGCACGCGATTGCGAGCGCATGAAAAAACGCCGGCGCTGCCCTCGGGCACGCCGGCGTTTTCTTTGATCGGCACCGGGCGGCGATGCGCCGGGCCGCGATCAGTTGCGTCGCAACAGGCTCGCGCCGTACACGAGCGCCGACAGCGCGGTGATCCAGAAGCTCGTCGGCCAGTCGGTGTGATACGCGAGCACGATGCCGGCCCACGCTTCGAACAGCGCGAACAGCGCGGCGAGCAGCACGCCCGTCGACAGTCGCGTCGACACATTCTGCGCGGCCGCCGCCGGCCCGACCAGCAGCGTGAACACGAGCAGCACGCCGACGATTTGCGTGGCCGCGGCCACCGCGAGCGCGCACACCGCGAGGAACAGCATCGACACCGTGCGCAGCGACACGCCCTTGGCTTCGGCCAGTTCGGGCTGCAGCGACGCGAACAGCAACGGCCGCGCGATCAGCGCGAGTGCGGCGAGGCTCACCGCGCCGATGCCCGCGAGCACCGCGAGCGTGTCGTGGCTGACCGCGAGCACGTTGCCGAACAGCAGTGCGGTGACCTGCGTCGCGAACGACGTGTAGAAGTGCAGGAACAACAGGCCGAAGCCGAGTGCGCCCGACAGGATCACGCCGATCGCGACGTCGCGGCCCGCGAGCTTTTCGCCGAGCGCGCCCATCCCGATCCCGGCCGCGAGCGTGAAGCCGACCATCCCCCAGATCGGCGAGACGCCGAGCAGCACCGCGCCCGTCGCGCCGGTGAAGCCGACGTGCGACAGCGCGTGGCCGGCGAAGGTCTGCCCGCGCAGCACCAGGAAGTAGCCGACGATGCCCGCGAGCACCGCGACGATTCCCGACGCCGCGAAGGCGTTGATCATGAAGTCGTATTCAAACATCGTGCGAATGCCCGGGATGAGCATGTCCGTGGTGGTGGTGGTGGCCGTGGCCGCCGCCGTGCGAATGGCCGTCGTCGTCCTCGTGTTCGTGATCGTGCTTCTCGATCTCGACGTCGCCCGACATCACGAAGATCTTGCCGTTCACGCGCATCACGTCGATCGGCGATCCGTAGAGCCGCGACAGCACGGGTTTCGTGATCACCTCGTCGACGGTGCCGAGCGCCGCCACGCCGTTGCCGAGATACAGCACGCGGTCGAGCGCGTTCAGCAGCGGATTCAGTTCGTGCGCGGAGAACAGCACGGTGATGCCGAGCTCGCGCTGCACGTTGCGCACGAGCTCGACGACGCCGCGCTGGTGGTTCGGGTCGAGGCTGATCAGCGGCTCGTCGAGCAGCAGCAGCTTCGGGTTGCCGAGCAGGCATTGCGCAAGCAGCAGCCGCTGCCGCTCGCCGCCCGACAGTTCGGACAGCGGGCGGCGCGCGAGCGACGGGCCGCCGACGAGGTCGAGCACGCGATCGACGTCGCGGCGCGTGGCCGCGTTCGTGTGCGGCAGGCCCCAGCGGTGGCCGTCGGCGGCCATCGCGACGAAGTCGTAGCCGCGCATCCGGCGGTTCGCGAGGCCGCTCCGGATCTGCGGCATGTAGCCGATCGACGGGTTGCCGCGCACGACCGGCACGCCGCCGACCGACAGCGTGCCGGCCGACACGGGCACGAGGCCGAGCACCGCGCGCATCAGCGTCGTCTTGCCCGCGCCGTTCGGCCCGAGCACGCCGACGAATTCGCCGGGCTCGATCGAGAAGCTGACGTCGCGCAGGATCGTGCGGCCGCCCAGTTCGAGCGTGACGCGATCGACGGCGAGGGCGTGGGGAGTGGCGGTCATGACGTTACGGTTGTCGGTTACTTGCCGGCTGAGAGCGCGTTGCCGAGCGCGTCGAGCTGGCCGCTCATCCATTGCTGGAAGGTCTTGCCGGCCGGCTGCGTCTCGGTGACGCTGACGGTCGGCACGCCGCCGTCGCGCGCGACCTTCAGCATGCGCTTGGTCATCGGCTCCTCGGCCTGGCTGTTGTAGATCAGCACGCGCACCTGCTTCTTGCGCAGATCGTTCTCGAATGCGGCGACGTCCTGCGCGCTCGCCTCGGTGTCGTTCATCGTCGCGAGCTGGAAGCGCTGGTTGCGCATGTCGAGGCCGATCGCGTCCGACATGTAGCCGAACACGGGCTCGGTGGCCGTCACGGGCACCCCCTTGAACTTGGCGCGCAGTGCGGCGACCTGGTCGTCGACGGGTTTCAGCGATGCGACGAACTTCTGCAGGTTCGCCTCGTATTCGGCCTTGTTCGCCGGGTCGGCGCGGCCGAGTTCGGCCGCGATCGCGCGTGCGGCCGCCGGCATCGTCGCCGGGTCGTACCACAGGTGCGGGTTGTCGCCGGCCTTCTTGCCGACGAGATCGGCGACGACGATCGTCGCGCGCTTCGCCTGTTTCGACGCGCCGAGCAGCTTGCCCATCCACGGATCGTAGCCGGCGCCGTTGTAGATCACGACCTGCGCGTGCTGGAGCGCGCGGGCCGTCTTCGGGCTCGCTTCGAACAGGTGCGGATCCTGATCCGGATTGCTGAGGATGCTGGTGACCGCGACGTGGCGGCCGCCG
The DNA here is from genome assembly GCF_015712225.1 of Burkholderia sp. 9775_39. Lineage (NCBI taxonomy): Bacteria > Pseudomonadati > Pseudomonadota > Betaproteobacteria > Burkholderiales > Burkholderiaceae > Burkholderia > Burkholderia sp. 9775_39. The sequence continues at coordinate 32,360 of NZ_JACCQC010000011.1, read as the reverse complement.
ATCTGCGACGCGACGTCGCCGTAGAAATTCTCGGCGGCGACGACGTTGACGGTCGCGGCCTGCGCGACCACGGGCGCGGCGAACGACAGCGCGGCGACGGCGGCGGCCAGCCAGCGGACAGGCGACAGGGCGCGCCGCGGCGCGCGCTTCAGGGCAATGGACATGGAACTCCTCGTTGGAAGGGCGGCGCGTACGCCGCGATTCGGCGTCAGCGCTGCGCGGGCTTGCGCTTGCAGTGTCCGCACAGGCCGCTCAGCTCGACGACCTGGTGGTGGACTTCGAAACCGTGCGCGGGCTCGCTCGCGGACAACTGCTTCGCGAGGTCGCCGCCGGGAATCTCGACGGTGTCGCCGCACGAATCGCAGATCAGGAACTGGCCTTCGTGCGGCACGCCGATCTCGCAGCACGCGAAGAATGCGTTCTTCGATTCGATCCGGTGGATGAAGCCGTGTTCGACGAGGAAATCCAGCGCGCGATAGACGGTCGTCGGCGGCACCCGGCCGCGTTGCGGTTCGAGTTCGGCGAGCAGGTCGTACGCGCCGATCGGGCGTTGCGCGGCCAGCACGCGTTCGTAGACCTGGCGGCGCAGCGGTGTCCACGCGAGCCCGTGTTCGGCGGCGAATGCGTCGGCCCGGGACAGCCGGGCGTCAATGGGCGATGAGGTAGCCATGGCGTGAAGCAGGCGATGAAACACAGTACGGCGATGATATAACGTATCGCCGCGCCGTGCAGCGCGAATTCCGCGTTCCGCCGTCGCTCCGTCCCCTTCATGCCGCTCCCACTGCGCCGCACCGTGCGCGCCGCACCTTGCCGCGCGGGCGCGACCGGGCGTCGTCATGCGCCGCCGTGCCGCAGCGCGTCATAGAAAGCCGTCGCGTCGTCTTGACAGCGCGTATCGCGTATCCGATCATTCGATCACTAACAGAGCAATTGATCGGTTTGCGAGCGTTCGCTCACCTCGTGACCGTCGTACAGCAGAACGAACCGGAGACAGCCAGTGAGACTGGAAGACAAGGTCGCGATCCTGACGGGCGCCGCAAGCGGCATCGGCGAGGCGGTCGCGCAACGCTATCTGGACGAGGGCGCGCGCTGCGTGCTCGTCGACGTGAAGCCGGCAGGCGGCTCGCTCGCGCGGCTGATCGAGGCCAACCCGGGCCGCGCGGTGGCCGTCACGGCCGACGTCACGCGCCGCGACGACATCGCGCGGATCGTCGCCACGGCGGTCGAGCGCTTCGGCGGCGTCGACATCCTGTTCAACAACGCGGCGCTGTTCGACATGCGCCCGCTCCTCGACGAATCGTGGGACGTGTTCGACCGGCTGTTCTCGGTCAACGTGAAAGGGCTGTTCTTCCTGATGCAGGCGGTCGCGCAGCGGATGGTCGAGCAGGGGCGCGGCGGCAAGATCGTCAACATGTCGTCGCAGGCCGGCCGTCGCGGCGAGGCACTCGTTTCGCACTACTGCGCGACCAAGGCCGCGGTGATCAGCTATACGCAGTCGGCCGCGCTCGCGCTCGCGCCGCACCGGATCAACGTGAACGGCATCGCGCCGGGCGTCGTCGACACGCCGATGTGGGAGCAGGTCGATGCGCTGTTCGCGCGCTACGAGAACCGGCCGCTCGGCGAGAAGAAGCGGCTCGTGGGCGAAGCCGTGCCGCTCGGCCGCATGGGCGTGCCGGGCGACCTGACGGGCGCCGCGCTGTTCCTCGCGTCGGCCGACGCCGACTACATCACCGCCCAGACGTTGAACGTCGACGGCGGCAACTGGATGAGCTGACGTGGCGCCGCTCGCACGCGCCACCCGCCGGCCGGCCCGCGACGCCGCGGCCGCCGTCGCACGAGGAGGGCTCGCCTGATGGCCGAGATCGTCGTCGCCGGCGAACTGCTGGCGGAATTCGTCGCCGCCGAGCGCGGCCAGGGTTTCGATACGCCGGGCCTGTTCGCCGGACCGTTCCCGAGCGGCGCGCCGGCGATCTTCGCCGACCAGGCCGCCCGGCTCGGCGCGCGCGTCGCGTATGCGGGCTGTGTCGGTCGCGATGCGTTCGGCGACGCGATCGTCGCGCGGCTCGCCCGCGACGGCGTCGACGTCGCGCGCATCCGCCGCGTCGCCCGCCCGACCGGCACCGCGTTCGTCGCGTATCGCGACGACGGCTCGCGCAGTTTCGTCTTCACGCTTTCCACCAGCGCGGCCGCGTGCGTCGATGCGTCCGACGTCGACACCGCGATGTTCGACGGCTGCCGCTACTTCCACGTGATGGGCTCGTCGCTGACGAGCGAATCGGCGATCGCCGCGGTGCAGCGCGGCGTGATCGAGGCTGCGCGCGCCGGCGCCAAGGTGTCGTTCGATCCGAACGTGCGGCCCGAAATGCTGAGTTTCCGCCCGATGCGCGCGGCCCTCGACGAGATGCTCGCCGCGTGCCACCTGTTCCTGCCGAGCGAAGCCGACCTGCCGTTCTTCTGCGGGCCGCAGCCGGCCGAGCGCGCGATCGCCGGCCTGCTCGCGACCCATCCGCTGCTCGAGCGGGTCGTGCTCAAACGCGGCGCGCAAGGCAGCGTCGCGTTCGAGCGCGCGCACCGGGCCGACGCGCCGGCGTTCGCGGTCGACGAAGTCGATCCGACCGGCGCCGGCGACTGCTTCGGCGGCACGCTGGTCGCGAGCCTCGTCGCGGGCTTGGCCGTCGACGTCGCGTTGCGTCGCGCGAACGCGGCCGGCGCGATCGCGGTCACGCGGCGCGGCCCGATGGAAGGCAACAGCAGCGCGGCCGAGATCGACCGCTTCCTGACCGAACGGGGGATCGCATGTCCGGCCTGACGACCGTTGCCGAACGCACGCGCACCGCGCACGCGGACACCGTGCTGCGGATGATCTTCGACGCGAACCGCGCGGACGCGCAGCGCGGCATCTATTCGGTCTGCAGCGCGCACCGGCTGGTGCTGGAGGCCGCGTGCGAAGCGGCGCGCGCGGACGGCTCGCCGCTGTTGATCGAGGCGACCTGCAATCAGGTGAACCATCTCGGCGGCTATACGGGCATGACGCCGGCCGATTTTCGTCGCGACGTCGATGCGATCGCCGCGCGCTGCGGGCTCGCGCCGTCGGCGCTCGTGCTCGGCGGCGACCATCTCGGCCCGAATCCGTGGCGGCACCGTCGCGCGGCCGACGCGATGCGTGAAGCGGCCGCGATGGTCGCGGCCTACGTCGAAGCCGGCTTCGAAAAGATCCACCTCGATGCGAGCATGGCGTGCGCCGACGATCCGGCACGGCTCGACGATCGCACGATCGCCGCGCGCGCGGCCGAGCTGTGCCGCGTCGCGGAAGACGCGGCCGCGCGCGTCGGCATCGCGCCGGTCTACGTGATCGGCACCGAGGTGCCGACGCCGGGCGGCGAGGTGAGCGGCGACGCAAGTAACGACGCGATCGCACGGATCGCGGTCACGCGCAGCGACAGCATCGCGGCGACGCTCGATGCGCACCGCCGCGCGTTCTCCGCGGCCGGGCTCGACGATGCGTGGACGCGCGTCGTCGCGGTCGTCGCACAGCCGGGCGTCGACTTCGACGATCGCCACGTGCTCGATTACGACAGTGCCAAGGCAGCGTCACTGGGCGCGAGTATCCTGCAGACACCGCGCCTCGTGTTCGAAGCGCATTCGACCGACTACCAGACCGAGGCGGCGCTCGCCGCGCTGGTGCGCGACCACTTCGCGGTGTTGAAGGTCGGCCCCGCGCTGACGTTCGCGCTGCGCGAGGCGCTGTTCGCGCTGACGTTCATCGAGGACGCGCTGATCGACGACGTCGCGCAGCGCTCGCGATTGCGCGACGTCGTCGATGCGGCGATGCGCGCGCAGCCCGAACACTGGGCGCCGTACTACCGCGGCGACGAGACCGCGCAGCGGCTCGCGCGCCAGTTCAGCTACAGCGACCGCATCCGCTATTACTGGCTGCAGCCGGCCGTCGCGGCCGCGGTCGAGCAGCTGTTCGACAACCTCGCGCGACAGCCGGTGCCGGAGACGCTCGTCGCGCAGTGGCTGCCGGATGTCTACGCGGCATGCCGCGCGGGCGGCCTCGCGAAGGCGCCGCGCGCATGGGTGCGCCACCGGATACGCGACGTGATCGCGCACTATGCGCGCGCGTGCGGCATGCAGCGGCCGGCATGACGGGCCGCGAAGGAAACGACGCAACACCGACGCAAGACCGACGACATTTCGAACAATCACAGGAGACATGCCATGCAACGAAAGATGCTCGACGCCGCCGCCCGCTGTTTCGCCGGAGCCGCGCTCGCGACGGCGGCCTGCGCGGCGTCCGCCGGCACGCTGACGATCGCGACGCTGAACAACCCCGACATGATCGAGCTGAAGAAGCTGTCGCCGGCGTTCGAGAAGGCGAACCCCGACATCAAGCTGAACTGGGTGATTCTCGAGGAGAACGTGCTGCGCCAGCGCGCGACGACCGACATCACGACCGGCAGCGGCCAGTTCGACGTGATGGCGATCGGCACCTATGAAACGCCGCAGTGGGGCAAGCGCGGCTGGCTCGCGCCGATCACGGGCCTGCCGGCCGATTACGACCTGAACGACATCGTGAAGACCGCGCGCGACAGCCTGTCGTACAACGGCCAGCTCTACGCGCTGCCGTTCTACGTCGAAAGCTCGATGACGTTCTACCGCAAGGACCTGTTCGCGGCGAAGGGGCTGAAGATGCCCGACCAGCCGACCTACGACCAGATCGCCGAATTCGCGGACAAGCTCACCGACAAGTCGAAGGGCACCTACGGGATCTGCCTGCGCGGCAAGGCCGGCTGGGGCGAGAACATGGCGTACGTGTCGACGGTCGTGAACACGTTCGGCGGGCGCTGGTTCGACGAGAACTGGAACGCGCAGCTCACGTCGCCCGAATGGAAGAAGGCGATCAATTTCTACGTGAACCTGCTGAAGAAGAACGGCCCGCCCGGAGCGAGCTCGAACGGTTTCAACGAGAACCTGACGCTGACCGCGTCCGGCAAGTGCGCGATGTGGATCGACGCGACGGTCGCGGCCGGGATGCTCTACAACAAGCAGCAGTCGCAGGTGGCCGACAAGATCGGCTTCGCGGCCGCGCCGGTCGCCGCGACGCCGAAGGGCTCGCACTGGCTGTGGGCATGGGCGCTCGCCGTGCCGAAAACGTCGAAGCAGCAGGACGCCGCGCGCAAGTTCATCGCGTGGGCGACGTCGAAGCAGTACATCGAGATGGTCGGCAAGGACGAAGGCTGGGCGTCGGTGCCGCCGGGCACGCGCACGTCGACGTATCAGCGCGCCGAGTACAAGGCCGCCGCGCCGTTCTCCGACTTCGTGCTGAAGGCGATCGAGACGGCCGACCCGAACGATCCGTCGCTGAAGAAGGTGCCGTACACGGGCGTGCAGTACGTCGGGATTCCTGAATTCCAGTCGTTCGGCACGGTGGTCGGCCAGTCGATCGCGGGCGCGGTCGCGGGCCAGATGTCGGTCGACCAGGCGCTCGCCGCGGGCCAGGCCGCGGCCGACCGCGCGGTGCGGCAGGCCGGCTACAAGAAGTAACGCGCAAGCCGTCGCGCGGCCCGCGTCGTGCGCCGTGGCACACGGCGCGGGCCGGCGAGGCGGACAGGCGGGCGGCCGTTCGCGCCCGCGCATCAACCGGAGGGACTCCGATCATGCGTCACCTGCGTCTTCCCCTGAGTCACGCTCACGCGCCGTCGGTCGGCGACGCGTCGTCGCCGCCCGGCGCGCCGCGCCGCGCGCGCGGCGGCGCGAGCTGGCTCGTGTCGCCGTCCGTCGCGGTGCTGCTGCTGTGGATGTCGATTCCGCTCGCGATGACGATCTGGTATTCGTTCTCGCGCTACAACCTGCTGAACCCGGACGTGAAGGGCTTCGCCGGGTTCGACAATTACCGCTTCCTCGCGACCGATCCGTCGTTCCTGCCGGCGATCTGGCACACGCTCGTGCTGATCGGCGCGGTGCTCGCGATCACCGTGGTCGGCGGCGTGCTGATGGCCGTGCTGTTCGACCGCAAGTTCTACGGGCAGGGCGTCGCGCGCCTGCTCGCGATCGCGCCGTTCTTCGTGATGCCGACCGTCTCCGCGCTGATCTGGAAGAACATGATCCTGCATCCGGTGTACGGGCTCGTCGCGAACGCGATGCGCGCGCTCGGGATGACGCCGATCGACTGGTTCGCCGATTACCCGTTGACCGCGGTGATCATCATCGTCGCGTGGCAATGGCTGCCGTTCGCGTTCCTGATCCTGTTCACCGCGATCCAGTCGCTCGACCAGGAGCAGAAGGAAGCCGCGCGCATCGACGGCGCCGGCCCGATCGCGATGTTCTTCTACATCACGCTGCCGCACCTGAAGCGCGCGATCGCCGTCGTCGTGATGATGGAGACGATCTTCCTGCTGTCGATCTTCGCGGAAATCTACACGACGACCGGCGGCGGCCCCGGCGACGCGACGACCAACCTGTCGTACCTGATCTACGCGCTCGGCCTGCAGCAGTTCGACGTCGGCCTCGCATCCGCGGGCGGCATCATCGCCGTCGTGGTCGCGAACGTCGTGTCGTTCTTCCTCGTGCGGATGCTCGCGCGCAACCTGAAAGGGGAATACGAGAAATGAGCGACCTGACCTTCTCGGGCCGGCGCGCGCCGGCCGCGTTCGACCTCGTGCGGCGCGCGCTGCCCGGCACGCTCGCGTGGCTGATCGCGCTCTTGCTGTTCTTCCCGATCTTCTGGATGGCGATCACCGCGTTCAAGACCGAGCAGCAGGCGTACGCGTCGTCGCTGTTCTTCATGCCGACGCTCGACAGCTTCCGCGAGGTGTTCGCGCGCAGCAACTACTTCGCGTTCGCGTGGAATTCGGTGCTGATCTCGGCCGGCGTCACGGTGATCTCGCTGCTGTTCGCGGTGCCGGCCGCCTACGCGATGGCGTTCTTCCCGAACCACCGCACGCAGAAGGTGCTGCTGTGGATGCTGTCGACCAAGATGATGCCGTCGGTCGGCGTGCTGGTGCCGATCTACCTGCTGTGGAAGAACGCGGGCCTGCTCGATACGGTGTCGGGGCTCGTGATCGTCTACACGCTGATCAACCTGCCGATCGCGGTGTGGATGACCTTCACGTACTTCAACGAGATCCCGAAGGACATCCTGGAGGCCGGGCGCATCGACGGCGCGTCGACGTGGCAGGAAATCGTCTACCTGCTGATGCCGATGGCGCTGCCGGGGCTCGCGTCCACCGCGCTGCTGCTCGTGATCCTGTCGTGGAACGAGGCGTTCTGGAGCATCAACCTGTCGAGCTCGAACGCCGCGCCGCTGACCGTGTTCATCGCGTCGTACTCGAGCCCCGAAGGGCTGTTCTGGGCGAAGCTGTCCGCCGCGTCGCTGCTCGCGGTCGCGCCGATCCTGATCGTCGGCTGGCTGTCGCAGAAGCAGCTCGTGCGCGGGCTCACGTTCGGGGCGGTCAAATGAGCGCGGCAAATCATGGCGTGAACGTGCTGATCTGCGACTGCGACGGCGTGCTGATCGACAGCGAGGCCGTGGCCGCCGACGTGATCGTGCGCGAACTCGATGCGCGCTGGCCGGGCGTCGACGCGCGGCCGGCCGTGATGCCGCTGCTCGGGCTGCGCATCGAGCGCGTGCTGGCCGGGGCGGCCGATGCGGTCGGCCGCACGCTGTCGGCCGACGACGTCGACGCGATCCGCCGCGCGGTGGAGGCCGCGGCCGTCAACGCGCCGATGGTCGACGGCATCGATGCGGCGCTGGCCGCGATTCGACTGACGACGGCCTGCGCGAGCAACAGCTATCGCGCGTACGTCGAGGCGGCGCTCGCACGCACCGGCCTCGCGCGCTTTTTCGGCGACCGGCTGTTCTGCGCGGATTCGGTCGCGCGGCCGAAGCCGGCGCCGGACGTGTATCTGGCGGCCGCGCGCACGCTCGGCGCGGCGCCCGCGAATTGCCTGGTCGTCGAGGACAGCGTGACCGGCATCACCGCGGCGGCGGCGGCCGGCATGACCGTGCTCGGCTTCGTCGGCGGCGGGCACGCATCGGCGGCCCAGATCGACGCGTTGCGCAGCATCGGCGCGCGTCACGTATTCGACGACATGCACGAGCTGCCCGGCTACGTCGCGCGCTGGCAGGCGACGGGCGCGGTGCTGCCCCACTAGCAACGATCAGGCGCTGCCTGCACGGCGGCGCATCACGAACGAACGGAGACAGATCATGGCAAGCGTGTTCCTGCGCAACATCGCGAAGCGCTACGACGACACCGAAGTGCTGCGCAACGTGAACCTCGACATCGCCGACGGCGAATTCGTCGTGTTCGTCGGCCCGAGCGGCTGCGGCAAATCCACGCTGATGCGGATGATCGCCGGCCTCGAGGACATCTCGAGCGGCGACCTGCTGATCGACGGCGCGAAGGTCAACGACGTGCCGAGCGCGAAGCGCGGCATCGCGATGGTGTTCCAGTCGTATGCGCTGTATCCGCACATGACGCTGTACGACAACATGGCGTTCGGCCTGAAGCTCGCGGGTGCGAAGAAGCCCGAGATCGACCAGGCCGTGAAGCAGGCCGCGAAGATCCTGCACATCGACCACCTGCTCGATCGCAAGCCGAAGCAGCTGTCGGGCGGCCAGCGGCAGCGCGTCGCGATCGGCCGCGCGATCACGCGCAAGCCGAAGGTGTTCCTGTTCGACGAACCGCTGTCGAACCTCGACGCCGCGCTGCGCGTGAAGATGCGGCTGGAGTTCGCGCGGCTGCACGACGAGCTGAAGACGACGATGATCTACGTGACGCACGACCAGGTCGAGGCGATGACGCTCGCCGACAAGATCGTCGTGCTGTCGGGCGGCGCGGTACAGCAGGTCGGCACGCCGAACGCGCTGTATCACGCGCCGGCGAACCTGTTCGTCGCGGGCTTCATCGGCTCGCCGAAGATGAACTTCCTGAAGGGCACGGTCGAATCGGCCGATGCGGGCGGCGTGCTGGTGCGCTTCGACAGCGGCGAGACGCAGCGCGTGGCGGTCGACGCGGCGGGGCTGCAGCGCGGCGCGGCGGTGACCGTCGGCGTGCGGCCCGAGCACCTGCTGGTCGATGCGGCGGCGGCGGGCGTCGCCGCGCGGACGATGGCGGTCGAATCGCTCGGCGATGCCGCGTATCTGTATGCGGAGTCGGCCGTCGCGCCGGACGGGCTGATCGCGCGGATTCCGCCGCTCGACACGTACCGCACCGGCGAGGCGCTGCGCGTGCATGCGCAGCCCGAGCACTGCCACCTGTTCGACGAAAACGGGCAGGCGTTCCGGCGGCTGAGCGCGCACGCGAAGGCGGCGTGACGGCGGCGCGCCGGTTACAGCCGCAAATGCTCGGCCATGTAGTCGACGAACGCGCGTAGCTTGGGCAGTGGATGGCGGCCGGACGGCCACAGCACGTAGAACGGCGTGCGGCTCGCGACGTGATCGTCGAGCACTGCGCACAGCCTGCCGTCGGCGAGCGTGTCGCGCACGAAGAATTCGGGCAGGCATGCGATGCCGAGCCCGCGCAGCGCGAAGCACAGGCGCGTCTCGGCGTTGTTGCTGACCATCGAGACGGGCACCTCCGGCGGCGTGCCGGCGCGCGGCGCGCGCAGCGGCCAGATCTCGAGCTTGCCGCTGCTCGGGAATCGGTAATGCAGGCAGCGGTGCCGCGCGAGGTCGGCTGGCGTGCGCGGCGTGCCGTGCCGTTCGAGATAGTCGGGCGACGCGACCAGGTGCTGGCGGAAGTGGCCGAGCAGCCGCGACGACAGTCGGGAATCGGTCGGATGGCCGGTGCGCAGTACCACGTCGAAGCCTTCGTCGATCACGTCGACGATCCGGTCGCTGAAATCGATGTCGAGCTCGATCTCCGGATACGCGGCCATGAAGTCGGCGAGCACCGGCAACAGCAACGTGCCGATCGTCGGCAGGCTCACGCGCAGCCGCCCGCGCGGCGCCTCGACGCTCTGCGTGAGTTCCCGCTCGGCCGCGTCGATTTCGGCGATCACGCGCCGGCATCGTTCGAGAAAGCGCGCGCCTTCGGCCGTCAGCGTGATGCTGCGCGTGCTGCGGTGAAAGAGCCGTACGTTCAGGCGTGCCTCGAGCCGCGCGATGCGCTTGCCGATCGCCGACGCCGACAGTCCGAGCGCACGGCCGGCCGCGACGAAGCTGCGCGTTTCCGCGACCTGGACGAACACGACGAAGCCGCCAAGATTTTCCATGCAGGTTCTCGATTGCGGACACCCATGTCCGGAGTGTCCGGAACTCTAACCCGATTTTTCTTCTCGTGCCGGCTCCCTACGATGGGCGTTCCTTCACTGTTCGAGGTCACGCCATGTCATCACTGCCTGTCACCGCCCGCCGTGCCGAACCGGATGCCGCGCTGCGCGCCCGGCTCGATGCCGTGCTCGACCGCGCGCTGGCCGATGCGCGCGCGGTCGGCGCGGTCGTGCTGGTCGCGCGCGACGGCGAATTGCGTTATGCACGCGCGGCCGGGCTGGCCGATCGCGAAGCCGGCACGCCGATGCGCGAGGACACGCTGTTCCGGCTCGCGTCGGTATCCAAGCCGATCGTGACGGCCGCCGCGATGCGGCTGGTCGCGACATCGAAGATCGGGCTCGACGAGCCGGTCGCGCGCTGGCTGCCCGCGTTCACGCCGACGCTCGCGGACGGCACGCCGGCGAACATCACGCTGCGGCATCTGCTGTCGCATACGGCCGGGCTCGGCTATCGCTTTCTCGAAGCCGACGCCGACGGCCCGTATGCGCGCGCGGGCGTGTCCGACGGGATGGACCGCGCGAGCCTGTCGCTCGCCGAGAACGTCCGGCGCATCGCCGGCGTGCCGCTGCAGTTCGCGCCCGGCACGTCGTGGGGCTACTCGCTTGCGACCGACGTGGTCGGTGCGCTGATCGAGGCGGTCGACGGCCGGCCGCTCGCCGACGCCGTGGCGGCGCTCGTGACGACGCCGCTCGGGATGACCGACACGGCATTTTTCACGCATGACGCGGCGCGTCTGGCGACGCCTTACGTCAGTACGCCCGACGTGCCGCGCCGGATGGCGGACGACGATCTCGTGCCGGTATTCGACGGCACGGTGGGCATCCGCTTCGAGCCGGCGCGCGCGTTCGATGCGACCGCGTGGCCGTCGGGTGGCGCGGGCATGGTCGGCACCGCGCACGATTGCCTGACGCTGCTCGATACGCTGCGCACGGGCCTCGACGGCTGGCTCGCACCGCGCTGGATCGACGAGATGGCGCGGGTGCAGCCTGGTGCGCACGACCTGCCCGACGCGCCGGGGTTTGGCTTCGGGCTCGGCTTTTCCGTGCTGCACGACCCGGTGGCCGCGCAATCGCCGGAATCGGTCGGCACCTGGCGCTGGGGCGGTGCGTACGGGCATGCGTGGTTCGTCGACCGCGCGGCCGGGCTGACGGTCGTCGCGCTGACCAATACGTTGTACGAAGGGATGCACGGGCGCATCGTCACCGACGTGCGCGATGCGGTGTATGGCGTCGGCGACCGGAGCGCGCGATGAGCGAGTGCGCATCCGTCTCCGACCGCGCCATCGATCGTGTGGCAGATCCGTCCACGCCGGCCCGCGCACGCTTGCCCGTCGCGAACCTGCTCGCGCTCGCCACCGCCGGCTTCATCACGGTGCTCACCGAAGCCCTGCCGGCCGGCCTGCTGCCGCTGATGAGCGCCGACCTGCACGTGACCGAGGCGCTGATCGGCCAAGTGGTGACCGTCTACGCGCTCGGCTCGATCGTCGCGGCGATCCCGCTCGTCGCCGCGACCCGTGCGATGCGCCGGCGCCGGCTGCTGCTCGCGGCGCTGGCCGGCTTCGTCGTCTCGAATGCGCTGACGGCCGGGTCGCCGTATTACGCGCTCACATTGGCTGCGCGGTTCGTCGCGGGGATGTCGGCCGGGCTGCTGTGGGCGCTGCTCGCGGGCTACGCGAGCCGGCTGGTCGACCCGTCGCTGCGCGGCCGTGCGATCGCGATCGCGATGCTCGGCATACCGGCGGCGATGTCGATCGGCATTCCGGCGGGCACCGCGCTCGGCGCGATGTTCGGCTGGCGCATCGCGTTCGCGGGCATCACGCTCGCGGCGCTCGTGCTGATCGGCTGGATCCGGCTGCGTGTGCCCGACTATCCGGGGCAGGCGGCCGGCGCGCGCGAGCCGGTGCTCGGCGTGATGACGCTGCCCGGCGTGCGGCCGGTGCTGGCGGTGATGTTCGCGTACGTGCTCGCGCACAACCTGCTGTACACGTACGTCGCGCCGTTCCTCGCGGGCGTGCGGATGGGCGCGCAGGTCGACGTGGTGCTGTTCGTGTTCGGCGTCGCGTCGCTGGTCGGCATCGCGCTGACGGGCGCGTGGATCGGCGCCGCGCAGCGACGCCTGACGCTCGCCAGCATCGCGCTGTTCGCGCTGGCGGCGGCGATGCTCGGCGCCGGCTCGGGGATGACGGTCGTCTATGCGGGCGTCGTGCTGTGGGGGCTCGCGTTCGGCGGTGCGCCGACACTGTTCCAGACCGCCACTGCGAACGCGGCGGGGGAATCGGCCGACGTCGCGCAGTCGATGCTCGTGACGGTCTGGAATCTCGCGATCGCCGGTGGCGGCATCGCAGGCGGGATGCTGCTCGGCGCGACGGGCGCCGGCGCGATTCCGTGGGTGCTCGTCGTGCTGCTGGCGCTGGCGTGGGTCGGCGCGTGGCGCGCCCGCCGCCATGCATTTCCGGCGCCGCGCGCGGCCTGAGCCGGCGTGCGCGATGGCGACGGCGGCGTCAGGCCGCCTTCGCGGCGAGCGCGGCGCGCGCGCAGGTTTCGTCGGTGACGAGCCCCGACAGCCAGCCGCCGCGCAGCGCGGCAATCACCGCGTCGTGTTTCTTCGGGCCGCCGGCGAACGCGATCGTGGGCAGCTTCGGCGGCGTGGCGAGCGCGACGCTCGTCACGCGCGCGCTGGTCGACACGGTGATCTGCGTGCCCTGCGCGTCGATCGGCACGCCGAGCAGTTCGGCCACCGCGCCGAGCGCGGTCATCTCGTCGCGCTCCTGTTCGGTGATGAAGCCGTCTTCGTAGAGCGGGCAGTGCGGGCCGATGTTGCCGATCCCGACGAACGCGACGTCGGCCTTGCCCGACAGCGCCTCGACGATCCGGTACAGCCGGTGATTGCACCACTGCGCGCGTTCGGCGTCGCTGTCCGCGAACAGCGGCGCAGGCAGCAGGAAGTGCTTGCTGCCGGTTTTCTCGGAGATGTACTGCGCGACGTCGTAGCGGTTCGACGAGCCGTCGGCCGCGATCGCGCCGACCATCGATACGAGCCGGTGCTGCGGGCGGTCGATTTGCGCGATCTGCGCGACCGCGGCCTTCAGCGTCCGGCCGCTGCTGACCGCGATCACCATCGGCCGCGTTTCGTTCAGGTAGCGCTCCATCACCTGCGCGCCGGCGACCGCGAGCTTGCGGTCGATCGCGTCGGGCGCATCGGCGTCGACCGGCACGACTTCGCACATCGCGAGGCCGTAGCGTTTCGACAGTTGCGCGCCGAGATCGAGACAGTCGGCGAGCCGATGGTCGACGCGCACGCGGATCAGGTTCTTCTCGACCGCGAACGCGACGAGGCGCTGTGCGACGGGGCGCGACACCTGCAGCTTTTCGGCGATTTCGTTCTGCGTGTCGCCCGCGACGTAATAGAGCCACGCGGCGCGCGTGGCGAGATCGAGTTTTTCTGAGGACTTGGACACGATAGCGATTCGGTTCGGATCTGGGGGCCGCCCCGCGGACCGGCCGGCGGGCCGCATGACGGCATCCACTGTACCGCATGTCGCGCGCGCGGCCGGCGGCCGGTCGCGCGAGCGCGGCGCCTACGCGAGTCGTGCGCGCGACGGTTCGTACAGCGGCCGCACGTGGCGGTACAGCGTGCGGAACGCGTCGAGGCGTTCGCGCAGCCGCGCATGGCGGGCGGCGTCCGGCGCGTATTCGGCGCGTACCGGCGGCTTGGTCAGCACCGTATGTGGATCGCCGCCGACGGCCAGCCAGCCGAGCCGTGCCGCGCCGAGCGCCGCGCCGGTTTCGCCGCCGCCGTGCTGACGCGTGCGCACGTTCAGCGCGTCCGCGATCAGTTGCGCCCAGAACGCGCTGCGCGCGCCGCCGCCGATCAGCGACAACTGGTCGGTCTCGACGCCGGCCGCGTGCAGCGCGTCGAGACCGTCGGCGAGGCCGAGCGTCACGCCTTCGAGCACCGCGTAGCCGAGGTGCGCGCGGTCGGTTGCGTGCGTCATGCCGAAGAACGCGCCTTGCGCGTACGGATCGTTGTGCGGCGTGCGCTCGCCCGACAGGTAGGGCAGGAACAGCGGCGCCGCCGCGAGTGCGTCGGCGTCGAGCGCCTCGACTTCGGCGAGCAGCGCGGGCTCGTCGGTGCCGGTCAGCTTGCAGACCCAGCGCAGGCAACTCGCGGCCGACAGCACGACGCTCATCAGTTGCCAGCGGTCGGGAATCGCATGACAGAACGCATGCACGGCCGACGCGGGATTCGGCATGAAGCGGTCGCCGACCACGCTCAGCACGCCGGACGTGCCGAGCGACACGAAGCCGTCGCCCGCGTGGATCGCGCCGATGCCGAGCGCGCTCGTCGCGTTGTCGCCGCCGCCGCCCGCGACCACGACGGCCTCGGACAGCCCCAGTTCGCGCGCGACGTCCGCGCGCAACGTGCCGGACGGCGCGTTGCCTTCGACGATGCGCGGCATCTGCCCGCGCGTCATCCGGCACGCGTCGAGCAGCGCATCGGACCAGTCGCGGCGCGCGACGTCGAGCCACAGCGTGCCGGCCGCGTCCGACGGATCGGACACTTTCGCGCCGGTCAGCCGGAATCGCAGGTAGTCCTTCGGCATCAGCACGCACGCGGTCGCCGCGAACACGTCGGGCTCGTGCTTCGCGACCCACAGCAGTTTCGGCGCGGTGAAGCCGGGCATCGCGAGGTTGCCGGCCAGTGCGTGGAGATCGGGCGCGCGTTCGGTGAGCAGCGCGCATTCGTCGGCGCTGCGCATGTCGTTCCACAGGATCGCGGGGCGCAGCACGCGATCGTCGCGGCCGAGCAGCACGGCGCCGTGCATCTGGCCCGACAGGCCGATGCCGCGTACCTGCGCGAACGCCTGCGGGTGCCGTTCGCGCAGCGCGGCGAGCGCGGCGAGCGTGCCTCGCCACCAGTCGTCCGGATGCTGTTCGGCCCAGCGCGGATGCGGTCGCGACACGCTGAACGGCGAGCCGGCGGTGCCGACGACCGCGCCGTCCGGGGCGAGCAGCAGCACCTTCACTTCCGAGGTGCCGAGGTCGATGCCGAGATACATGAGCGATCCGTTCCGTCAGAGAGGAGCCGCTACTTTAGCCGTGCCGCACGGCATGTGCCAAGCGGGTTCGCCCGGTGGCGCGGCCGGGCGCCGCGCGCGGGTCATCAGCGTGCGGCGAGCCATGCGTCGACGCGCGCGAGCCCGGCGCGCAGCGCGTCGAACAGCGCCGCGTTGCCGGCGAGCGAGCCCCACAGCGCGCGGTTCGCGCCGAGCGCGACAACGGGGTCTGCGGCCCCGACGATCGCGCGGGCGCTGCTGTCGTCCATCACGCCGTCCTGGTACGCATACGGCAGCGTGCCGCGCGCCCAGCGTTCGAGAAAGCGCAGGAACAGTGCGGGCAGCACGGCGGTGGCGATGGGTGCCGCGCCGCGCGCGAACGATTCGACGAGCGTCGGCGCGATGAAACCGGGGATCTTCGAGAAACCGTCGGCCGCGACGCGCTGGTTCGTGTCGAGCACGTACGGATTGCCGAAGCGCTCCAGCACGACGTCGCGGTAGCGCGCGAGATCGAGCGGGCTCGGCGTGAGGCACGGGATCACGTCCTGCGTCACGTAGTCGTGCGCGAAGCGGCGGATCGCCGGGGCGTGCGTGCCTTCGTGGATGTAGGTATGGCCCGCGAGCGTGCCGGCCCATGCGATGCAGCTGTGCGTCGCGTTGAGGATGCGGATCTTCGCTTCCTCGTACGGATGCACGTCGTCGACGAGTTCGGCGCCGGCCAGCTCCCAGCGTGGCCGGCCGGCCGCGAAACGGTCCTCGATCACCCACTGGATGAACGATTCGCCCATCACCGGGCACGCATCGTCGACGCCGGTGGCCGCGAGGACGCGCTCGCGCACGTCGGCGGTCGGGCGCGGCGTGATGCGGTCGACCATCGCGCTGGGCGTCGCGACGTGCGCATCGAACCACGCGAGCAGGCCGCCTTCGCCGCGCCGTTCGAGGAATTCGCGCATGCCGGCGCGAAAGCGTGCGCCGTTGTTGCGCAGGTTGTCGCAGCTTTGCAGCGTGAGCGGGCCCGCGCCGCGCTTCACGCGTTCGGCGAGCAGCGCCGCGAGCGCGCCGTACAGCGTCGTGCGCGCGCCCTGCAGGTCGGCGGCGAGATCGGCATTGGCGACGTCGAGCCGGTTGTGTTCGTCGAGGTAGTAGCCGCCTTCGGTGACGGTGAACGACACGATCCGGCAGGCCGGATCGGCGCCGGCGTCGATCAGTGCGGCAAGGTCGATCGACCACGGCAGCACGCGCGTGATCGCGCGGATCGTCTCGTACGCGCGCTCGCCCTGCGGGGTGACGGTTTCGAGCGTGTACGCGCCGTGCTGCGCGGCGAGCGCGTCCATCGTCGCGCGCATGTCGTCGCGGATGTTGCCGACGGTCAGCGACCAGCGCTCGTCGGCCGGCACGGCGGCGTTCACGCGATGCAGATACCACGCCTGATGCGCGCGGTGAAACGAGCCGGCGCCGATGTGCAGCAGCACGGGCGCGTGGGCGGAGGGCGATTCGCTCATCCGGTGTCTCCTTTTCCTGCCTGTCTGTCCTGTCGAATACGATCATTTGCTCTTTGTGTGAGCGAATGATCGTATTCGGGCGAACGAAAGTCAAGGCGGGGACGCGGCATTTCGATGGTGCGCTGCGGCGGCGCGCGGGCCGGGCGGACGCGGAGCCGGCAGGAAACGAACGTCAGCGTCCTTCGCGCGTGAGCGCGACGAGTTCGTCGAGCAGCTTGCCGGCCGGCCCCGGCAGGATGCCGTGGCGGCGCCGGAACGCGGTGAGCGTGCGCACCGCGACCACTTCGCGCACGGGCAGCGTGTCGATCGTGCCGGCGCGCTGCTCGGCGCCGACCATCGGCTCGGCCATCCAGCTCAGGAAACCGGCGTGCGCGACCAGGCTTTTGAGCGTCGTGACCGAGCGCGTCTCGACCGCGATGTCGGGCAGCGGCAGCCCGTGCGCGTCGAAGGTCGCGCGCATGTGGTCGAACGGCGCGGTGCCGCGCGGCGGAATCGCCCAGCGCGCGTGCAGCGTATCGGCGAGCGTCGGCGGGCGGCCGAGCGCTCGCAGCGGATGGTGCGGCGCCGCAACGATATGGCTGCGGTCTTCCCAGCGGCACTCGGGAATCGCGACGATCTCGTCGGTATCTGGCCCGTGCGCGGACAGCGCGAGGTCGATCTCGTGCTTGATCAGCCCTTCCGCGAGCCGGTCCCACACGCCTTCGATGATCTCGACGCGCAGGTTCGGCCAGCGGTCGAGCACGCGGCCGACTGCGATCGGCAGCACGAGGCTCGCGATGCTGCCCACCGCGCCGACCTTGATCGTGCCCTTCGCGAACCCGCGCATCGCGTCGAGCTCCTCGCGCGCATGCTCGGCCTCGTGCTGCAGCAGCGTCGCATGCGGCAGCAGCGCCTCGCCGAACGCGGTGAGCTGCACGCCCTTCGAATGGCGCTCGAACAGCGGCGCGCCGACCTGTTCCTCCAGCCGCTTCAGGATCCGGCTCAACGCCGGCTGCGTGACGTGCAGCGCGTCGGCCGCGCGGCCGAGGCTGCCGGACGCGACGATCGTCGTGAACGCGCGTAATTGTCGGAGATCGAAAGTCATGCCGGATCGTAATGGCTTTTTGCAGAAAATACAGTATCCGAGAATGGCTTGCACTTCGATACTGTGGAAACCGCCCAGTCATCGAGGAGACACCCGAGCATGTCCGGCCATCCGCCCCTTTCCGCATCGATCACCGTCCGCGACGCGGTCGTCGACCTGCTCCGTCAGTTCGGCATCGACCGCGTGTTCGGCAATCCCGGTTCGACCGAGCTGCCGATGTTCCGCGACTTCCCCGACGATTTCCGCTACGTGCTCGGCCTGCACGAAGCCGTCGTGGTCGGGATGGCCGACGGCCATGCACAGGCCACCGGCAATGCGGCGGTCGTCAACCTGCATTCGGCGGCGGGTGTCGGCAACGCGATGGGCACTCTGTTTACCGCGTTCAAGAACCGCACGCCGCTGATCGTCACCGCGGGCCAGCAGGCGCGCGCGATTCTGCCGTTCGATCCGTTCCTCGGCGCGACGCAGGCCGCCGAGCTGCCGAAGCCGTACGTGAAATGGAGCATCGAGCCGGCGCGGGCGCAGGACGTGCCGGCCGCGATCGCGCGCGCGTACCGCATCGCGATGCAGGAGCCGCGCGGCCCCGTGTTCGTGTCGATCCCGGTCGACGACTGGGACCAGCCGGCCGAACGGCTGCCGCGGCGCGACGTCAGCAGCATCGTGCGGCCCGATCCCGACGCGCTCGCGCGGCTCGGCGACGCGCTCGACGCCGCGCGGCGCCCGGCGTTCGTGGTCGGCGCGGCCGTCGATCGCGCGGGAGCATGGGACGACGTCGTGCGCCTCGCCGAGCGGCACCGGGCGCGCGTGTACGTCGCGCCGATGTCGGGGCGCTGCAGCTTTCCGGAAGACCATCCGCTGTTCGCCGGCTTCCTGCCCGCGATTCGCGAGAAGATCGTCGCGCGGCTCGACGGGCACGATCTCGTGTTCGCGTTCGGCGCGCCCGCGTTCACCTATCACATCGAAGGCTTCGGCCCGCACGTGCCGCCGGGCGCGACGCTCGTGCAGCTCGTCGACGATCCGGGCGTCGCCGCGTGGACGCCGTCGGGCGATGCGGTCGTCGGCAATTTGCGGCTCGCCGCGCGCGACCTGCTCGCGCGACCGGCGCCGCCCGAGCGGCCGATGCCCGCGGCGCGCGCGCCGCGGGTACGCGTCGACGCGCCCGCCGCCGGCGAGCGCATGTCGGTCGCGTTCGCGCTGCAGACGCTCGCCGACGTGCGCGACGCGTCCGACATCGTCGTCGAGGAGGCGCCGAGCGCGCGGCCGGTGATGCAGGAGCATCTGCCGTTCACGCGCAGCGGCACGTTCTACACGATGGACAGCGGCGGGCTCGGCTACGGGATGCCGGCCGCGGTCGGCGTCGCGCTCGCGCAGCCGGGCCGGCGCGTGATCGGGCTGATCGGCGACGGCTCGAGCCTGTATTCGATCCAGGCGTTGTGGAGCGCCGCGCAGCTGAAACTGCCGATCACGTTCGTGATCCTGAACAACCGGCGTTACGCGGCGCTGCAGGATTTCGCGCCCGTGTTCGGCTTTGGTCCGGGCGACCCGGTGCAGGGCACCGAGCTGCCCGACCTGGATTTCGTCGCGCTCGCGCAAGGGATGGGCTGCCGCGGCGTGCGCGTCGCCGAAGCGGCGAAGCTGCGCGACACGCTGACCGACGCGCTGCGTGCCGCGACGCCGGTCGTCGTCGAAGTCGAGATTGCGTGACGCGCCGCGCGCGTCCTTCCGGAGATTCCATGCAAACCGTAGCGATGCTGATCGGCGGCGAACGCCGCCACTCGTCCGGCGGCGCGACCTTCGTGCGCCGCAACCCGCTCGACGGCCAAGTCGCGTCCGAAGCGCCCGCATGCACCGTCGACGATGCGCGCGCGGCGGCCGATGCGGCAGCCCGTGCATTTCCCGACTGGGCCGCGCTCGGGCCCGGCGCGCGGCGCGCCTTGCTGCTGAAGGCGGCCGCCGCGCTCGAAGCGAAGCACGACCAGTTCGTTGCGGCGATGGCGGCCGAGACGGGGGCGTCCGCGCTGTGGGCTGGCTTCAACGTTCACCTCGCGGCGAGCGGGCTCGTCGAGGCCGCATCGCTCACCACGCAGGTCGGCGGCGAGCTGATTCCGTCGGACGTGCCGGGCTCGCTCGCGATGGGCGTGCGGCAACCGGCAGGCGTCGTGCTCGGCATCGCGCCGTGGAACGCGCCGGTGATCCTCGCGACGCGCGCGCTCGCGCTGCCGCTCGCGTGCGGCAACACGGTCGTGCTGAAGGGCTCGGAGCTGTGTCCCGTCACGCACGGGCTGATCGTCGAGGCGCTGCAGGAGGCCGGACTGCCGCCGGGCGTCGTCAACTTCGTGACGAACGCGCCCGACGATGCGGGCGCCGTCGTCGATGCGCTGATCGCGCATCCGGCCGTG
Source organism: Burkholderia sp. 9775_39 (assembly GCF_015712225.1). Lineage (NCBI taxonomy): Bacteria > Pseudomonadati > Pseudomonadota > Betaproteobacteria > Burkholderiales > Burkholderiaceae > Burkholderia > Burkholderia sp. 9775_39. The sequence goes on along the minus strand of NZ_JACCQC010000011.1, from coordinate 12,040 downwards.
CGCCGCGTGAATTTCACCGGCTCGACGCGGGTTGGGCGGATCGTCGCGCAAGCGTGCGCGCGTCACCTGAAGCCGTCGGTGCTGGAACTCGGCGGCAAGGCGCCGTTCGTCGTGCTCGACGATGCCGATCTCGACGCGGCGGTCGCCGCGGCCGCATTCGGCGCATTCGCGAATTCCGGGCAGATCTGCATGTCGACCGAGCGCATCGTCGTCGACGCGGCGATCGCCGATGCGTTCGTCGCGAAGCTCGCCGACAAGGCCGCGTCGCTGCCGCTCGGCGATCCGCGCAACGGGCCCGTCGTGCTCGGTTCGCTGATCGACACGAAGGCGGTCGAGCGCTGCAACGCGCTGATCGACGATGCGCTCGCGCACGGCGCGACGCTGCTGTGCGGCGGCAAGGCCGACACCACGCTGTTCCCGGCGACGCTGCTCGACCATGTGACGCCGGCGATGCGCATCTACGCGGAAGAATCGTTCGGCCCGGTGAAGGGCATCGTGCGCGTCGACGGCGAGGAGGCCGCGATCCGTTGCGCGAACGACAACGCGTTCGGGCTGGCGTCGGCCGTGTTCAGCCGCGACGTCGCGCGGGCGCTGCGCGTCGCGGCGCGCATCGAATCGGGCATCTGTCACGTGAACGGCCCGACCGTGCACGACGAGGCGCAGATGCCGTTCGGCGGCGTGAAGGACAGCGGCTTCGGCCACTTCGGCGGCAAGGCCGGCATCGCCGCGTTCACCGACCTGCGCTGGATCACCGTGCAGACGGCGCCGCGCCACTATCCGTTCTGACGAGGCCGCCGACGATGAGAATTGCAATTCTGGGCGCCGGCGCGATGGGTTCGCTGTTCGGCGCGCGACTGGCCGAAAGCGGCGAAGCCGTCACGCTGATCGACGTGAACGATGCGCATCTCGATGCGATCCGCCGCGACGGGCTGCATATCGACGACGACCGCGGCGAACGGCGCATTCGCACGCTGCAGGCCGTGCGGCCGGACGCCGCGAATGCGGCCGCGGCCGCCGCGCCCGACACACCGTTCGATCTGCTGATCGTTTTCACCAAATCGCTGCACACGCGCGCCGCGCTAGACGGCGTGCGCGCGCTGCTGACGCCGGACACGTTCGTGCTGACGTTGCAGAACGGGCTCGGCAACGTCGAGACGCTGAATGCGTTCGTGCCGCTCGAGCGCATCCTGGTCGGCGTGACGACGTGGCCGGCCGATGCGGCCGGGCCCGCGCACGTGCGCTCGCACGGCGCCGGCACGATCCGCATGATGACGGCCGACGGCGCGGCACGCCCGTTCGCGACGGCCGTGGCCGACACGCTGTCGCGCGCGGGGCTCGCCTGCACGCTCGATGCCGACGTGTGGGCCGCGATCTGGGAGAAGGTCGCGTTCAACGCGGCGCTCAACACGCTGTGCGCGACGACGGGTTGCACCGTCGATCAGCTCGGCCATCATCAGGACGGGCCGCGGCTCGCGCTGGCGATCGCGGCCGAGACGGCCGCCGTCGCGCGCGCGAAGGGCATTGCGGTCGACGGCGAGCGCGTCGCACGCAACGTCGAGCATGCGATCCGCGACCATCGCGGCCATCGCCCGTCGATGCTGCAGGACGTGCTCGCGGGCCGCCGCACCGAAATCGACGCGATCAGCGGCAAGGTCGTCGCGGCCGCGCGCGAAGCGGGCGTCGCGGTGCCGCATGCCGAGACGCTGCTCGCGCTCGTCCGGTTGATCGACGCACGGACGAACTGAGCCACAGGCCGGCGGCCGGCTCGCGCCGCATGACGATACGGAGGCCGCGCCCGCGGGGCGATGGCGCCGGGTCGTGAAGGGTGGAACAAGACGCCGACGCCGATGCACGGGCGCCGGTCGATGCACAGCACGAGATCCGGGCACGCATGCGCGCCAGCCCGGACAACCGGAGACGCCATGAAAACCATCGAATGCCGCTGTCTTGCCGCGCGCCGGTCGCGCACGTTGCCGCCGACGCGCGGCGCCCGGGAGGCCGCATGAGCACGCACGACGCACTGGATGGCCGGCGGCCGCCGTCGATCGACATCGGCACGACGCTCGACGACGGGCCGTTTACGCTGATGCAGCGCTGCGTGGTGCTGCTCGCCGCGCTCGCGATCGTGCTCGACGGCTTCGACGGCCAGTTGATCGGCTTCGCGATTCCCGTGCTGATCCGCGAATGGGGTATCACGCGCGGCGCGTTCGCGCCGGCCGTCGCGGCGGGGCTGGTCGGGATGGGCATCGGCAGCGCGTGCGCCGGGCTCGTCGCGGACCGCTTCGGCCGCCGCCAGGCCGTGATCGGCAGCGTGTTCCTGTTCGGCCTCGCGACCTGCGCGATCGGCTTCGCGCCCGACGTCGCGACGATCGCGATGCTGCGCTTTTGCGCCGGGCTCGGGATCGGCGGCGCGTTGCCGACGGCCACGACGATGACCGCCGAATACACGCCCGCGCGGCGCCGCACGATGATGGTGACCGCGACGATCGTCTGCGTGCCGCTCGGCGGGATGCTGGCCGGCCTGTTCGCGCACGAGGTGCTGCCGCGCTACGGCTGGCGCGGGCTGTTCTTCGCGGGCGGTGCGTTGCCGCTCGTGCTCGGCTTCGTGCTGGTGCGCGCGTTGCCCGAGTCGCCGCGCTATCTCGCGCGACGCCCCGCACGCTGGCCGGAACTCGGCGCGCTGCTCGCGCGGATGCAGCGGCCGGTCGCGCCGGGCACCGTGTTCACCGATACGAAGGACGCCCGCGCGCCGGGCAGCCGCGGGGGCTTCGGCGCGCTGTTCGCGAGCGGCCAGGCGCGCGACACGATCGCGCTGTGGTGCGCGTTCTTCATGTGCCTGCTCGCCGTGTACGCGGCGTTCAGCTGGCTGCCGACGATGCTCGCGGCGAGCGGGTTGAGCGTGTCGGTCGCGGGCTCGGGGCTCACCGCGTACAACCTCGGCGGCGTGATCGGCGCGTTGTTGTGCGCATGGGCGATCGCGCATGCGGGCTCGCGCTGGCCGCTCGCGCTGTGCAGCATCGGCGGCGCGGCGAGCGCGGTGTGGCTGATGGGTGTCGATGCGAGCCGCCACACGGGCTGGCTGATCGTCGGGCTCGGCCTGCATGGGCTGTTCGTCAACGCGGTGCAGTCGACGATGTATGCGCTGTGCGCGTACATCTATCCGACGGCCGTGCGTGCGACGGGCACCGCGAGTGCGCTCGCGTTCGGCCGGCTCGGCGCGATCCTCAGCGCATTCGCGGGCGCGATCGTGATCACGGCGGGCGGCGCGGGCGCGTATCTGACGATGCTGGCCGTGGCGATGGGCGTGGTGTGCGTCGCGCTGCTCGCGGTGCGGCGGCACATTCCGCGGCTGTCGCGCGTGCCCGCGCCGCCGCGCGAAGGGGAGGAACTCGCCCGCCCGTCGTCGTGACGGCGGGCGCGTGACGTGCGTTACAGCGTGGTGCGCACGTGCCAGAGCTCGGGGAACAGCACGACGTCGAGCATCTTGCGCAGGTACGGCGCGCCGCTCGTGCCGCCGGTGCCCTGCTTGAAGCCGATGATGCGTTCGACCGTCGTCACGTGACGGAAGCGCCACTGACGGAACGCATCCTCGAGATCGACCAGTTCCTCGGCCATCTCGTACAGCTCCCAGTGCTGCTGCGGATGACGATAGACCTCGAGCCACGCGGCTTCGACCGTCTCGTCGTGCCGCATCGGCTGCGTCCAGTCGCGCTCGAGCCGCTCGGGCGCGATCGGGAACCCGCGCCGCGCGAGCAGGCGCACGACCTCGTCGTAGAACGACGGCGCCTCGAGCGTCGCGCGCACCTGTTCGAGGATGTCGGGCCGGTGCGCATGCGGCTGCAGCATCTGCGCGTTCTTGTTGCCGAGCAGGAATTCGAGCTGGCGATACTGGTACGACTGGAAGCCCGACGACTGGCCGAGATACGGCCGCATCGCCGAATACTCGGACGGCGTCATCGTCGACAGCACGTTCCACGCCTGCACCAGCTGCTCGAGGATGCGCGACACGCGCGCGAGCATCTTGAACGCGGGCGGCAGCGCGTCCGTGCGCACTGCATCGAGCGCGCCGCGCAATTCGAACAGCGCAAGCTTCATCCACAGCTCGCTCGTCTGATGCTGGATGATGAACAGCATCTCGTTGTGATCGGGCGACAGCGGATGCTGCGCGTCGAGGATCAAATTCAGCGACAGGTAGTCGCCATAGCTCATCGACTTCGAGAAATCGAGCTGCGCGTTGTGCCAGCCGGCTTGAGCGTCGGCCTCGCCCGGCACGTGCGGGGCTTCGTGCGCGGCTTGCGCCGGTTGTGCGGCGCGTGCGCCCGAGAACGGGCAGCCTGCCGGCGCGTCGCCGCCGGGGGGCTGCATATGACCAGAATTCACGACTTTCTCCAGATTTGAATGATGAATGCGCGGCGCGCGCACCGCATGCAACGGCGGCGCGCCGCGCAGAACCGGTCAGGTCACCGCGCCGCGTTCGGCGAACTCGGGCGCCTTCCACGCGTCGGTGGCGAGGATGTCGCGCAGCGTCTCGACCGCATCCCACACGTCGGCGAAGCGCGTATAGAGCGGCGTGAAGCCGAAGCGCAGCACGTACGGCTCGCGATAGTCGCCGATCACGCCGCGCGCGATCAGCGCCTGCATCACTTCGTAGCCGTGCGGATGCTCGAAGCTCGCCTGCGAGCCGCGCTGGTGATGCGCACGCGGCGTGACGAGCTTCAGCGACAGGCCCGCGCAGCGCGCTTCGACGAGCGCGATGAAGGCATCGGTCAACGCGAGCGACTTGCGGCGGATCGCGTCCATGTCGGTCTGCAGGAACACGTCGAGCCCGCATTCGACCATCGACATCGACACGATCGGCTGCGTGCCGCACAGGAAACGCGCGATGCCCGGATCGGGCGCGAAGCCCGGCTGCATCGCGAACGGCGCGCGGTGGCCCCACCAGCCGGACAGCGGCTGCGAGAAATGCGCGAGATGGCGTTGCGGCACCCACACGAACGCGGGCGAGCCGGGGCCGCCGTTCAGGTACTTGTACGTGCAGCCGACCGCACCGTCCGCGCGCGCGCCGTTCAGGTCGACCGGCACTGCGCCGGCCGAGTGCGCGAGATCCCACAGCATCAGCGCGCCGGCGTCATGCACCAGCTGTGTGACGGCCGGCATGTCGTGCATGTAGCCGGTGCGGTAGTTCACGTGCGTGATCATCGCGACGGCCGTGTCCGCGCCGAGCGTGCCGGGCAGGTCGGCCGGATCGTCGATCAGGCGCAGCGTGTAGCCGCCGCCGAGCTGGTCGATCAGCCCCTGCGCGATGTACAGGTCGGTCGGGAAGTTCGAGCGCTCCGACACGATCACGCGGCGCTCGGGCGCACGCTCGGCCTGGTGGCGCAGCATCGCCGACAGCAGCTTGAAGAGGTTGATCGAGATGGTGTCGGTGACGACCGTCTCGCCGGGCGCGCCGCCGATCAGCGTCGCGAGCTTGTCGCCGAGGCGGCGCGGCAGCGCGAACCAGCCGGCCGTGTTCCAGCTGCGGATCAGGCCTTCGCCCCATTCGGCGCCGATCACCTGCTGCGCGCGGGCGGCCGATGCACGCGGCTGCGCGCCGAGCGAGTTGCCGTCGAGATAGATCACGCCGTCGGGCAGCGAGAACTGGTCGCGCAGCGGGGCCAGCGGGTCGTCGCGGTCGAGCGCGAGCGCGTCTTCACGGGTCTTGATCATCATGATGTGAGGTCGTAGGTCGGGTAATCAGGAAGCCTGCGCGGGCAGCGCGCGCAGCACCGCACGCACGGGGCTCGCGTCGAGTGTCGCGAATTTCAGCGGCAGTGCGATCAGTTCGTAGTCGCCGGGCGGCACGTCGTCGAGCACGATGCCTTCGAGGATCGCCATCCGGTGCGCGCGCACGCGGCGATGCGCATCCATCGTCTTCGATTCCTGCGGGTCGAGCGACGGCGTATCGATGCCGATCAGCTTCACGCCGTGCGCGGCGAGCAGGTCGACGGTGTCGGGCGCGACCGCGCAGAAATTGCTGTCCCATTGCTCGACCGCGGCGCGCGCATACGTGCGCAGCAGCACGCGCGGCGGTACGCCGTCGAGCGCGGCTTCCACATCGGCCGGCCGCACGACCGGCGATGCGCCGATGCAATGAATCACGCGGCACGGGCCGAGATAGGTGTCGAGCGGCACCGCGCCGATCGGCGCGCCGTCGGCGTCGTAGTGCAGCGGCGCGTCGCAGTGCGCGCCCGTGTGCGGCGACAGCGTCAGGCGTGCGACGTTGACCGGCGAGCCGGCCTCCATCCGCCATACGCGTTCGACGGCAACCGGCGTATCGCCCGGCCACACGGGGGTGGCGGGGCTGACCGGCGGTGAGATGTCCCAGAGTGTGTCCATGGCATGACGAAGCGTGAGTCGATCCTTCGAATGATAGGTGGACGCTCGCAGAAAGTGCTTGCGAAATAAACATGGACAATCCGCCGGATTGGCAGATAATTCGACTCAGAGGGAAAACGGGGACCAAAAATGCACGCGATCACGCTCGATGCCACCGACTGCCGGATTCTGGCGGTACTGCAGGAGGAGGGCAGAATCAGCAATCTCGACCTGGCCGAACGCATCTCGCTTTCGCCATCCGCCTGCCTGCGCCGCATGCGCCTGCTCGAGGAGCAGGGCGTGATCGAGCACTATCGCGCGTGCCTGAGCCGCGAGAAGCTCGGTTTCGAGCTCGAGGCGTTCGTGCAGGTGTCGATGCGCAACGAAGAGAATCAATGGCACGAGCGCTTCGCGGAAGCGCTGCGCGAATGGCCGGAGGTGGTCGGCGCGTTCGTCGTGACGGGCGAGAGCCACTATCTGCTGCGCGTGCTCGCGCACAACCTCAAGCACTATTCGGATTTCGTGCTGAACCGCCTCTACAAGGCGCCGGGCGTGATGGACATCCGGTCGAACATCGTGCTGCAGACGCTGAAGGACGAAGCCGGCGCGCCGGTCGGGCTGGCGCGCACGGGGGCGATCAAAGCGGTGTGAGGCCGTGGAAGCCGCCGCCGTGGAACACGAGCGGCGGCGCCGTTTCCGTTACGGCGCGCACGCCGCAGCGTTCCACTTCGCCGACGAAGATCACGTGGTCGCCTTCGTCGTAGCGGCTGCGGTTGTGGCATTCGAACCATGCGAGCGCGCCGTCGAGCACCGGCATCCCCGAGTTGCCGGCCGCGTGCGCGATTCCTTCGAAGCGGTCGCCCTTGTAGGTCGAGAAGCGCTTGCACAGGTCCAACTGCGACGCCGCGAGCACGTTCACCACGTAATGGCTGTTGCCGCGGAACACCGGCGTCGACGCCGATTTGTGCGCGAGGCTCCACAGCACGAGCGGCGGATCGAGCGACACCGAATTGAACGAACTGGCGGTGATGCCGATCAGCTGGCCGGACGGCGCGCGCGTCGTGATCACCGTCACGCCCGTCGCGAACTGGCCGAGCGCCTGCCGGAAGGCGGCCGAGTCGAAATCCGGCGGATTGGCGTGGCTCATCGGGCAGCCATCCGGAACGGGACGGGCGGGCGCGACACGGCACGGGGGTGACGGGCGCGGCGGACGAAAGACGACGAGGCGGTCGATTGGGAAGGGGTGCGCATGGCCCGATTTTAACGGAATCGAGGGCGCCGGACCCGGTCGGGCGGCGCATCGCGACGGCAGGGTGGCGTAGCGAACACTGCGGCGCGCGGCCGGCAGCGCCGTTCCGTCACGTTTTTTAACGGTGCGGCCGTTGCGCCCGGCACCTCGTTGCGCCAGCGAGCCATCGCTGCCCGCGCTATCGCGCCGCCGCCAGCCCGAGCGACAACGCTCCCGTCACGATCAGGCTCGACGCCCACACCGCATCCAGATTGAACCAGCTCCGCGACACGAACTTCAGCCCGAGATAACGGTACACGAGCCACGCGAGCCCGCCGCCGGCGGCGATCATCGCGGCCGCATGCACGGCGGCGACGACGAGCGCCATGCCGAGGTGCGCATCGACGAGCAGCGCCGCCGCGCGGTGGCCGGCATCCCGGTCGAGCCCGCACAGGCCGAGGTAGATCGGCACGAGCATCAGCCCCGCGCCGTGCGCGAGCGCGACCGCGAACGACCACAGGCCGAGCCGCGCCGGCGGAATCCGTGCGAGCGCCCGCGGATGTCGGCGCCGGATCAGCAGTACCGCGCCGAAGCCGATCACGAGCGCGCTCGCGCCGATCCGGATCGCCGACTGCCACGCGAGCAGCGCGGCGAGCAGCCCGAATGGCAGCATCACCGCGAAAACGGCCAGCGCATGACCGAGCGCGAGATAGCCGAGCGCCGCGACGAGCGCGCCGCCGCGGCGCGTCATCAGCGCGTTCGACACCGCGAGCGGCCAGCCCATCGCCGGGTTGAGTCCGTGATAGACGCCGCTCGCGAGCACGGCCGCCCACAGCGCGAACGACGCGTGAAGGCCGGTGCTCAACGCTTGACCGACGGATAGCAGAACGAGTCGGTCGAGCAGTCGCCGCCTTCGAGCCGGATCTGGTGCGCGCGGTAGCCGTCGGGGAACTCGACCCAGTAGTCGTCGGCGAGCGTCAGCCCGCCGTCCGGCCCCGCGTGCGCGAGCACCTGCGCGGCCGGCACGCCGTCCGGATAGAACTGGTCGTCCCACGTCGAATAGAGCGAGTTGGTCCAGTACACGCGCCGGCCGTCGCGACTGATCTCGACCATCTGCGGGCCGCCCGCGAACGTGCGGCCGTTCGAGTGCGGCGCACGGCGCGCGATGCCGCCGATGCGCACCGACCCCGCGAGCACCGGGTGGTGCGGGTCCGACACGTCATACTGGCGCATCTCGCCGGTGCCCCAGCACGACACGTACAGGAAGCGATCGTCGAGCGACAGGTCGATGTCGGTCACGAGCGGCGGCACCGCGCCGAATCCTTGCAGCAGCGGCGGCAGCTCATCGGCCGCGGCCGGTTCGGCCGGGATCGTCGCGGTTTTCTTCGCATGGAACTTGCCGCCTTCGCGCCACCAGGTCCAGATCGAGCCTTCGAGATTGGTCGTATCGACCACGACGCCGACGAATCCGTATTCGCGCACCGGGTCGTGCGCGGGCCGCACCTCGAGCGCCATCTGGTGCTGCGCGCCGAGATCGATCGTCTGCACGTTGCGCCGCGCGCGCAGGTCCCAGAAATGCAGCCGGTGCCCGTACTTGTTCGCGAGCAGATCCTCCGGGACGATCCCGTTCTCGAATTGCGGCGGCAGCGCCCATTCGCTCGACACCATGTAGTCGCGCGGCAGGTTCCACCAGAAGTCGTAATGCTTGTCCTGCGGGCCGCGGTCGATCTCCCAGCGGCCGAGCACGTCGAAGGTCTCGCAATCCATGATGAAGATGCCAGGCGCGCCGTCGGTGCCGTCCTTGCCCGCGCCGCCCAGCGTGCTCACGTAGATGCCCTCGGGTCCGCAATGCACGGTGTGCGGCCGCGAATAGCCGGTCTTCGCGAAGATTTCGTCGGGCTCGATGATCTTGTGGATGCGCGCCTGCGTCGGATGCGGCTTCGTGTCGATCACGTAGATGCGCGACGAGCGCAGGCCGGGAATGATCAGGAAGCGGCGCTCGAGGAACGCATGGCCGGTCAGCGGCGACAGCGACGACGAGCACGCATTCCAGCCGAAGTGGTGAAACTCGTCGCCGGTGTTCGGCATCGTCACCGTGTGCACGATCTTGCCGTACGTCGACGAACCGGGCTTCACGTCGATCACGGCAAGCGCATCGGGTCTGGAAAAATCGGGGCTCAGCAACAACGTATAGGCAAACTCCTCCGCCGGCGCCTGCATCGCAAGTTCGGGCGAAGCGTGAAACGTCGGGTCGGGCCGCATGCTCATGGTGATGTCCTCCGGATGGTGTCGGATCGTGGACGCACGGCCGTTCGTTGCGGACGTGCGGACTGCGGTGGCCGCGCGCGTCGGCGACGCGCGCGATGCCGTGCATCAGGTCGTGAAAGCGGGAAAAGGCGAGGGGGTGCCGCGCGGCGCGCTCCGCGAAACCGGCACGTGCCACTGCGATGGTGCGATCGACGGAGCGGCGACCGGGCCCGCGACGCAGGCGATGTCTGTTAAGGCGTGCATATCGATGTTCCGGCAGATGATGGTGGCATCGGGGTCGGGCATGCATCGGACGCTGGGCGGGCGCGACGGGTTGGCCGTCGCTTGCGCGTGCCTAAGTGTAGACGAGAAACACGCGGCGGGGCGCGTGCGGCGCCCTGTCCGATCTGCCAGTTGCGCGCGCGAGTGAGATACTTGACGAAGTGCCGCTGCCTCCCCCTCGCGGGCGGGCAACGGCGACGCGAAACGATGGCGCCGGCACGGGCGTGCCGGCTGCCGTCATCCACGAGGGACTGATTTCATGGGGAACGAGATGCTTGAAACCGCGACGCTCGGAGGCGGGTGTTTCTGGTGCACGGAGGCCGTGTTTCTCGACGTCGACGGCGTGACGGCCGTGCAGTCGGGTTACGCGGGCGGCCATACGCGCAATCCCGGCTATCGCGACATCTGCGAAGGCGACACGGGCCACGCGGAAGTCGTCAACGTGACGTTCGATCCGGCGCGCATCGGCTATCGCGAGATCCTCGAGATCTTCTTCGCGACGCACGATCCGACCACGCTGAACCGGCAGGGCAACGACGTCGGCACGCAGTACCGGTCGGTCGTGTTCACGCATTCGGATGCGCAGCGCGATACCGCGCTCGACATGATCCGCGAGCTCGAGCGCGAGCAGGTGTTCGGCCAGCCGATCGTCACGCAGGTCGTGCCGCTCGACGGCAATTACTGGCCGGCCGAGGACTATCATCAGAACTATTACGCGCGCAATCCGGGGCAGGGCTACTGCTCGGTCGTGATCGGGCCGAAGCTCGCGAAATTCCGGCAGAAGTTCGCGCACCGGCTGAAGTCGCTGCGCGGCGCGTGAGCGTCGACGGCGCACGCCGCGATCACGCCGCCTCGTTGCGCCACTGCGCGCACGCGGCGGCGATTTCGCGCGCGAGCGCGATGCACGACAGCGGCGCGGAGCCTTCCGCCTTGTTGTTGATCGTGATGATCACCGGCTGCCCGGCCAGTGCGTAGCGCGCGGCCAGTTCGGCGAGCGCCGAGCGGGTGGCGGGATCCTCGTCGACGAGCTTGTCGAACGGCTCGTATTTCGCTTTCGCCTGCTCGTACTTGAACCCGCCGTGCAGGCTCCAGCGCACGATCAGCGGGCCCGGCGCGTCGCCGTCGAGCAGTGCGAGCGCGGCGGCCTGGCGCAGCGGGTCGGGCATCCGCGCGTGCAGGCCGACGCAATAGCGCACGCCGAGCGCGGCCAGGGCGCGGATGAAGCGCGGCGTGAGCAGGCTCGCGTCGCGGATCTCGATCGCGTAACGCGGGCCGTCGGCATCCGGCGGCAGCGGCGGCAGCGCCGCGAAGAACGCCGCGAGCCGGTCGATCAGCGCGGCCGGCGCCGCGAGCAGTTGATCGGGCAGCGGCGAGAACTGGAACACGAGCACGCCGGCTTTCCGGCCGAGCCCGTCGAGGCACGGCTGGACGAATTCGCGGGTCGCGAGCGGTGCGTCGAGGAAGGTCGGGTTCGGCCCGGACGGCTCGCCGCGCCGGCCGCGGATCACCGCGTCGGTCACCGCGGCCGGCGCCTTCACGACGAAGCGGAAATCGTCGGGCACCTGCTGCGCGTAGCGCAGGTAGTCGGCCACCGACAGCGGGCCGTAGAACGAGCGGTCGAGGCTGACGCTCCTCAGCAGCGGATGCGCGCCGTACGCTTGCAGCCCTTCGCGCGACAGCTTCGTCTGCGCGAAATCGCCGTCGAAGACGATGCCGTTCCAGCCGGGGAAATACCACGACGACGTGCCGAGCCGCACGTTCGGCGGCAGGCCGGCCGCGGCGGCGGCCACGTCGGCCGGGATCGGCGCAGGCAGCACGCCGCGCTTGCGGCGGCCTTTTTTCGGCGCGGCGGCCGGCGGGGACGGTTCGTCCCACAGCAAACCGGACGACGGGGCAGGCGCGTCGTCGTCGGCGGCGGGGCGGGAG